>NZ_JZRI01000100.1:0-699 GCF_000952175.1 Pseudomonas sp. ES3-33 | reverse complement strand
TTTCTCTGGAGTGATCGATATGTCAGAGTTAGCAAATCTCAAAAAAATAACTGACATTCTCCCCGTAAGATACATCGAAGAAGACATAGGCATATGGAGAAATGAGAATCTTTTTCTCGGCGCCCATCAAACAAATCCACCCTTAAACAAAAAATCGTTACAAACAACAATAATTAACGCCAATATGGTAAAGAATTTTCTTGAACTGCCCCTACTATTAGAGAATCCACCCGTATACAGCGAGTTCGGAAGCATACCGTTTTGGGACTTCTATTTAGAGCTATGCTTTCAGTCTGGTTGCTCCATGGCTTTTGACATCGGACATTACTTGGGCTATTGCAAAAGCAAAGATCTTGATTTCTCCATTCCTGACGGAAAACATGAAATATGGAGCTTCATCAAAACGTTGCATATTTCAGGAATAAAATCCTGGATGTGGAATGGCATTCCCGTGTGGCTCGACCAGCACTCCGACCCCTACAATATTGAACTGATGGAAGCTTTCAAGCCAACTATCATCCAGGCGTACAATACAGACAACATTTTGCTGGAAATGGAAGGGGCTTCCATTGAAGTTGAGCAATACAACATCAACCTCGTAAAAAAAACACTCGCAGAGGTCTCAGAAAATGACAATAAAAAACACTGATACTATCGACTTGATCTTCACTGAAATATATCTGTCTCTTATACACATCT
>NZ_JZRI01000099.1:0-16381 GCF_000952175.1 Pseudomonas sp. ES3-33 | reverse complement strand
TGCGCGGTTATGCGCAAATACCTGACAGGCTTGTGGGCGTGCATACGCGCAGGAGAAGATTTCGACACGGCCAAGCTTTTCAGCGAAAAACACCTGCTGAAAGCTTGACCGGTAACAGAGTATCTACGGGGGCGGGGTGGCGCTTGGGCCGGGTAGGAGCTGTCGAGTGCAACGAGGCTGCGATCTTCTACTGTTTAAAGGTCAGACCGCGACATGGTAGGGGTTGCGCGGATCGTGGTTCCAGTCCAGGAACAGCTTGCCACTGTCGATCGGCACCATCTCGATGCAGTCCTGCACCGGGCAGGTGATCTGGCACAAGTTGCAGCCCACACATTCATCGTCGATCACTTGATACTTGTGCGTGCCATCGGCCTGCTTGAGGCTGGCCACCGCCTGGTGCGAGGTGTCTTCGCAGGCGATGTGGCAGCGGCCGCAGCCGATGCAGGCCTCCTGGTCGATCTTGGCGATGACCTGGTAGTTGATGTCGAGGTACTTCCAGTCCGTTGTATTAGCCACCGCACGCCCGGAAAAGTCCGCGATGCTGGCGTAGCCCTGACTGTCCATCCAGCGTGACAGGCCGTCTTTCATCTCCTCGACGATCCTGAAACCATGCAGCATCGCTGCCGTGCACACCTGCACCGTGCCGCTGCCGAGCGCGATGAACTCCGCCGCATCGCGCCATGTGCCAATGCCGCCAATGCCGGAGATGGGTAGCCGCTGTGTCAGCGGGTCGCGGGCGATTTCGGCGACCATGTTCAGGGCGATGGGCTTGACTGCCGAACCGCAGTAACCACCGTGGGTACTCTGGCTACCGACCACCGGGTTGGCGACCATGCGTTCGAGGTTGACGCTGGTGATGGAGTTGATGGTATTGATCAGCGATACCGCATCGGCACCGCCGCGATGGGCGGCGCGGGCGGCGACGCGAATGTCGGTGATGTTGGGCGTGAGCTTGACGATCACCGGCAGCGAGCAGTAGGTCTTGCACCAGCGCGTGACCTGTTCGACGTACTCCGGCACCTGGCCGACCGCTGCGCCCATGCCGCGCTCGGGCATGCCATGGGGGCAGCCGAAGTTGAGTTCGATGCCGTCAGCACCGGTCGCTTCTACCAGCGGCAGAATGAATTTCCACGACTCTTCCACGCAAGGCACCATCAGCGAGACGATCAGCGCGCGGTCCGGCCAGTCCTTTTTGACCTGGGTGATTTCCCGCAGGTTGATTTCCAGGGAGCGGTCGGTAATCAGCTCGATGTTATTGAAACCCATGACTTCCCGGTTGGCGCCAAACAGCGCCGAGTAGCGTGATGACACGTTGACTGCTGCCGGGTCCTCGCCCAGGGTTTTCCAGACCACGCCACCCCAGCCAGCCTCGAAGGCGCGGACTACGTTATAAGCCTTGTCGGTGGGCGGTGCGGAAGCCAGCCAGAAGGGGTTGGGGGCTTTGATACCGGCGAAGTTGATCGAGAGATCGGCCATTTACGCAGCCTCCACATTGAGCATGAGTTGGGTGTGGATGGCCTCGGCGGCCAGTTTGCCGTGTTGCACCGCTTGCACGGTGAGGTCCTGATCGAGGCTGGTGCAATCGCCGCCCGCGTACACGCCAGGAATGCTGGTGCGCAGCTGTTCATCGACCTGGATGCGCTCGCCCTGGCGCTTCAACTCCCGGGCCAGTGGGTCTGCGAGTGCAGCGGTATCGAAGGCTTGGCCGATGGCTTTAAAAATCGCGTCGGCTGCCAGTTCGAAGGTTTCACCGGTGGTTTGCAGCCGATCTTCTACCAGCACGGTGCGGGCGAAGCGCATGCCACGCACGTTACCCAGGTCATCGAGCAACACTTGCTCCGGTTGGGCCCACGTCAGCAGGCGCACCTGATTGGCTTTGGCGATGTCCTGCTCGTGGCCCGTGGCGCCCATTTCCTCGACGCCCCGGCGGTACACCAGGTTGACGTCGCGGGCGCCGAGGCGGGCCATTTGCACGGCCATGTCGATGGCCGTGTTGCCGGCGCCGAGGACGATACAGCGATCAGCCAGGGGCAATTGGGTCAGGTCGTCGGCCTGGCGCAGTTCGCGGATGTAGTCGGTGGCGGCGAGCAGTCCCGGCGCATCTTCGTGGGCCAGGCCCAGCTGCTTGCTGGCGTTCAAGCCAATGCCGAGGAATACAGAGTCGAATTGCTGGTGCAGTTCACTGAGGGTCAGGTTTTCGCCGAGTTTTTGCCCGTGACGGATTTCGATGCCGCCGATTTGCAGGAGGAAATCCAGCTCTTTCTGGGCGTAGTCGTCCACCAGTTTGTACTTGGCGATGCCGTACTCGTTGAGGCCGCCGGCCTTTTCCCGTGCCTCGAAGATCACCACGTCGTGGCCGTGCATGGCACTGCGGTGGGCGCAGGACAGCCCGGCGGGACCGGCACCCACCACTGCGATGCGTTTGCCGGTAGCCGCCGCACGGGAGAATGGATGCGTGCTGAAGTGCGCGTTGTCGACTGCGTAGCGTTGCAGCAGGCCGATCAGTACCGGTGCGCACTCATGATCGTTGTTGCGCACGCAGGCCTGCTGGCAAAGAATTTCCGTGGGACAGACCCGCGCACAACTGCCGCCCAGTATGTTCGCGGAGAGGATTTTATGGGCGGCACCTTGTACGTTGTCCGCATGGATATTGCGGATGAACGAGGGGATATCGATTTCACTTGGGCAAGCATTCACACAGGGCGCGTCGTAGCAGTAGAGGCAGCGCGAAGCCTCCAAGTGCGCCTGCCGGTCGTTGAGTGGTGGCGCCAAGTCGGTAAAGTGACCGGCGAGGGCGACCGCACTTTCATGGGGATGCGGGAGGTGGTTCAAGCTCTTGATCACGGTGTTGGCCTCACGGTTATTGAGGTGCTGCCTCTGGTGGGCAGTGGGTTTTTGTTGCGTCTGGGCTGGCCTCATCGCGGGCAAGCCTCGCGCCCACAGGGATCTCGGTTGTTCATGACATCTGGGGTGGTCACAGCATCCTGTGGGAGCAAGGCTTGCCCGCGATGGCCGAAGGCCTGGATTTCAGCGCTTCACAGCAACTGGCTGATTCAAATCAGCCCGCTTGCTCAGCAGATCAAATACCGCCGGATATGCCGGCCGCTCGACATACCGCCCTGCACCGCGTTCGGCCCGCAGGTCACCATCGGCCCAGACCACCCGGCCCTGGCTGATCGTGTGGCTGGGCACACCGCGTACGGTCTTGCCTTCAAAGATATTGAAGTCGACCTGCTGGTGATGGGTGGCCGCGGAAATGGTCCGGGTACCTTGCGGATCCCACAGCACCAGGTCGGCATCGGCACCGACGCGAATGGCGCCTTTGCGCGGGTAGAGGTTGAAAATTTTCGCGGTGTTGGTCGAGGTCAGCGCCACGAACTGCTGCATCGAGAAACGCCCGGTGTTAACCCCCTCATCCCACAGCACGGCCATGCGGTCTTCGATACCGGCGGTGCCGTTGGGGATCTTGCTGAAGTCATCGCGCCCGGCCGCTTTCTGCTCGGCACAGAAGCAGCAATGGTCGGTGGCGGTGGTGTGCAGGTTGCCCGATTGCAGCCCGTGCCAGAGTGCCTCCTGATGCCCGCGCGGGCGGAAGGGCGGGCTCATGACGTAGCCGGCGGCAGTGTTCCAGTCCGGGTTCTGATAGACGCTGTCGTCCAGCAGCAAGTGCCCGGCGAGGACCTCGCCGTAGACCTGCTGGCCCTTGCTGCGGGCATAGGTGATTTCGTCGAGGGCTTCCTTGGTCGAGACATGCACCAGGTACAGCGGCGTGCCCAGGGTTTCGGCAATACGGATCGCCCGGCTGGCCGCTTCACCTTCCACCTGTGAAGGCCGCGACAGCGGGTGCGCTTCCGGCCCGGTGATGCCCTGTGCCATCAGCTTGCGTTGCAGGTGATACACCAGCTCGCCATTTTCCGCGTGTACGGTCGGCACGGCGCCCAGCTCCAGGCAGCGTTCGAAACTCGCCACCAGGGTATCGTCCGCCGCCATGATCGCGTTCTTGTAAGCCATGAAATGCTTGAAGCTATTGACCCCGTGCTGGCTGACCAACTCGGCCATTTCTTCGCGAACCTGCTCGCTCCACCAGGTGATGGCGACGTGGAAGCCATAGTCCGCTGCCGATTTTTCTGCCCAGCCGCGCCATTGATGAAAGGCTTCCATCAGCGATTGCTGCGGGTTGGGAATCACGAAGTCGATAATCGAGGTGGTGCCACCGGCAAGCCCTGCCGCCGTGCCGCTGAAAAAATCTTCGCTGGCCACCGTGCCCATGAAGGGCAGTTGCATGTGAGTGTGCGGATCGATACCACCGGGCATCAGGTACTGGCCGCTGCCGTCGAGCACTTCGGCACCCGCCGGAACATCCAGTTGATCGCCGATGGCTTTGATCACGCCGTCGGCGCAATAGACGTCGGCGCGATAACTTTCATCGTGAGTTACAACGGTGGCGCCACGGATCAACAGAGACATTCCGAGTTCCTCGCAGGCAATGACCGACTAGTGCCGGTTCTAAATGTTTTATATGAACCAGACCCAAACCGGTGTATTCCTGTCAGCGCTGTCAGGAATAGAAACTAGTCCGAGTTTGAGGAATGAGCAAGATTATTTTTTATAAGCTAATGCCATTAATAACCTATTGATAAATAACGATTAAATATTGAAATCACCAATTTGGTTCAAGCTTTCACCATTTTGACGCACTTGACAGGATGCCAAAATAGACGAGATTTCTTATGTGAAATCAGCTGCTTGAGAAGCGTCTATGGTTAACGCGCAAAGCGGGGAAAAAAGTTTGATGCACCAGTTTGAGTCCTGACGGTTCGGACAACTTTGCCTGGTCGTCGCCCTGAGCGCCGGGCAGTGTCCCGAGGACCGTTTGTTTATATGAATAAACATGATGAATTTCAGAGAGTTAACGCTTTTTAATGGATCTGCCCGATGCGCAAGCGGGGCAATCGGCATGTTTATTGATGTCGCCAGCCCCTGATGAGCAAGATAATCAAAAATAACAGTGGAGCGGCCATGCAACAGATCAGATCGCAAGTGACCGAGCGCAACGGCTTGTATGAGCTGGAAGCCGGCACCGACGTCCTCGACAGTCCCCGTTACAACCACGACATGGCACCGACCAAGGTGCGCGAACGAACCTGGAACAAGTGGCATATCACGGCATTGTGGGTCGGCATGTCGATCTGCGTGCCGACCTACACCCTCGGTGGCGTGCTCACTGCCTATTTCGGCCTGAGTGTCGGCGAGGCGCTGCTGGCGATTCTGTTTGCCAACATCATTGTGCTGATCCCGCTGACGTTGAACGCGTTTCCCGGCACCAAGTACGGCATCCCTTTTCCAGTGTTGCTGCGTTCCTCTTTTGGCATTCTCGGCTCCAACATTCCCTGCCTGATTCGGGCGCTGGTGGCCTGTGGCTGGTTCGGTATCCAGACCATGTTCGGCGGGTTGGCGATTCACCTGTTCCTCGGTTCGGTGTTCGAGGGCTGGAAGTCCCTGGGCGGCACCGGGGAGGTGATCGGTTTCATGGTGTTCTGGGCCCTGAACCTGTGGGTAGTGATCCGCGGTGCCGAGTCGATCAAGTGGCTGGAGACACTGTCTGCACCCTTGCTGGTGCTGGTGGGGGTGGGACTGCTGGTGTGGGCGATGCCCAACGTGTCGATGACCGAGCTGATGGCGATCCCGGCCAAGCGTCCGGAAGGGGCGAGCGTTGTCAGTTACTTCGCCGCCGGGCTCACCGCAATGGTCGGTTTCTGGGCGACCTTGTCCCTGAACATTCCGGATTTCAGCCGTTATGCCAAGAGCCAGAAGGACCAGATAGTCGGGCAGATTATCGGCCTGCCACTGACCATGTTCCTGTTTGCCGCCCTGGGTGTGGTGATGACCGCCGCCTCGGTCAAGCTGGTGGGGGTGACCGTGTCCGATCCGGTAACGTTGATTGGTCATATCCAGAGCCCGGTGTGGGTCGCCCTGGCCATGGCACTGATCATTATCGCGACGCTGTCGACCAACACTGCGGCGAATATCGTGTCGCCGACCAACGATTTCCAGAACATTGCGCCAAAGGTCATCAACCGCACCAAGGCGGTGTTGCTGACCGGGGTGGTCGGGCTGGTGCTGATGGCCCATGAATTGTTGAAGAAGCTTGGCTTGATCGTTTCCGACGTCAGCCTGGAGACGGTGTATTCCAACTGGTTGCTCGGTTATTCGAGTTTGCTGGGGCCGATTGCCGGGATCATGGTGGTGGATTATTTCCTGATCAGGAAACAGCAACTCGACCTCGCTGGGCTGTACCGCGATGACGTGTACCCGGCCTGGAACTGGTTCGGTTTTATCGCCTTCGGCGTGCCGGTGGCGCTGACCTTGCTGTCGTTGGGCAGCGATGCGTTCAGCTGGTTTTACAGTTATGGCTGGTTTACCGGTTCGGCCTTGGGCGGGTTGATTTATTACGGGTTGTGTTCACTGCGACCTGACCCGTCTGTTGCGAAATCTGCGGTGTAAGTGCCGGCCTCATCGCGGGCAGCCCGGCTCCCACAGGAGTGTTGTCAGACGCAACTAACGGGGACACCACAATCCTTTGGGAGCCGGGCTTGCCCGCGATGACGGCAGTGAGAGCACCGGAAAAAATCTGAATAATCCAATAACAAGTCGCCTGAGGAGATCAACATGAACGCTGCTGTAGACGTTCTGCAGTCCACCCATCAGCACATCAACCGCGATCGCCTGTGGCAGTCGCTCATGGAACTGGCCAAGCTTGGCGCCACGGTCAAAGGCGGTGTCTGTCGCCTGGCCCTGACCGACCTCGATCGTCATGCTCGGGATATCTTTGTCAGGTGGTGCGAAGAGGCGGGCTGCACCGTCAGCATCGACGCGGTCGGCAATATTTTCGCCCGCCGTCCCGGGCGCAATCCGGACCTGCCTCCCGTGATGACCGGCAGCCACATCGACACCCAGCCCACCGGTGGCAAGTTCGATGGCTGCTTTGGTGTGCTGGCCGGCGTTGAGGTGCTGCGCACGCTCAACGATCTGGGCGTGGAAACCGAGGCCCCGCTGGAGGTGGTGGTCTGGACCAACGAAGAGGGCTCGCGTTTTGCGCCGTGCATGATGGGCTCGGGGGTCTTCGCGGAAAAATTCACGCTGGAGGAAACCCTGGCCAAAGTCGATGCCGACGGCGTCACCGTGGGCGAGGCACTCAATGCCATCGGCTACGCCGGCACTCGCAAGGTCAGCGGCCATGCGGTCGGTGCCTATTTTGAAGCGCACATCGAGCAAGGCCCGATTCTTGAGGATGAGCGCAAGACTATCGGCGTGGTCATGGGGGCTCTCGGGCAGAAGTGGTTCGACCTGAAACTGCGCGGAGTCGAAGCCCATGCCGGCCCGACGCCAATGCACTTGCGCAAGGACGCCCTGGTCGGCGCCTCCATCATCGTGGGTGCGGTCAATCGTGCCGCCCTGGGTCATCAACCTCACGCCTGCGGCACGGTCGGGTGCCTGCAAGCCTATCCCGGCTCGCGCAATGTCATTCCCGGCGAAGTGCGCATGACCCTGGACTTCCGGCACCTGGAACCGGCTCGCCTGGATTCGATGATTGCCGAAGTTCGCCAGGTGATTGAAGCCACCTGCGAGCAACATGGCCTGAGCTACGAACTGACGCCCACGGCGGATTTCCCGCCGCTGTATTTCGAGCAAGGTTGTGTCGACGCGGTGCGCAATGCGGCGCAGGGGCTGGGTCTGTCGCACATGGACATCGTCAGTGGCGCGGGGCATGACGCGATCTTCCTCGCCGAACTGGGGCCGGCGGGGATGATCTTCGTGCCGTGCGAAGGCGGTATTAGCCACAACGAGATCGAAAATGCGGCGCCGGATGACCTGGCGGCGGGGTGTGCGGTGTTGTTGCGGGCAATGCTGGCGGCTTCGGCGGCGATTGCAGGGGGGCAACTGGCGGCTTGAATGATGAGGTCCCCGTAGGAGCTGCCGCAGGCTGCGATCTTTTGGCTGCGTCGAAAGCGGCGCGAGATCAAAAGATCGCAGCCTGCGGCAGCTCCTACCGGGGGCTAGTCGTCGACCTGCATCAGGTGCTGCACGCCTTCCCAGGCTTCGGCGCGCATGCGCTCCAGGTCGAGCCCCGGGATCACGCCGTCATCGACCACCACCCGGCCACCCACCAGGCTGTAGCGCACGGCGATCGGTTCGCCCGCGACCACCGGTGCTACCCCCAGGTCGTGGAAGCCGAAAAAGCGCGGGTGATCCAGGCCGTAGATCACCAGGTCCGCTGCCTGTCCGATCTCCAGTGTGCCCACCGCACCGAGGCCCAATACCTGAGCGCCGCCGGCCGTGCCCCAGTGAATCACGTCTTCGGCGGTGGTGGCGCCCGCGCCTTGTTCCGCCCGGTGAATCAGCCAGGCGGTATGCGCTTCACCGACCATGCTTCCGGACTCGTTCGACGCCACCCCATCCACGCCCAGTGATATCGGCACGCCGGCCTCGGCCATCTGTGGCACTGGCGCGATACCGCTACCCAGTCGGGCGTTGCTCACCGGGCAGTGGGAAACACCGGTGCCCGTCTGCGCGAGCATGCGGATTTCCCCTGGTTGCAGGTGCACCGCGTGGGCGAACCAGACATCCGGGCCGAGCCACTCGTGCTCAGCGACGAATTCGACCGGCAGGCAATTGTATTTCTCGCGGCAGAAATTGACGTAGTTCTGCGTCTCCGACAGGTGCGTGTGCAGGCGCAGGCCAAGGCCACGAGCCGTGTGAGCCAGCTCCCGCAGCAGGGTGGGCGGCAGCGAGAAAGTGGGCGTGGTCGGCGCCACCACGACCCGGCGCATGGCGTCCGGAATGTCCTGGTGATAGCGCGATTTCAAGCGCTCGATGTCGCCGACCATTTGCTCCAGCGACTCCGGCTGCAGCGCGGTTTTTGAAAAGCCGGGGTGTGCACTTGCCGACTCCAGGGCACCCCCTCGGCACAGCACGAAGCGCAAGCCGAATTCGTCCGCCGTGTCGAACAGCAGGTCACCGGTCTCGGTCGTGCCGTGGGCGTGGTACAGGTAGTGGTGGTCGGCGCAGGTCGTCACCCCCGACAGCAGCAACTCGGCCATACCCAGCCGCGCGGCAATGCGCGACAGTTTCGGGGTGAAGCGGTTGAGGCGCGGGTAGGGCACGCTGGCGAGCCAGCCTTGCAGGTCCTGGTTCAACCCTTCGGGCACGGCTTTGAGCAGGTTCTGGAACAGGTGATGGTGGGTGTTGATCCAGCCTGGATACACCAGGCAATGACGGGCGTCGATCACCCGCTCCCCGGGTTGCGCCTGCAGGCCGGCGGCCATTTCGGCGATGCGCCCGTTGACCACGCGGATGTCGACGCTGCCGGCCCGGGCGCGTTCGCCGCGCAGGCCGGTCATCACCTCCAGCGGGTTTTTGATCAGGATGTTTTGAAGTTGAGTCATGGGCTTCTCCGGTCAAAGGCTATGGGAGGCGGGTTTGCTGGCGGCGCTGTCTGGCGCGCTGACGCCATTGAGGGCGGCGTTAAGCAGCACTGACACCAGGCAGGCGATCACCACGCTGCTGTGCAGGAACGGCTGGCTCCACTCGGGCAATTGCTTGAACAGCGCCGGGGCCAGCACCGGCACCAGGGCGGCGGCGATGGTGAAACCGACGATCAGCACGTTGTAGCGATTACGCTCGTAGTCGACCTTGGCCAGGGTCTGGATGCCGGCGGCCGCGACCACGCCAAACATTGCGATCCCGGCACCGCCCAGGGCTGCGGTCGGCATTGAGGCGATGATTGCCCCGGCCTTGGGCACCAGGGCCACGGTGCACATGAGCAATCCGCTGATCGCCACTACCCAGCGACTGCGCACGCCCGTGAGGATCACCAGGCCGACGTTCTCCATGAAGGCAATGAACGGGAAGGCGGCGAACATGCCGGCAATGGTGCTCGCCAGGCCGTTGGCCCGCAGCCCGTTGATCACCTGTTTTTCTTCCACCGGCTTGTCGACGATGTCGCCAATCGCGACGAACAGCCCCATGGACTCGACCATCTGCACAATCATCACCACCACCATGGTCGCGATCGGGATCAGGCTGAAGGTCGGCAGGCCGAAGTAGAACGGATAGGGCACCGTGAGCCAGGGCGAATCGCCGACGCTGCTGAAGCTGCCCATACCCAGCCCGTACGCCAGCCCCGCGCCCACCAGCATGCCCACCAGCACCGCCATGTTGCGCAGCATCGGGCTGCCGTATCGGTTGACCAGCAGGATGGTCAACAGCACCACGGCCGCGACAGCCAGGTACGCCGGCGCGCCAAAATCGCTGGCGTGACGCCCGCCACCGACCCACTCGTAGGCAATCGGGAACAGCTGCAGGCCGATCACGGTGACGATGCAGCCGGTGACCACTGGCGGGAAATAGCGCCGCAGTCGGCCGACGAAGGGCGCGACCAGCATGGTAAAAATCCCTGCGCCGATCACCGCTCCGCAAACCCCGGCAAACCCCACCTCCGGGTTGCTGCCAATGGCGATCACCGGGCCGACGCTGCTGAAGGCCACGCCCTGCAGAATTGGCAGGCGTACGCCGAATTTCCAGAAGCCCACGGTTTGCAACAGCGTGGCGATGCCCGAGCAGAACAACGTGGTGCTGATCAACACCACGGTATCGGCCTGGGACATTTTCAAGGCGCTGGCGACAATCAACGGCACGGCGATGGCGCCGATGTACGAGACGGCCATGTGTTGCAGGCCGAGGGTGAGCATTTGGCGCACAGGTAGAACCTGGTCGACCGGGTGGATGGTTGAAGGGGGAGTGGCTGACGACATGGGAATCACCTCTTGCTGTTTTATGCTGTAGAGAGGGGTATTCGTGCTGATGCCTGATACCTGTGGGCTACCAGAGGTGTCAGGCATCTGTATGCCCGGAGCCGCCATCCACCGGCTCCGATGCCGCTGCTTCAGCCTGCCAGGCAGGCGGCAAAGCCCTGGTTCAGCGCCGCGCGGTCCAGGTCGCGGCCGATGAACACGATCTTGCTGGAGCGCGGTTCGGTGCCCCACAAGGTTGATGCGCGAAACTCCACCAGGCTGTGAACGCCTTGCAGTACATAGCGCTGGTCCTGGTCCTGCACCGCCAGTACGCCTTTCATGCGGTACAGGTTGTCGGCCTGAGCGGTGCGCAGTTCGCTGATCCAGCGGTGAAACGCGCCGAGGTTCACCGCGCCGTCCACGGCAATGCCTACCGACGAGACACTGGGGTCGTGGTCATGATCCGGCTCGTGATGATGTTCGTGGCCGTGATGGTCATGTTCGGCGCCGATTTCCATGAGTTTTTGCGTGGACTCGAAGGCGCCGATGCCGAGGATTTTTGTCAGGTCGATTTCGGCATAGCTGGAGGTCACCAGGTCCGCAGTCGCGTTCAAGCCACGAATTTTTTCGCTCAGGGCGTGCACCTCGGCGCTGCTCACCAAGTCGACTTTGTTGATCACGATCCGGTCGGCGCAGACGATCTGGTCCACCGCCTGGTTGTCGACGCCATCGAGTTGCAGGTCTTCCAGATGCTGGGCGATGTGCTTGGCGTCAACCATGGTCACGATCGCATCCAGTTCCACTTCATCGGCGATGGGATCGTTGATGAAAAAGCTCTGTGCCACCGGGTACGGGTCGGCCAGGCCACTGGTTTCGATCAGGATGTGGTCGAGGCGTACCGGGCGCGCCACCAGTTCGCGAACGATGCGCACCAGGTCCTCTCGGACTTCGGCGGTGCAGCACACGCACCCGTTGACCATCTCGTAGATTTCCTCGGTCTCGGAACTGAGGACCAGGTCGCCGTCGATCCCGACCTCACCGAATTCGTTCTCGATCACGGCAATTTTGCGCCCGTGGTTTTCCTTGAGGATGTAGTTCAGCAGGGTGGTTTTGCCGGCGCCGAGAAAGCCGGTGAGGATGGTCACCGGGATCTTGCGGTTCGGGGTCGGGGCGTTGAATGGGCTGTTCATGTGATGCTCCTTTGGAACCAATGGGTCGGGGGACTCGCACGGTGGGAGCGAGCCTGCTCGCGATGGCGCTGGATCAGCCGATACCGATGCTGGCTGTTGCGGCCTCATCGCGAGCAGGCTCGCTCCCACAGGTTTTGTTTTTCAATGAATGAAGGTCGGGTTCGCCCCAGCGCAACGCGGTGCCGGCGTCGAGGCCGAACAGGTCGAGGACCCGACCCAGGCTGTGATCGACCATTTGCGCAAGGCTTTGCGGGCGGGCGTAAAAGGCCGGCACGGGTGGGGCGATGATCCCGCCCATTTCGGTGACGGCGGTCATGTTGCGCAGGTGCGCCAGGGTCAAGGGCGTTTCCCGGGCCATCAGCACCAGGGTGCGGCGCTCCTTCAAGGTCACATCGGCCGCGCGGCCGATCAGGCCTGCGGAGGTGCCGGTGGCGATTTCCGCCAGGGTGCGCATGGAACAGGGCGCCACCACCATGCCCAGGCAACGAAACGAGCCACTGGCGATGCCCGCCGCGACGTCGTCTGCGCGGTGGTAGTGACTGGCCAGGGCGATCACGTCTGCCAGTTTGCAGTCGGTTTCATGGGCCATGGTCAGCAACGCGGCCCGGCTGATGACCAGGTGCGTTTCGATGTCGAGCCTGGCCAGCAACTCCAGGAGGCGCACGCCGTAGATAAACCCGGACGCGCCGCTGATACCGACCACCAGGCGCTGGCGATTCATGACCGATAACCCTGCAGCAAGCTGCGCGCGCGCTCCACGACGGCCTGGTCGAGTTGTGCCTTGATGCCGTCAAACCCTGCGCCGCGGGTGGCGTCCAGGCCCATGCGCGAGGTGGTGCCGTTGACCGAGGACGAGGGGTCCAGGGGGCTGCCGGGCAAGCCGTCGATGACGAAGATGTCCTGATGCGGCTGGAAGTGCGTGGCCAAGGCCCAGAGCACCTGGCTGTCGTCATTGATGTCGATGTCGCTGTCCACCGCGATCACCGATTTCAGGTAAGGGTCCCAGCCCAGCAGCGCCAGCATGATCTGCCGCGCTTCGCCGTCGCGGCTCTGGTCCAGGGCCACGTAGCAATGAAAATGCGTACCGGAGTTGGGGTAGTGCACGGCGGTGACGGCGGGAAAGCGCGCCTTGAGCTTTTCGCTCATTTCCGCTTCCCGGGGCAGCCGCGCCAGGGTCAGGTGTTCGGCATAACGCCCGCCGACCACGTCCACCAGCCAGGCATCCTTGCGGCGCATCAGGGTGTCGACGCGCAGCACGTTGTTGGTCGAACGGTCCGAGGAATAACCGCTGAACTCGCCAAACGGACCTTCTTCGGCATAGGCCGTCGGGTCGATCGCACCTTCGAGCACGAATTCGGCGAACGCCGGCACGCCGATGCCGTAGCGTGGGGTCTTGACCAGCTCCAGCGGGGCGCCGAACAGGCCGCCGGCGACTGCCCGCTCATCACTGCCGAAAGGTAACCGCGCGGCGGCGGCAAGCATGAACAGCGGATGGGCGCCGACGACCATGGCCACGCGCAATTCTTCCCCGCGTTCCCGGGCGGTTTGCAGCATGCGCCACAGGTGACCCCGTGAGTGCAGGCTGGTGGCGAGGGTCTGCCGGGCATGGCGCATGGAGCGGTGATAGCTCATGTTGGCGATGCCGGTCAGCGGATCCTCGGCAATGATGATCGCGTTGGTAATGTAGGGGCCGCGGTCGCTGTCGAAGTGCTTGAGCATCGGCAACAAGGCCAGGTCCACGGCCTCGCCTTCGAAAATTTCGTCCAGCACCGGGCCGGTTTCAACGTAGCGCGGTGCGATGGGCTGGTTGGCGCGCGCCTGGAACGTCTCGTGCAGTTGCGCCGCGGTGACGCCGAAGATCCTTGCGATCCGGCTGCGGGATGCGAACAGGTTGGTGGCTACGGGCACGCCGAGGTTGCCGACCTGTTCGCAGATCAACAGCGGATCGCGGCCCTGGCTGGCGAGGGCGTCGACCAGGGCGGTGACGTCCTGGTCGGCACTCAGGGGTTCGTGGATGGTCAGCACATCGTCCGGGTACAACCGGCGATAGGCGTCGATGAAAACGTGGAAATCCTGGGTATCGCCAAGCGTCGAAACGGTCATGGTTTCACCTCGTAAAAAAGCAGGCGCGCAGGGTTGAGGGCGACGTTCGATCGACAAGCCGTTGGCCCGCCGGTCGATCGAACGCCGGTTCATCTTCGCGCCTGTAAAGTCGCTGTACCGCAATGTTGTGGATTGGTGCAGAACCTGTGGGAGCTAGCCTGCTGGCGATACCGGTGGGCCAGTCGACATTGATTTTGACTGTGCTGCCGCCATCGCCAGCAGGCTGGCTCCCACAGGGTTCTGTGTGCTGCCGCCATCGCCAGCAGGCTGGCTCCCACAGGGTTCTGTGTGATGCCGATCTACAAATAAGTCGTGGTCAGGCGGATGTCCGCCTCGATCAGGTCCTTGGGTGGCGGCGTCGGTTCGATGCCGCACAGCCGGGCGATGTTGTTGCCCAGGTAGTCCTCCAGATGATCCTCATCGATGCCCAGGCCTTGCGGCGCAGGCGAGCACAACACTTCGAGTTCGCGTAGCCACATGCCCGGTTCGTTGGGTGGCGAGTCAGTGCCGAACACGATCTTGTTGCGCGGCAGGTCCTTGGCGAACTCGACGATCCGCGACTGGAAGCACCAGCCGGATTCGCAGTACACGTTCGGTGTGTCCATCGCCATCCAGAACGCTTCGAACGAATAGTTGCCGCCGGTCTGGATGCCGAAGTGACCGATGATGAAGTTGACCATCGGGAACTCGCGGATGATCGGGTAGAACATCGTCGGGATGGTGTACGGGCCGTCGCCGGTGTGGATCAGCACCACGATGTTGTACTTGGCGCAGACCTTCATCGCCGGGCGCAGCCAGTCCAGTGCGCGATCGGGGCGATAGCCGTGCATGTTGGCGTGCAATTTCAGCATCTTGAAGCCGTATTCCTTGATGTGGAATTCCAGCTCCGCGGCGCCGTTTTCCGGTCCCCAGCGCGGGTTGAAGTTGAAGTTGCCGATGAAGCGGTCCGGGTACTTCACACAGAGTTCGGCAATGTACGACATGTAGTCGCGCACGCCTTCGCGGCCCCGGCGGTTACCGTCGCGATAGCCGGTGTTGCCCGGTGGCGGCTGGATGAAACCCATGTCGATGCGGCGAGGTTTGCCGTTGATCATGTAGGGGCCGTCCATCAGCTTGAGCATGCGCTCGCCGGTGAAGGGTTCGCCCGTGTGGCGCCAGGCCTCGTCGACCAGGTTGGTGGGGTGCAGATGGGTGTCGATGATCATCGATTCAGCTCCTGGCCAGTTGGGTGGTGACGGGGCGCTTGAGTTGCGCCTCGGCTTCGGACACGGAACGCGGCGGGGCAGTCGGCTCGAGGCCGATCATCCGTGCGGTGTTGTTGCCCAGGTAGTCTTCGAGGGTGTCCTCGTCGAGGTTCAGGCCCTGCGGCGGCTCGTGGCACAGCACTTCCAGCAGGCGCAGCCACATGCCCGGCTCGTTGGGGGGTGTGTCGGTGCCGAAGAGGATTTTGTGGGTGGGCAGCACCTTGGCGAATTCGACGATCCGCGATTGCAGGCACCAGCCTGATTCGCAGTAGACGTTGGGCAGTTCCATGGCCCATTGCATGGGTTCGAACACGTAGACGCCACCGGTCTGCACGCCGAAGTGCGCCATGATGAAATCGACGTTGGGAAACTCCTTGATCATCGGCACCCATTCCGACGGGATACTGTAGGGGCCATCACCGGTGTGCAGCTTGACCGGGATGCCGAGCTCGGCGCATTTCTCGAAGGCCGGACGCACCCAGTCCAAGGCGCGGTCCGGGCGATAGGCATGCATGTTGGCCTGCATTTGCACCATCTTGAAACCGTGTTCCTTGACGTAGCGTTCGATTGCTTCGACGCCGTTCTGCACTCCGCAACGCGGATTGTAAACAAAGCAGCCAATGAAACGATCAGGGTAGGTCTGGACCATCTTCAGGGTGTAGGCCATGTAAGCGTCGATGGACTCGCGACCCGTCAGGTCGCCGTCGGTCCAGGTGTAGATGGTGTTGCCCTGGGGGGGCTGGATGAAGGCTTTGTCGATGCGGCGAGGTTTGCCGTTGACCATGTACGGGCCATCCATCATCTCCAGCAGACGCTCGCCGGTGAACGGGTCACCGTCATGCCTCCAGGCGAGGTCCACCAGGTCGGTGGGATAGCAGCTGATATCGATGATCATTGAAGTCGATCTCCTGATAGCGGAAAGGGAACCTTGCGGTTCGCTAGCAGCCACGTCCGGGCAATCGGCCATTTCTATGCGCAGCAGGCTGCGCATTCCCTCGCCTGGTCGCATCCGGCTCGGGACGCTGGCTGCTTGGGGAGGAGTATTGGAAGG
>NZ_JZRI01000098.1:0-3611 GCF_000952175.1 Pseudomonas sp. ES3-33 | reverse complement strand
TGAATAATCCTGCGTTGCTGCCTGCCTTAAGGGTGGCCGGATGAGCGTGGAATGGGTGGCCGGATCATCGTGGAATCAGTGGCCGGATGTTTATGGAATAGGTGGCCGGATGGCCGTGGAATCCGCACACAGAGACCACTGCTAGCCCAAGGACAAGAATAAAACCTTCGAATTTTGAGGTTGTTTTCTCCAGCACGACCAGACCCGCTAACGATATCGGCAGGGCAAGCATCTTTCCCGCGATGTCGCCCAGTACTCCACTAAGCTTAGTGCCATAGTCGATTTCAGCCTGGGCCACCTCGCGCCGGGCCCGCTCAAACGAGAAGCTATAGACGTAGGTTTGCAGATTCGCACGGTACGTGGCGAGGACCTCCCGCCACTCCCGCACGATCACCAAGAACAGATTCGGCTCGCTCTCAAACTTCTCGATGACGCTCGCCACCGCCATCCGAATCATCAATTTTCGTTCGGAGAGGTGCGCCTTGTTTTCGTTTTTTCGATTGAGTATTTCTTCCAACAAACTCAGGTGGTTGAGCTCATAGTCAAGAACCTTGACGTCAACCTGGGTAGGCAACAGAAAAGTTCTCGGAGGCTTAGCCCCATCGGGAGGCAAGGCAAAAAACAGGTTATAACCATCTGGACTGCTGTCTTTGTCGACGCCGATCGCTAGCAGTGCAAGCAGCTCGATCATCCGGCAGACGCGCCTGAGCGCCTTAATCGCCGAAGGTTCGGTGTCATCACTATCCGCCCAACTGAGCTCAACAATGTACACGTTGCTCGGAAATTGGCCCTTGCCCAATGAGCCATTGCGAGCGACAAACTCGCCTAAGTTCGCGTAGAACCGGCCCGACTCGTTCGATGGCAAGCGAAACTCAATATCGAGAGAGTCAGCTTCTTCAGAGCAATGCTCGAACTTGCCATAAGCTGCGGGCAGGTCATCACACATTCGCAACGCACCGATAATGTCGGGCGTTGGCCTCCCCTGATAGCGGATGACCCCATCCTCAATGGTGGGCGCTCCGAGGGTACGGTAGAGAGCTACCACATTGGAAAACATTCTTAGCCAGCCCTAGCCAGCAATTCTTTCTCGATCACACCAACCAGTTCGGCAGTCAGATTGGACAGGGTCAACTTCTTCCGTCCCTCATCATAGTAAACGTCTGCGGCCGGATCCTTACCTAACGCTCCACGCTCGAATTGCAACGACCAGTTAGCAGCGTCCCCCTTGATACGGGTCTTCTCTTTCAGCGATTTCGCATTGACCGTAAAGTCGTCCGGCACCTTATGTTTCTCACTATTCAAATAGTCTTTCAGCCCAACGATTTCATCCACTAAGTCAGCGGGTACGTGTGCGACAGCGACGTGGCAGATGGCGTCCAGGCGTGCGGACTTACCTGCGGCCAACTGCTCCTCCAGATATTTGATCACCGCCTCTTTGGCCTTATAACCAAAGCTTTTTAACGCTTTGTTGTCGCGAAAAAACCGGGCAACGTTATCAATGGCATTTTTGGTAGCGCGTCCGGAGGCCACTCCTTTCGCACAACCCAGTGCAGAAATGAAATAGTCAGATGCCTGACTATCACGGCCGCGGCTGATGAAGCACAGGTAGGTTGAATCCACTTCATCCTCCGCGTCATCCTCATCCTGCTCAGGCGCAGCAGCGGCCGCAGCAGCCATAGCCTTTATGGCCACGAAGCTAGCCAAGTTGATCCTGGCGGCCTGCTGAACCTTGTTGAGATCGACCTCTTGAATTTCCTTCGGCACATAGTTTTCGTCCAGCTGAATACCACCGCGCTCCTTCATGCTGGCGACCAGGAAAAAGTCGGTTGCGCCCGAGGTGTACTGGGCGCAAAGGATGTGTCCACCAGTCGACAAGACTTGATTACCGGCTTGCTCCACCAGTTGGTCCATTGCCAAGTGGGTCAAGTCGATAAATTGCGCTTCATCATCTTGTACTTCTACGAACGCGGTGAAGCGCTCTGGAAACGGCCCCTGACGGTCATCATTGGCAAACTGTCCATAGACCACGCTGTTGCCTTCTTTGCCGATGAGGCCGTGGATGCCATTGACCAGAAAATGCAACGCAGGATTTTCAGTATCGAGCGCCACATCCTTCTTGACCACCTCGGAGATAAAGCTGGTCTTGGCCAGCTTCTTGAAGCTGTGAATAATGGCAGTTTTCAGTGTGATCATAGGTCGAATTCCGTTCCGATAGTATCAATATGGAATCACTGAAAATAACACCTTACCCAACAAACTTCAGGGCTTATCTCGGCACATGACACCGCCTAAGGGCTTCAACACTTAGGCAATGAGTAAGGCCGCAAGAACCCATTAACTGTACATGCATACAGCATAAGAATCTATGCCGTTCATCAACACGAGGGTCGGAGCGTTGAAGCGCGGACAGCACCATCGCGGATTGCCACAGACCATGGTCTCTATCATAGACTCAGTCTGAGGAAGTTTTTCCAGCCTTATCCGTCAGTGCTGGAGCTCAACTGGGGAGTGTGGACCACTATCGCGAACTCTCGCGTTGGATCGCTCGGACCCTTTGTTTGAAGCAGCTCTTCGAAGGAGCCGATCCCAAAGATCACCCATGGTTCTGGGTAATGCCGCAGGAGGCGTTTTGCCTGCTGACGAACAGATTCTGGGAGAGTCTGATCTCTGGACAGCTCACGCAAGAACTCGCCTGTTTGGACGATACTCCGGGTACGCTCGCAGGGCATAGTCATGTGTTGCCACTCCGCTAGAATTTGCGCTTAACCTTAGAAAACCAACCGCCATCGCCGAGGATTCTGGGGGTGTGAACCATTCGTTTGAATTATAGCAAGCACGCCGCTCGGCTCCTCTGAAGTAGACAGGCTACCCCCTATCAAGCCAAGTTCTAGGGGGCGATTGCTGATACGTGGCCAACACTAAGTCTTGGTAAGCACCGGAAAAATATAGGGATGGCTGAGGCGGACGAAACCTAAAACGCTGAACGTCGATGACTGCCACATTGCGCACCAGTGACTTTCAGTACAGGCTCTGCGCGACGTCCAGGTCTGTTCGTACCCTTCGACCGGGTCCCATCAACACATAAACGGTGTTTTTTGTCTCGAACAGGCAATCATGGGTGAACGAAACCCCCAATGAAGTTCTTACCCAGTGACCGCGAGGGAAACGTCCTTTGCTATCGTGGATAACACATAAAGCGTTGACCAAAGTAGGAGTGACTCCTCTTCTAGCAACGGCGTTTAACTGACGGGGGGAGACCGCTATATCAACCACTGTCCAGTCAGCGACTAGACAATAGGCGCGTCCAGGGAAGTAAAATCCGACCAGTGCCAAGGCGTCTGAATGAGCTAGCTCACATCCAGGTAGTTTTTCGCCACCGGAAAGCAGTTCGGCTAGGCCCTCAAGATTCATTCGTCCCTCCGACCCACTTCAAAAATCGAGTCGAACTATCAATCACACCAGTCAGCATAGCTGCCCGTAAAACGTAAGCGTCCGCCGAAGTCACCTTGCGTGACTCAGGCGGGCATCCACCGATGCGGCAGCAGTTGATCAATCTCACTGGCACGCTGCGTCGGCAGCCGCGTCAGTACATCTTTGAGATAGGCATACGG
>NZ_JZRI01000097.1:0-9598 GCF_000952175.1 Pseudomonas sp. ES3-33 | reverse complement strand
CGAACTCAGCAGTGAAACGATGCATCGCCGATGGTAGTGTGGGGTTTCCCCATGTGAGAGTAGGTCATCGTCAAGATTAAATTCCGAAACCCCTATCTGCGTATGCAGGTAGGGGTTTTGTTTTTGTAGAAGTCACTCATTTTCACCTGCACGTTACTGCTGTAACGGGCGGGTCACAGAATTTCTTGACGACCATAGAGCATTGGAACCACCTGATCCCATCCCGAACTCAGCAGTGAAACGATGCATCGCCGATGGTAGTGTGGGGTTTCCCCATGTGAGAGTAGGTCATCGTCAAGATTGAATTCCAAAACCCCTGTCTGCTAACGCAGACAGGGGTTTTGTCGTTTAGCGCCCTATGAATGCCACTTGCCCATCACCGATGACTCAGGCTTTGCCTTGCAGGGTGACCCACCAGCGCGTTCGGTAGTGCAACTGGACGGGAAGGGCGTGCGTCAGGGTAACGAGGAGCTGGTCAGTGTCGTCCAGACGGAATGCACCGGTGAGGCGTAGGTCAGCAATATCTGTGGCGCAGCTCAGGTGGCCATGCCGATGGCGGCCCAGCTCATCCAGGAAGTCTGCGAGACGCATATTTCGCGTAACCATCAGGCCGTCCACCCACGTACCTGGCTCCAGGTCAGGCGGTGACGCCATTGACGCTTGTTGGCGATCGACCAGGTAACTTTGCCCGGGACGCACCTCAATGGGCACGCCAGCGGCGGACACTGGTGAATGAATGATCACCTTGCCGGCCGTTACGCTGAGCCGGGTGCGGTTCGGTTCCTGAAGAAGGACATACCGGGCATCCACTCCCTCGAACAATCCATGAACACTTTGCACTCTTAACGGACGATCAAACGAGGCGGCTTGATCGATCCCGCCACAGGTCACGAGTATCTCGCCTCGGGTCAGTTTGATCAGTCGCTGATGAGGGGTGTAATCCAGGTCTGCCGAACTGGCGGTATTGAGCTCGAGGCGGGTGCCGTCAGGCAGCTGGAAACCACGCCGTTCGCCAGTGGTGGTGGCGAAGTCGCAGGTCCATTGTTGCCAGTGGTATGCGTCCTTGGCCAACCAGGCTGTCGAACCCAGCAGCAGCAAGCCGGAGAGCATCTGCAGGGCTTGCCGGCGGCCTACGCCCAAGGCACTGGCTGGCGAGGTATTCAAGTGATCCGGGGCGCCTGCTATGGCGCGCGGATCGCTGCTCAGCTCGGCCTGCAGGGATTTGACACGCTGCCAGGCCAGTTCGTGTTCCTGGCGCTCCGCGCGCCATACATCGCATTGCAGGCGCAGCCGGGGATTGCCAGCGTTGTTGCGCAAGCGCAGGAGCCAGTGGATAGCCTGTCTCACCACATGTTGATCAGGCACCTGTGCTGCCAACGGTGATGAAGACATGATGCGGCTGCCCGGATGTCACAATGATAATTAGTCGCATTGTCTTTCACCGGTAGCCAATTGCGCAACTGATCGCCACGCGTCTGTCGAATGACATCGGTCAAGCCTTCTTGGAACGGCTATTGCTCGGGGCTATTGAGATAACGCGTAATCACTTCCACCGCACGATTGAGGTGCTGTTCAAGCAAGCGCACTGCGCCCTCGACATTACGGTCCCCCACTGCGCGCAACAGCGCCCGGTGGTCCTCCTGGGACAATTCACCCAGGTTCATCGCCTCCAGATTGAAGCGCAGGAAGCGTTCCTCTTCATTCAGCCCGTCCTCCACCAGCCGCAACAGCCTGCGGTTGGGCGCTTTACTGTAGAGCGCCATGTGGAAGAGGCGGTTTAGACGACCGATCTCGGTAAAGTCGCGCTCTGTCTCGAGATCATGGATATGGCGCGCTGCCTGTTCAATGTCCTCCGCGGTAAGCAGAGGGATCGACAGACGCAGCGCTTGCGACTCCAGCAGAATGCGCAGTGCATAGGTTTCCACCGCATCGCCTTGGACAAGCGGCGCAACAACGGCGCCTTTGTGTGCGATGACGCTTAGCAGCGACTGCGCCTCAAGCTGACGCAGTGCTTCGCGAACCGGCATGCGACTGACCCCGAAGAAATCCGCCAGGTCTTGTTGACGCAATGCCGTGCCACACGGGATTCGGCCGTCGAGAATCGCCGAGCGCAAGGTCTCTTCAATCACTGCGCGGGCCATGTGTGCAGGGATTGGCGCGTTGATCTTGATACTGCCTAGAGGGTTGGGCTTTTGTGTCACAACGCACCCTGAATAAGTTTTAATGTAATTGGATCCAAATTGACACTAGAGACTGCCAGACAAGATGTCAAACCGGCGGCCGCGCTGAAAGCTTAGCGCGCTATCAGTGATCTCATCGTGCCATTGTCTTTTGTCGGGCTAACCTGCACCATCAACCGAATTCCACCTGCCTGATCTGGATGCCTCGCATTGGCGGTACGTTTCGCAATCCCTCGGACTTTGCGCTGGCTCTCATTCGCCCTGCTGCTGGCTGGCCTCATGCTGGGCGGCCTGCATGCCGATTGGGATTTCTCGCTGATCAGTCGCCGTGCCCAGGCATTGTACGGCCCCTTGGGCGAAGGGCAGCAACGCATTGACGCCTGGCAGCATTTATTGGCTACACAAAAGCAGGTCGGTGAACTCGAGCAGCTCAATTTGGTTAATCAGTTCTTCAACCGCAAAGTGCGTTATGTGGAGGATATCGACCTGTGGAACGAGGTTGATTATTGGGAGACGCCGGTCGAAGCGTTGTGGAAAGGCGCAGGAGATTGCGAAGACTATGCCATCGCCAAGTATTTCAGCCTGCGCCATCTTGGTGTTTCCAGTGACAAACTGCGCATCACCTACGTTAAGGCCCTGCGCCAGAATCGCGCGCATATGGTATTGACCTACTATTCGAGTCCCGAGGCAATGCCGCTGGTGCTCGACAGCTTGATCGATGCAATCAAGCCTGCCAATCAACGAACCGACCTGTTACCGGTCTACTCTTTCAACGCAGAAGGGTTGTACCTTCCGGGCGCCAAGGGCAATAAAAAAGTCAGCGACACCAAACGCCTGTCCCGCTGGCAGGATGTGTTAAAGAAAATGCAGGCCGAAGGTTTTCCGGTCGAGACGACTAACTAGGAGCACGCGCTCAGATGTCTTTGTTCAAACAGCTTTTGATCGCTATCTGTCTGTTCCTGGTAGTCGCTTTCACTGGCAGCTTCATGGTCAGCCTGGAAAGCTCGCGGACCCAATACATCAACCAGCTGCGCTCCCACGCCCAGGATGCGGCAACGGCCCTGGCGTTGTCGCTGACGCCTAATATTGATGACCCGGCGATGGTCGAGCTGCTGGTCAGCTCGATTTTCGACAGTGGTTACTACGCCAGCATTCGGGTGATAGACGTCAGCAACGACAACGTCATCGTGGAACGCAGCGGCATTCCAGCGGTGACCAACGTGCCCGACTGGTTCGTCAAGCTGATCGGGCTGGAGCCCGCCGGTGGTGATGCCATCGTCAGCCGTGGCTGGGAGCAGGCGGCGCGGGTCGAGGTCGTCAGTCACCCGATGTTTGCATTGGCCAAGTTGTGGCAGAGCGCACTGGGCAGCCTGGGCTGGCTCCTGCTCTGTGGCGCCGTCAGTGCGGTGCTGGGTGCGCTGCTGCTGCGTCGGCAATTGAAGCCCCTGGACTACATGGTCAAGCAATCCCACGCCATTGCCCGACGTGAGTTTCTCAGCCTGCCGGACCTGCCGCGCACCCCCGAATTGCGACGCGTTGTCCAGGCCATGAACCAGATGGTCGAGAAGCTCAAGGCGCTGTTCCAGGAGCAGGCCGAGCGCAGTGAAAAGCTGCGCGTCGAATCGTATCAGGACACCCTCACGGGTTTGGCCAATCGGCGGTATTTCGAGATGCAATTGAACGCCCGGGTGAGCAACCCGGAGCAGGCCAGCTCGGGTTATCTGCTGTTGCTACGGGTGAAGGATCTGGCCGGTTTGAACCAGCGTCTCGGCGGTCAGCGCACCGACGAGTTGCTGATTGCGGTCGGCGAGCAGCTATCGCGTGAGTGCGCCAAGTATCCCGAGACTCTCAACCTGGTCACACGTATTCGCGGCGGCGAGTTTGCCGTGCTGGCCCCTGGGCTGGTCCGTGAAGAAGCGCTGCAACTGGCGCGTAACCTCGACAGCGCCCTGGCGAGCCTGCATGCCACCGGAGCCACCGATGTGGCCTCGGTTGCCTCCCTGGGCCTGGCACCGTTTGTCCATGGTGACTCACCGCAGGCGGTCATCGGGTTAGCCGACCAGGCACTGGCGCAGGCGGAAACACAGGGTGAGCCGAGCTGGGCCTGCCTGGATCACAGCGCTTCGTCCCGCGTCGCAGATGACCACCATGCCTGGCACAATCTGCTGGATCAGGCACTGACAAATCGAGGCCTGCAACTGTACTTCCAGCCGGTAGTCGCCAGTCAGGACCCGCAGCTGGTGCTGCACTACAAGGTGCTGTCGCGGCTGATTGACGATCAGGGCCAGACCATCCCTGCGGGGCGTTTCCTGCCCTGGCTGGAGCGCTTTGGCTGGACCGCGCGCCTGGACCGGCTGATGCTGGAATTGGTGCTGGAGCAAATGGCCGGTCATGACGAGTCACTGGCGCTGAACCTGTCTTCGGCCACGCTGGCGGATCCGCAGATGCTGAACAAGGTGTTCGAGAGCTTGCGCGCACATTCGAACATGGGGCCGCGCCTGACCCTGGAAATCGGCGAGGAGCAGATTCCCGAGCAAGCCGTGCTCGAGCAATTGACCAAGCGTTTGCGTGAACTGGGCTTCTCCCTGAGCCTGCAACGTTTTGGCGGACGCTTCAGCATGATAGGTAACCTTGCACGCCTGGGCCTGGCCTACCTCAAGATCGACGGCAGCTACATCCGTGCGATTGATCAGGAGGGCGACAAGCGCCTGTTCATCGAGGCGATCCAGCGCGCAGCGCACAGCATTGATCTGCCGCTGATAGCTGAGCGGGTCGAGACTGAAGGGGAGTTGTCGGTGATCCGCGAGATGGGGCTTTATGGGGTGCAAGGGCAGTTGTTTGGTGAGCCCAAGCCCTGGCAGTAAACACTTCAGAAGCACAAAAGATCGTTCGAAGGCTCGGGCCGCGATCGGACGATCTTTTGCTTTGGCAACGGTCCTAAATCAACCCCGTCTCTTCATCATCAATCAAGTGACTCAATCCACCCAACGCCTCACGCGCCTGGTTCCGGTCCATCAGCTTGGCCTGCGCCGCCGCCGGCAAGTCCGTCACCCGAATCACGCCTTTGCTGGTCAGCACCTGAATCAAGTCGTCGAGTACCCGGATCATTTCCAGGTCGCTCTGCTTGAGCTGTTTGAGGCTGACTTCCATCACTT
The DNA here is from genome assembly GCF_000952175.1 of Pseudomonas sp. ES3-33. NCBI lineage: Bacteria > Pseudomonadati > Pseudomonadota > Gammaproteobacteria > Pseudomonadales > Pseudomonadaceae > Pseudomonas > Pseudomonas sp. ES3-33. The sequence continues at coordinate 4,263 of NZ_JZRI01000097.1, read as the reverse complement.
CGTTGGCGTACCACGCCTGGATCTCATGATGATCCGCGGGCAGCGTCTCGGTGGCCTCGGCGTAAGCTGCCGCCTCCACGCGCACTAATTGGCCTTGCGCATCGCGTTGCACGTAAAACATTGAGCATCCCTCAGAAATGGACCAGCTTCATGCTGTCAGCAGCATAGGACAACTGCGCACGAGTATGCGGTGCGACGACGAAATCGTCACCGGGGTGATTGTCGCAAACGTGACGGCCGCCCGGTTTGGGCGGCCGTCCGCTGGCTATCAGCTGTTGTTGTGATCAACCTTGATGGTCGGATCGCTACCGGCAATCAGGTTGTGCAGGTTGGCGGTCGACCAGTTGTTGCCTTCGAGTTTGATCGTCACATCGGCCTTGGCAGCTGCTGCGTCATTACTGTTGAACTTGCCGGCAGAGTTCACTTCCAGGGACGACACGCCGTCCGTCGTGGTGATCTTCAGGAAGTTGTCGATGGTGCTTCCGGTCTCGTTCTGCAACAAATCACGCAGGTCGATACGGTCACCTTCGGCGGCCTTGAAGTCCTTGATCACGTCGGCACCGGTGTCGCCAGCTTTCCAGACGAAGGTGTCGCCACCCAGACCGCCGATCAGGGTGTCGTTGCCTTTGCCACCGATAAGGATGTCATTGCCGTCGCCACCGTCGAGCAGGTCGTTGCCGGTTCCGCCAAGCAGGATGTCGTTGCCATTGCCGCCGTACAGTTTGTCGTCGCCACCCTGGCCGAAGATGATGTCGTTGCCGGCACCGCCCAGCAGCGTGTCGTTGCCGTCATGAGCACCGGACACGTCGAACACTTTGTAGTTCTCGGTCACGAACTGGTGCACGTTGCTTGGGGTGACCTTGTTGGTTTCGACACCTGTTTCCTGGCCGACGAACGCTTGCAGTGCGGTGTAGCCCTCACCGGTAACGCCGTTGAAGCTCACCAGGTCGCCGAAGATGATGTCGTTGCCATCGCCGCCGTTGATGGTGTCGCTTCCTGGTAATGTCGCCTCGCTGTGGCCGAGGATCGCGTTAGCCAGGTCATCAGGGTTGATGTTGGCCAGCGGTTTTCCTTTGGTCGTGTTGTACGGAGCCAGGTCGTTTTCGGTGACCCCGTTGTTCAAGCCGATGGCCTGTACGGTGGAGTTGGCGGCTGCGAACAGGGCGAGTGCCAGCCCTGCATTACGGGCGCTTTCGCGATCGACGCTGCCGTCGCCGCCGTTGTTAGACAGTTCGTATGTTCCATCACCCTGCGCGTGAATCTTCAGGTCGCTGTCGACCTTCGAAGGTTTCCACTCGCCGAGAATGTCCTGAGTCCATTTGTAAACGTTACCGCTGGCATCAACCAATGTCCGGAGTTGGCCGCCGATCATCGTGTTGAACGCGGTACCAGGCGTGTAATCACCGGCCTTCATCAGGCTGTCCAGATTGATGTCGGTGTTGCTGTTCGTCCAGTGGTAATCGACAACCTTTGGATTGACCAGCTCGGACGACGTGTAGGCCGTTGGTGCACCGTCGGTGATGAAATAAGTCAGGTTGGTCGCACCCGAGTTACTCGTCGCCTCCTCGCTGTGGAACCAGTTGGCCGTGGTCTTGAACACGTCCTCGTAGTTGGTCAAGCCACCCTTGCTCATGCTATTGAGCACGGTCTTCAAGCTGTCCAGCGCGCCCTTGCTCGACAAGTCGACCGAAATCGATTTGTTCACCTGCGTATCGAAGTCCACCAGGAACACCTTCACGGTGCCCGGGTTTGCGCCTTGGGATGTGGCGCTGGCGATCAGCGAGGTAAACACCGCAATCAGGGAGTTCTTGGCCGACGTCACGGAGGCGGAGCTCATACTGCTCGAACTGTCCACCATGAAGGCGATGTTGTAGTTCTGGCCCGGTGTCGTCGTCAGCCCGGCGATGTCCGCCACGATAATATCGTTGCCAAAGGTGCCGTCCTGAACGTCGTTGCCCGACGTAAGCGTGATCGGGTTGTACGTCGCCGGATAAATGGTGACCGGAATCGTCGCCGTACTTGGGGCCGAACCACCCAGTTGCTCGGTAGAAGTGGAGGTCACGGTCAGCTCGAACTTGCCGTTGTAGTAAGCCGGTGGCGTCAGGGTCAGGTTGGCCAGGTTCCAGCCGGTCACCGTCGCCAAGCCATCGGTGCCCACGGTCCAGGTGTGGCCCGCGTCGTCGCTCAGCACCATACCTTTCGGGAAGCCGCTGATGGTCACGCTGAGGCTTTCCGAGCCATCGGTATCGGTCAGTGCAGTGGTGATTTTGGACAGGTGTACGCTGCCGTTTTCCGCACCTTCGTTGAGCTTGTAGCCCTCGTAGTAACCTTCACCGTTAGTGCCGTGCAGCTCGGACACCGTCACGCCGGATGCGGCCAGGTTGGCCACGCCGGTGTACAGCGGGATACCGGAACTGCTCAGGTCGACAGCGGCGGCGCCGTTGATCGACAGGTTGACGTCATAGCTGCCCGGGCCACTCTGATTGTGGTGGTAGATGTCGATGGTGTAGTAGCCGCTGGTAGTCGGCTTGAAGCCAGCACCCGAGATGGCTCCACCGTTACCCCACAGCGCGCTGGCTACATTCTTGCCGCCAATCGTCACCAACAGACTGTCGTCAGCGCTGCCGCTGAAGGTGTAAGTCTTGCCGGCTTCAAGGTAAATAAGGCCGGAGGTTTTCGACGCGGTGCCCACAGCTACGTCGCCACTGGATTGCACGTTGCCGACGGTGCTGCTGGAGTTTGCTTTGCCGGCGGCATCGATCACCGATTTCAGCGTGTCGGATGGCGCGCCGTTACCGTTGGTACCCAGGCCAGCCAGGCCGGTCCAGACTTCCTTGATCAAGCCCGTCGAGGTGACGTTGTTGCTGGCCACGTTCAGCGTTGGCGCATCTGCCACCGGGGTGATATCGATTTTAATCGTGCCGGTGTTGCCCAGCAGCGAGCCGTCGGTTGGCTGGAACTGGATCTGCGCGTAATCCGCCAGCTTGTTACCCGTGCCGCTGGGGTTACCGTTGGCGCCAGACTCGTTGGTGTCTGGCATGAAGCGCAACTTGCCCGCGTCGATGTCAGTCTTGGTGATGATCTGGTTAGGCGTGAGGTCGGTCCAGGTCGAGCCGTTCAGATACTGCAACTTGCCGTCACCCGGCAGGCCGGTAATTTTTACACCCAGGCTGGCGTCGGGGCTGTCGACATCGCGGACGCCGAAGGTCGACCAGCCGAGGACCAGCGGGGTGTCTTCGGTACCGGTGACATTAACCGGTGCGGCGATCGGTGCATCATTCACACCCACCACGGTTATGTTCAGGGTCGAAGTGACATTGCTACCGGAACCGTCGGTGACGGTGTAGCTGACCACTGGCACGCTGCCGTTGTAGTTGGCGGCCGGGTTGAAGGTGTAGGCGCCATTGGCCCCGATTACCAAGGTGCCGACGTTGGCGATGGTCGCCGTTGTGCCAGCGGTGTAGGTGTTTGCACCGATGGTGAAGTTGAGCACGCTGACAGGGCCGTCGACGCTGGAAGTCCCGGTCAGCACGCTGCCGGTCACGGCAGTGTCTTCCAGGGTGGACACGGTTTCGCTGGCATCGGTGAAGCTGTCATCGACCGGGGTGACGCTGATGTTCAGGGTCGAAGTGACATTGCTACCGGAACCGTCAGTGACGGTGTAGCTGACCACTGGCACGCTGCCGTTGTAGTTGGCAGCCGGAGTAAAGGTGTACGCCCCGTTGGCCCCGATCACCAGGGTGCCGACATTGGCGATAGTCGCCTTACTGCCGGCGGTGTAGGTGTTCGCACCGATGGTGAAGTTGAGCACGCTGACAGGGCCGTCGACGCTGGAAGTCCCGGTCAGCACGCTGCCGGTAACGGCAGTGTCTTCCAGGGTGGACACGGTTTCGCTGGCATCGGTGAAGCTGTCATCGACCGGGGTGACGCTGATGGTCAGGGTCGAGGTGACATTGCTACCGGAACCGTCGGTGACGGTGTAGCTGACCACTGGCACGCTGCCGTTGTAGTTGGCGGCCGGGTTGAAGGTGTAGGCGCCATTGGCTCCGATCACCAAGGTGCCGACGTTGGCGATGGTCGCCGTTGTGCCAGCGGCGTAGGTGTTCGCACCGATGGTGAAGTTGAGCACGCTGACCGGGCCGTCGACGCTGGAAGTCCCGGTCAGCACGCTGCCGGTCACGGCAGTGTCTTCCAGGGTGGACACGGTTTCGCTGGCATCGGTGAAGCTGTCATCGACCGGGGTGACGCTGATGTTCAGGGTCG
>NZ_JZRI01000096.1:0-39573 GCF_000952175.1 Pseudomonas sp. ES3-33 | reverse complement strand
ATATATAATTATCCATCTATTCCTTTTTGGAATAAAAAGATTCACTTGATCCGATAGTGAAAGGTATTACGCACTGCCGGTACCGACACCGCCTTGCCATCAATCATCCGCGGCTGATAACGAAACGTATCGGCAGCGGCCAGAGACGGTCGCATAAACATCGGGTGACAACCTTCAAGCACCTTCGGATTCTCGATCTTGCCCTGCGGGTTGACTGTGTACTCCACCGTGCAATCGCCCTCCAGGTTCTTATCCAGCGCGCGTTGCGGATAGTCGGGCGCTTGCTTGCTCAAGGGCAGGTACTGGCGAGTGTCGGCAGCGGCCTGGGCAGCCGCCTGTTGACGGCTTCGCTCGGCACTCAGGCGCGCCTGCTCGGCCTGCTGTGATTGCTGTTGCGCCAGGCGCTGCTGTTCGACTTCGCGAGCGCGGTTTTGCGACTCCAGGCGCTCACGGTTTTGTTCGGCTTGGAGCTCACGCTTTTTCTCTTCGACCCGCTTGCGAGCCAAGGCCACCTGCTGCAACTTCTGCACCTGGACCTGCGGGTCGACAGCCGGCTTGCTCGGCGCCGGCGTCGCGGCCACAGGCTCGGGCGGTTGCACCACGGCAGGCAGCGGCTCAGGCGCCGGTATGGGTGACGGTATCGGTGCCTGAAGCGCAGGTGCCTCGGGCGTCGGCGCCAGGATCACCAGTTGGGTACGCAAGACCGCCGGCTGCTCGGCCGGAGCCATCTCGGCCACCCAACCCCGCACCAGCAACCCCAGCACGATCACGTGCAACCCGACCGCAAAACTCGCAGCCAGGCCATTGCGCCACAGCCCGCTGCGGTCGACCGGCGCAGCCGCCAGGTAAGGCCTGTGCAAGGTCATCGCCGTCATTGCGGGGCCTCGGTTACCAGTCCCAGGTTACTGACCCCGCCCTGTTGCAACGCCGCCATGGCTGCGACCACGCTGCCGTAGCCGGCGTCCTTGTCGGCGCGAATGTAGACCTGGGTGTCTCGCCGCTCAGCGACCACCTGCGCTACCTTGGCCTGCATGTCTGCAAGGCTCACCGCACTGTCGGTCTGGTTGCGGGTGTCGAGTTCGCCGCCAAGATTCCAGTAGTAACCGCCCTCGGCTTTCACCGACAGGGTGAGGATCTGCTGCCGGCTGTCATTGGCCAGTGCTTCGCTGGCGATCTTGGGCAGGTCGATTTTCACCCCTTGGGTGAGCATGGGCGCGGTGACCATGAAAATCACCAGTAGCACCAGCATCACATCGATGTACGGCACCACGTTCATCTCGGCCTTGGGTCCGTGTTTTCTTTGCGGTCTGACCAACATCGTCACTCTCCTTTCAGGCGGCGGCGGCCAGGTTGATCGGCGCGCCATGCAGCTTGCGGTGCAGGCGCACTTGCAGCTCGTTGCCGAACGCGTAGTAGCGCGTCAGTAACGTCTGGCTACGCGAGGAAAAGCGGTTGTAGGCAATCACCGCAGGTATCGCCGCAAACAGGCCGATGGCCGTGGCAATCAGCGCTTCGGCAATGCCCGGGGCCACGGTGGACAACGTCGCCTGCTGCACCTGCGACAACCCGAGGAAGGAATTCATGATGCCCCACACGGTGCCGAACAGGCCGATGTAGGGGCTGACCGAACCGACCGTGGCGAGGAACTGCAGGCCTTTTTCCAGGCGCACTTCCTGCTCGCTGATGGCGACATAGAGCGCCCGCTCCACGCCCTCGAGGACCACGTCTGCAGCATTGCCCGAGTGTTGGTTGAGGTGGTTGAACTCCTGCAAGCCGGCCTGGAAAATGGGCTCGACGCCGGCTTCGCTGTCGGTGTTTTTCGCCGTTTCGCGATACAACGCCAACAGGTCCGGCGTGCCGCGAAAGCGCTGCACGAAATCGTTGAGCTGCCGCTCGCGGCGCTTGAGCACGCTGCTGCGCAGGATGATCAGGTACCAACTGAGCAGCGATGCCAGCAGCAGGATAAGCATGACCGCCTTGACCAACAGACTCGCGTCGCTGATCAGCCCCCAGATCGTCATGTGTTCGAGTGTGGCCTGCATGGTGAAACTCCTTGTGCGGGGCTCGCGGGCCGTCGATGCGCGACGGCCGTTGAGCTATTCGATGAAAGTCAGATGACAGGGTGATGACGGATCAGGGCAGCTTGAGCGTCCTGGTGACCTCGGCCCAGGGCACGAATTTAAAGTTCTGGGTTTGCTCGGGCATGCGTTTGCGCCCGTCCTGCACCACCAGCATGCCCTCGCTCCAGGCTCCGCCGAGGTTGACGGAAGTGACCTCCAGGCCATCGGTTTCCGAGGCGCCGTCGATACCGAGGGCAGTATTCAGACCGACACGAAAGGCGCCACGGGCAGCGAATGGCGGTTGGGCATCAAGCACCAGGTAGCTGTCGTTGCCTTGGCTGGAGATCACCAGATAGTCATTGCCGGCGCTTTGATACAGCGCCAGGCCTTCCACATCGGCGTGCAATTGCGGGCCAACCTTGATCACGCTGCTGAGCGTTGCCGGTTGATCCGCCCGGGCATCCACCGCCCAGACGCCCACATCCTCCTCGCCGAGAAACAGCCGTTGACGCTGATCATCGGCAACGCAGCCCTCGGGCTGACTGGCGACCTTGAACTGGCGCACCAGCTCACCCTGGACCGTGCCGTTCGGCGCGCTCAAGCGGTATTGCAGGAAGGTCCCGTCCTTGCCGTTGGCGAATGCAAAGAGTTCCCCGCTGGCTGGCTGGAACAGGCAGATGCCGTAGATTTCCTTGAGGGGCGTGGCGATCTCGCCGGCCTCGCGCAGCTCGCCGCTCTGGCGATCGATACTGAACAGGCTGAGGCTGTTGTGATCGCGATTGCTCGCCACGGCCAGGTCGACCGTTTGCTGACCGAGCTTGAAGTTGGGCCGCACATCGACATTGTTCAGACGCCCGACCGGCAGTTCCTGAAGCAACTTGCCCTGCAGGTCGTACGCCAGCAAACCCTGCTTTTTGTTGGTGCCCAGCACCCGACTCAAGCCTGCCTGCTGCGGATGAATCCAGATCGCCGGATCATCGGCGGCGTCCCCCTGCCGTCCTACCGGTTCGGTCTGCGCCTGCGCCGGCACAACCGGCAGCTCCGCGGGCCGTGCGACCGGTGTGGCTTGCCAATCGAGCTGGCCCTGATACAGACGGCCATCGTCATCGTCGCGCAACAACACTTCAAGCCCCTTGGCCGTCGCGCGCACGTCGAGGTTTTCCGGCTCCTTCACCCCAGGCAATGCAAGGCTGGCCTGGGCCACCCAGCGCTCGCCCTGCTGCTGATACAGGTGCAATTGCGCGGCCTTCGGGTCAAGTGCAACCACACCCGCGGGGATCAGGGCCATGGCGCCAGCGCTGTGTTTGATCTCGCCGAAAGGCTCGCGCAGGGCAACGGGGCTGCGCGTCACGTCGGCCTCGGGATGTGCCGGATAAGCCCACCAGCCGACGTTCTCCTCGTTGACGACAAACTGATGGGCGCCATCGTCGACCCGACAGTCCGTTGCCGAAGGCGGCAACGGCAGACCGCGTACCCGTTGCGGCTGCGCATCAAGACGGGCGCCGTTGCCGACCAGCCACTGTTCACCCTTGCCCTCCTCGCCCACCAGGAACAGGAACAGGTTACTGGCCTCGTCGCGGTACAGGCACAGGCCATTCACCGGGTAGTCACGTGTCGGCAGATAAACCGGCTGGCCCCAGCTGCGCTGCTCAGCATCAAGGCTGACCAGCATCGCTTGCTGCCGCGCATTGTCGAGGCTCGCCACCAGCACGCGGGAGCCCAGGGCGCGGCTGTCCAGGCTGGCGAATGATCCCTGCAGGCGCGCCAGTTCCGCGCCTTTGGGGTCGAGTAACAGCAAGCCATCTCGCTGACTGACGGCCAGGCGGTCAGCGCCGGTCGGCAGGAAAGCCACGGCGTCGACCTTGAGGTTCGGCGCCCAGGGCGTGAGTGTCAGGTTCGCCGGGCCAGCCATGGCCTGGGTGACGCTCAGGCTGATCAGGGCGGCGAGCAGGCAACGGGAGGGTGATAAAAAAATGCTCATGAACAGGCAAGTTCCTTGTGGTGCGTACAACCTGATGGCAGCGGCGGCCATCCCGGGCTTAGAAGTGGGTGAAGGTCAGGCCGAGCTTGAAGGTCGGGCCGTACTCTTCGTACTGGCCGTTGTAGGCGCGCTGCCCGGTGTAGACGAAGTACGACTCGTCCGTGAGGTTCTGCGCCTCGAAGCTCACTTGCAGGTCCTTGGTCAGCGAATAGCGCGCGCTGAAATCGACGAAGGTCTGGGCGTCGACGTGCAGGTCGTGGGCCTTGTCGTTGATGGACGCCAGTTCGTAGAGGTAATCGGACTTGTAGTTGGCAGACAGGCGCAAGCTCAGCTTGTCGTCCTCCCAGCCAACCATCAGGTTGCCGACGGTGTCCGACTGGCTGGGCAGGTCGATGCTGCGCTTGCTGTTAGTGCCGGTGGCGGCATCAAAGCCCTTGATCTCGGCGTCGGAGCGGCTGAAGGTGGTGTTGGCACCGATCAGCAGGCCGTTCCATGGCGCAGGCAGCCAATCGAATTTCTGCGAGTAGGCCAATTCCAGGCCATAGAGTTTGGCGCTGTCGCCATTGGCGAACGTGTGCGCCTCGGCGAAATCGACCCACGCACCGGTACCGGCAAGGTCGGTGTTGTAGACGAAGTTCTGGATGTCCTTGTAGAACACGAACGCCGAGACGGTACCGGCGCGGCCCATGAAGTGCTCGATGCCCAGGTCGAGGTTGCTCGACTCCAAGGGCTTGAGGTCCGGGTTGCCGAAGGTAGCCTCGTCATCGTCGATGACAAACCCCGGGGCCAGCTGGCCGAAGGTCGGGCGTACAACAGACTTGGTCCAGGCCGCGCGGACCTGAGTGTTCTTGTCCAGCTGATAACGCGCATGCAGCCCCGGCAGCCAGTGGTGATAACGACGCCTGGTGTCGGTCGCCTGAAACTCACCATCGGTGGCGCCGGTGCCCTTGGCTTCGAACTCGGTGCCTTCGTAGCGCATGCCGGCGATGAAACGCCAGTCGTCGATGTCGATGGTATTCATCAGGTAGCCGGCGTTGATGTCTTCGCTGATTTTGAAGTCGTTGACCCGCGACTCGGTCTCGTCGTAGAAATCGTCGCGATCGAGGCCGCCGATCAGGTTCTTGATCGCACTGGGGCTGATGCCCGGCCCGAACTGGCCCAGGCGGTAGTCCACTGTGCCTTTCTGGAACTGCGCCAGGTTGAGCTGCTGGTCGTTGAAACCCAGCTCATCGAAGTCTTCATAGACCCAGGCGTCGAGATCATTGTCCTTGTTGCGGCGACTGACCTTGCCGCCGAACTTGACCTGCGAGGCGTAGCCCTTGAAGTCATAATCCCGGGCCAGGTCCAGGCGCAGATTCTTTTCGGTATCGGTGGTGCGCTGCTTCTCCCAATCAACCTTGTCGAGGCTGAAATTGCCCGGGTCGTAGAAGCCCTGGCCGATGATCGGACGTGGCTTGTCGTTGTCGTAGAACCCACTGTCGGCAAAATCATCGGTGCCATCGAAGGCAGCGTTGGCAATGTGCCCCGGGCTGTCTTCGCTGGAACGGCTGTAGCCGGCCTGCCCGCTCAGGGTCCAAAGGCCGAACAGGCGCTCGCCGCCGAGCACGTAGGACTGGATTTCCTGGGTCTCTTCGCGCTGCTTGAGCTTACGTGAGCCCTCGGCATCGCCGGTCTCTGCGGCGGCCAACGGGTCGGCAAATTCGAACGCCGTGGAGTTGCGCGTCTCGCTGTCCTTGTAGCGGCTGTAGAGCGTGCGCAGGTAATAGCTGCTGAGGTCGTCAGGCTTGTAATCGAAGTTGAGTCCACCGCCTGCCCGTTCTCGACTGATGTCGTAGTCCCGCTGCTCGAACTCCTGCAGCCGGGCGCCTTGCTCGAAGTCCCAGGCGCCGCCGGTTTCGACGTTGTCCGAACCGAAATCGCGCTTCTGCCAGCTCAATGCTGCGGCGACGCCGAAGTTGTCGATGCCGTCACCGAGGCTGAACCGGTTACTGGCGGCGCCGGAAAATTTCGGGCTGGTCTGGTGGGTGTTCTTGTCGTAGCTCGCTTCAGTGCTGCCGGTATAGAACAGCCCCTTGTGATCGAAGGCCGAGAGGCTTTGCACATCGACCGTGCCCCCCAGGGAGTTGGCGTCCATGTCCGGGGTCAGGGTCTTGATCACCGACAGCGACTGCACCAGCTCGGAGGGCAACACGTCCAGGGCTACGGCGCGACGCTCACTTTCCGGCGAGGGCACCAGCGTGCCGTTGATGGTCACGCTGTTGAGGTCGGGGCCCAGGCCGCGCACGCTGACAAAGCGGCCTTCGCCCTGGTCGCGCTCGACGCTGACCCCGGGCAGGCGCTGCACCGCTTCAGCGACGTTTTCGTCGGGCAGCTGAGCCATGCCGTCGGCGTGCACCACGCTCTTGATGCTGTCGGCGCTGCGCTGTTCCTTGAGCGCCTGGTCGATGCTCGCGGCCTGCCCCACGACCTGCACGTGCTCGGTGGTGGTCGCCGATTCCGCGGCACTCAGCCGTTCGCTGGCGATCGCCATGGCCAGAGCGGTAAGCGTGAAACCGACAAACCCGGCTGTGCTGCTGCGCTTGTACATGAATGTCCTCCCCCAAGAGTCCGTTGACGCCGGGCAAGTGGCCCGGCAACTGGGAGGGCAAGCTAGGGTTGCGTGATGACGGTTCTGTGACAGGGGGTGGCAGGGAAGGCTTCAAAACGCGCTTTTGCGCGAATCGGCGGGCGCAAATGAGCTGAAATGACCTGCCGCGCCTGACGCAACTTCTGTGGCAACACAAACTGCCTCGCCACAGGGACGCTTGATCAGATAAAAATGTGGCGGCATCACTGAGCTGATTCGACCCCCCGCCCTCGTCACCCGCCTGTCACAAACATCTGCTGTGCTGACGCGCACTGTCACTCGCCAAAGGATCGCGGCCATGTTCTCTGTGCTCAAACCCCATCGCTGGAAACTCGTCCTGCTGCTGGTGGCGGCCAATCTCGGGTTGCTCCTGCACCTGGCCTGCGGCGAACTGAAAAGCGTCAGCGAGTGGGTGTGGCTGGACATCATCGGCGAAGGCGGCTCGGCGCTACTGGCGCTGGTCTGGCTGGGGCTGGTGCTCAAGAGTCGCCCCGCTGGCCGCGTGACCAACTACCTGGCCCTGGGCCTGAGCTGCATCTTTTTCTCCTGGTGGATCGACAGCCTCGACGAGTTCATTCGCCTGCCCGACAGCATTACCTGGGATCACTGGCTGGAATCCGGGCCGATGCCGGTCGGGATGATTCTGCTGACCATCGGCATCTATCACTGGCATCGCGAGCAGCTGGCGATCAGCGCGCAAATGGAGAAGCGCGAGAAGCTGTTCCGCGAACACCGTCTGTTCGACAAGCTGACGCCACTGGGGGGTGCCGATTATCTCAAGCGCCAATTGACTGCCAGCCTGGCGCAGAGTCTTGCCCAGGAGCAGCCGCTGTCGCTGATGGCCGTGGACCTGGACAACTTCACCGCGATCAATCAGGCGTTCGGGCATGCCGAAGGCGATGCGGTGTTGCAAGCCATCAGCCATTTATTGCTGCTCAACCTGCGCCGCCAGGACCTGCTGTGCCGGTTGGCTGGCGACCGTTTCGTGGTGGTGTTGCCCAACACCGGGGAAAGCCAGGCGCGGCTGTTAGCCCTGGAACTGCAGCAGGCGGTGCATGGCCTGGCCCACAAAACCCGTCAGCATGGCGAGCGCTTGCAATTGTCCGCCAGCACCGCCGTGGTGATGGCCATGGATGAGGCACCTGACGTTTTGCTAAAACGCCTGAACCTGGCACTGGCGCGCGCCAAGCAGCCCCTGGCAAAAACAGCCTGAGGCGCGGCGATGACCCTTAAAAATACCTGGTACGAAAGCGACAGCCGTTTCATTCCCGGGCATTACCAGCCGGCAACCCTGATCGACCTGGCGCTGTCCCGGGACATCGACAGCCATCGCCTGCTGCGCGGCACCGGGCTGTTCCACGACGACATCCTGGCCGGACAGACGCGCCTGAGCCCGCAGCAATTCCTGGCCCTGATCGACAACAGCCGGCGCCTGCTCGATGCCGACGACAGCAGCTTTCTGTTCGGCCAGCGCCTGCTGCCCGGGCACTACGGCCCTGTCAGCCACGCCCTGCGCCATGCACAAAATCTGCACCAGGCACTCGATACCCTGGTGCAGCAACAGGCGTTGCTCAGCCCGCTGGCCGCACCACGCCTGGTAATGGACGACAAGCACGCCTATTTCTACTGGCTGGACAGCTGCGGCGCCGGCGAGCAGTGGCGCTTCCTGCTAGAGGCGAGCATGACGTCGATCGTCGCCATGAGCCGCTCCCAGAGTGGCCAGCGCCTGCCGTGGGAGTGCAGTTTCAGCCACGCCGAGCCGCGTTACGTCGAGCAGTATTGGGTGCACCTGGGCGAAGACACGCAGTTCAAACGTCCCCTGGACCTGATGCGCATCCCCCGCGAGTACCTCGTCCGGCCCTGGCCCAACTGCTCGGCAACGGTCGGCCAGGTCGCCCGGCAGGAAGCCCAGGGGCAAATCGATCAGCTGGGTTTCACTGCAAGTTTTGTCGACTGCGTCTACCGCTACCTGCAGGCCCACGTGCGCGAGGCCCCAAGCCTTGAACAGGCCGCGCACGCCTTTGCCGTGAGCCCCGCGACACTCAAACGCAAACTGCAAAAACACCACACCGGGTTCCAGCAACAGGTGGATCTGGTGCGCAAGCACGTGGCGCTGTACCTGTATCAAATCAAAGGCTTCAGCAACGAAGAAGTGGCCGAGTACCTGAGTTTCAACGATGCGGCAAATTTCCGGCGCTCTTTCAAGCGCTGGACCGGTAGCACGCCTAAGTTGATTCGTCAGTTGTTCGGTTCCGGCATGGGCTAGCCGCGTCCGCCATGACCATCGTGAGATAGACAAAGGCATTGATCAAGATGCCGACGAAATGGATAAAGCCGATAAGCACGCTGACGAAGAAATAGATAACGAAGCTACCCACCTCGACAAAGAGCGGCACAAGGGCGACAAACACCTGGAAAAGGAATTCAAGAAAGATCTTTAGACTGCCGAAGTACAGGCCCGCCCTATTGACCGGGCCTGCAGTTGGTTACTTGGCGGCCAACCGGGTACCGCGCGGCGTTTCAAGTTTAGCCTGTAATAACAGCCATTCGCGCTGAATGATCGAATACGGAATAAACACACTGATGCGCTCGGCGCCTTTCACTCCGGGATGGGCACTGACATCGTGTAACGTCGTGGAATAAAAGCCCATGTTGATCCCGACAATGTTGCCATCGTTGCCGATGACCGGCCCACCGGACATGCCCTTGACCAACGGTGCATCGTGGATGGCGTACAGATCGCCGCTGTTCTCATCGGTATTGATAAATGGCGCCTGATACACCTTGCCCTTGCCGGTCGCGGTGGCCATGTAGGGGCTGGAGCCCACGGCGGTGATGGCCTCGCCTACCCGTGGCGCACGCCAGGCGGGATAGCGGCCGTTGGCTTTGTGACGGATGAACACCAAGTCGCAGCCGGTACTGCAGCTGTATTGCACATTGGGGATCAGCGGAGTGTGACGCGTCGTCACGGCGTACTCCTCGTTCCATTGCACAGCCGAAGCCATATACATATAGGGAAGAGGAAAGCCTGAAAAAACGGTGAAGTATGAGTCGTTGGCGGGCCCCGAAAAATCGGGTTTCACCATGCCGTTGCATCCTGCGAGTACAGCTCCTATTAAAAAGCAGGCCATGATCTTGATCATGATGAGTCACCGACTTAATAGGGAGGACGAGACTGTTTTTTGTCGTCAATTTTTATTTTTTTAGTTGTAGTGATCCTTGCCGAAGGCTCTGCACCGGTACTTTGTTATTTATGGCCGATGTTCTTTAAACGTGAGCAAATGAATTGTGCTAATTCCAATTGCTTTTGGTTACATACACTAAGACTGATTATTGGCGCCTAAATAACGCCATATAAATATCACTTCCACGGTTTTTTCTATGACGCCGTTTTACAAAATTCACAGGGTGTTTCACAATCTGGCCTAAGCTCAAAATTGTCTCGGAGACGCGAGCGCGAGTACCGATCATCCGGTCGATGATCCTCTCCTGATTTCCCGGCCCCGACTGGCTCAAGGATTGCAATGGACGCCGATAGCTGCCCCAGAACAACGGATTTCTGACGCGACGGCAATTCATCAACGAACAAGGACGCCAGCACTACGCTTGGTCAGTCACCGGGAGACGTATCGTGTCAACTCTCAATGAAATCGCAGCGAACCACGCGAGAATGGCTAAGGCAAAGGAAGCGGAGATCATCGCCCTGGGGGAGCGAGAGGCGCAGGTGGTGGGCGGGTTTGAAGTCACCACCCTTGAGGTGCAGCACATGCCGCTGCACCTGATTGCGGGCGCGCAGGATAACCAGGCCGGTCAAGCTGCCGGTTACGGAATGTGACGGATATCCGCCGCTTCTACTGAATCGACAACCCCGCGTCCACCACGAAGTTTTGTCCCGTGCAGCCGCGGCTGTCATCAGACGCCAGAAACAGCGCCATGCGTGCGCAATCGCTGGCGTCGAGGCGGAACTTGAGCATTTGCTGGTCGATGAAATTCTGACTGGCCAATTCCAGTCCCGCCGGATCGCTGGCCCACATGGCATCCTGGCGGGCAGTGCGAATCGCACCCGGCACCAGACTGTTGACACGAATGCCACTGTCACCCAGTTCCCGCGCCAGGGTGCGGGTCATACCATTGATTGCAGCCTTGGCAGTGGTATAGCAGACCATGCCGGGACGGCCCCTCATCCACGAAATCGAGCCCATGTTGATGATCACCCCGCTTCCGCGCCGGGTCATTCCCGGGGCGACCGCCTGGGCGGCGAAAAAAGCGTGGCGCAGGTTGGTTTGCATACGTTCATCCCAGTAGTCGACGTCGACGTCCTGCATGGGATGGCGATCGTCGCGGGCAGCGTTATTGATCAACACATCCACCGCCCCCCATTGCGCTTCGACTGCCGCGATGGCGGCCTGCAACGCCGGGATATCGCGCACGTTGCAGGGCAGGAACTTCACCCGGTCCTGGCCCAGCGCAGCAGCGAGTGCCTGGCCACCAGCCTGGTCCAGATCCAGGAAAGCGACGCGGGCGCCCTGCTGGTGAAACGCTTCGACAAATGCCGCGCCAATGCCTGAGGCGCCGCCACTGATCAGGATGACTTTGCCGGTCAGGGACGGGTAACGCGTTTGGGTATGCTGGCTCATGATTCAATCCTTGCAAAAATAGGGAAACTCAACCGGCAAACAAAGGCTCGGGGCAACCGGCCACATCGACCTCTACCGAAAACAGGCAACCTGACAGCGGCCAGGTCGCCAGCTCCTCGGCACTGCGGTTTTCCCGGGAACTGGTGATGTACAGCGTGCGCAGGTCCGGGCCGCCAAAAGCAACCATGGTCGGCCATCGCGTGGGGACACGAATTTCGTCGAGTTGGGTGCCATCCGGTGCCAATCGCAGGATGCGGCCGCCGTCGAACTGCGCACTCCAGTAGCACCCTTCACTGTCGAACGCGGCGCCGTCCGGACGCCCACCCGGGCCGCGCTCGAAGGTGCGAACAGTCTGCCGGGGCCCCGGCTGGCCCTGGCCATCAAGGGGGTAGCGATACAGCACATGATTGGGTGTGTCGCTGTGGTACATCCAGGCCCGATCAGGACTGAACGCCAGGCCATTGGACACCATGACGTCGTGCGCCATGACTTGCACATTCATGTGCTCATCAACGCGCATCAGGACGGCGCCATTGCGGTCCCGGGGTTGCCAGATAGTCCCGGCCCAGAAACGCCCCCAGGGATCGACTCGACCATCGTTGAAACGACTGTCTGTGGGCCCGCAGGGATTGTCGGCAAGCTTGCGGCCCAGTGTTCCGTCCTCGCCCAGCAAGTAGATGCCAGTGCGCAGGGCGACGATGAAGCCGCCTTGACGACGCAGGCCGAAACAGCCCAGGTGCTCGCCCAGCGTCAGGCTGGTCACTCCCCCGGTTTGCGGGTCCAGCCGATGCAATTGGCCGGCGAGAATATCGGCCCAATACAGCACCTGCTCCCGGACCGACCACACCGGGCATTCGCCCAGTTCACTGACTTGATCGACCACGCATTTGACGGTGTAACTCATACGATTGCTCCTGATCCATCCAGCCTGATGCTCATGCGCAGGGTGCGCGTCATGTCCTGCCCGGGGCCCAATAAAACGATGCCGTGGGCCTGGGGCGCAGGCAGGTTGATGGCGTTGTTCAAGTGACTGACCGGTTCGACCGCTATGAAATCCTGGGGTGCCGGTGGCGTAAAAACCACCAGGTGATCCAGCCCTTCCTGCGCGGTGATCTCGACGCCGACCCCAGCGTGCGGCCAATACACTGAAGCCTGGCGATGCCAGCCTTCGAAACAGTTGTCCAGGGCGACGTGACCCACCGCCCGACGCCGGGCAAAGTCCCACTGTGGCGGCACCGGCAGGCGCTCCTGGGGCAACGAGTCGCTACCGTTGAGCCATACCGCCGATGCGGTAAATGACAGCTCGACCCCCTGGTGTCGGGGGAAATACGGATGCCAACCCAAACCGGCCGGCATTGGCTGCTGACTGGCATTACGCAGTGTCATAGACAGGGAAACCCCCTGCTCATCAAGGCGGACATATTGATCGACCTCAAACGCAAATGGCCAATCCTCGCCGCCCTCCCCGGCAGGATCATGGGACAGACGCAGGTGGCATTCATGGCTCGTGCAATCAACCACCTGCCACTCACGCTGCCATCCCACGCCATGCAGCGGATGAGCATGCTCGCCGAAATTGCGTGGTAATTGATATTCGTGCCCGCCGCACTGGAAGCGCCCTTCTGCGATGCGGTTCGAATAGGGCACCAGCGGATAGCACGCTGAGCGGCGAACGTTTGGGGTGCAATCCCACGGCCGCAGCAGCGCAAGATCCCGGTGCCGCAGACCGGCCAGGGAACCGCCCAGTTGTGGCAGTACGTCGAGCTGCAGATCGCCGCTGTGCAGACGAAGAATGTTCATGGGTGGCGCCTTTTACCAACTGTTCATCAATGCTCAGAATCCCCAACGGATACCGGCTGTCATGGCCCAAGGGTCGTACCCCTTGGGCACACTCGGGTAGCTTTCACTCAACAGCGCAAACCCCTGCCCGGAGTCGGCATTATTCTCGATGTGAGACACGTAGGTGTAGAGCTGGGTATTGGTATTAAGCGAATACAGGTAGCCCGCGTGAGTGGCCCAGGCCCGTGCGCCCTCGGCTTCGATACGGTGCGAGACGCCAAGCGTGATGTCACCGGGGCCGAAAGTGATGCGTGCGTTGACCATCTGCGCAGAGGCGAACCAGCGTACGTCGGTATCGCGTTCGGAGTAGACGTAGTTCGCGCCCCACAGCACTCCACCGAGCCGCACGGTGCCGGAGAGCACGTGGGTGTTTTGCCGGTACAACTCACCGGTCGTCAGCGAGGGAGCCGAATCGTGCTGGTTGAAGCCGTAGCCCAGCCTTGTATCACCATCGCGATAGCGCAGGTTGAAGCCGCTGGTGCGGTTCTGATCCGGACCGTTTTCAATACTGGAGTTACCGTAGGAATACCCCAGTTCGCTGGAAAACCCATGGACCTCCGGGGTTCGGTAGCGCACGGTAGTATCATAAAAGCCGCCGGTGCCACTTTTGCCCAAGGTCGTGGTGTGTTCCAGGCTCATGATCGAGGCCATGTTGGACAGGCCATACATCGCCACGTCCGAATCAAGGAACACCCAGTAGATCGGCATGTACAGGCTGCCCATGTCGACCGAACCGAATGGCCCGGTCACCCCTGCACCATAACCACGGTTGGTGGAGATCCTGCCCTCGTTGTAGCCGGTGCGCCAGATGTTGCGCAGCACCAGGCCGCGCTCACCGAACGCCCGAATGCCATAGCCGCTGTTGCCCAGTGCGTAGTCGATCTTCAGGCCAATTCGCGACGCCTGCAGGTTGCCGTCCGAAACCATGGTATGGCCCGGGTGATCGTCGGTGAACTTACCGCCCTGCAGCGACAGATCAAGAATCCCGTAAGGGTTGATGCTCAGGTTTCCGGCCTTGAAGACCAAAGGTGAGGCCGCATTGGCAGAATTTCCCAGGAGGGAGCAGGTCATGGCAAAAGCAGCAAAAACGTAATTTTTATTATTCAAGTTCGCTTACTCGGGTACAGGTATTGGCGATCTCAAGGCGCAGGGAGGCCCGACGCCTCCCGTGAAGGAGGCGCACAAGGCGCTGCGTAGCGAGAAAGGATTCAACTCACAGAGCGAGGTCCGCCAGGGTTTCGAAGGTCGCCTGCCAGCGACTGCCGACGCGGATGAACACCGGAGGCTGACCCAGCGGCGCTGCAACCGTTACGCGCTGGCCGCCGGCATATCGCTCGCCACTCCACAGGTGCTGCCATTGATCGCCACGAGGCAGATAGGCCGTCCACTCGCGCTGACCTTCGGCGTGCACGGGCGCTACAAGCAGGTCTTTGCCGTACAGGTACTGATCCTGGATCGAATAGGTCTCGGGATCCTGCTCGTAGTGCAGGAACAGCGGACGCTGCAGCGGCAACCCGCTGGCCTCGGCTTCATCCACCAGGCTTTGCAGGTACGGACGCAGGCCGACATACAGTCGGGTCATGCGAGCGAAATGCGCGTAGGTGTCGGCGTCCTGCCAGAACTGCAGGTTCTGGTCCGGGCGATTGCCTTCATGGGTACGCATCACCGGAGTGAACGCCGCCATCTCGGCCCAGCGCTGGAACAGTTCGCCGGTGCGGCAATTGTCGTAGAGGCTGGTGTAGCCGCCGATATCACTGTGGTGATAGGCATTGCCGAGCAAACCCGAGGACAGCGCACCACAGATGACCGTCTGCAATCCGTCATGGCGGCTGAAGTCTACTGACTGGTCCCCCGCCCACAGCAATGGGCAATGACGTTGCACGCCGCTGTAGCCGGCCCGCATGAAGAACAGCGCATCGCCGGTCTTGCCCGCGTTGGCAATGGCCCGTGCGTTGACCTCGGCCCAGCGCACCGGCCAGGCGTTGTGCTCGAGCATCGGGTCGGCATCGCCGGCCAGTTTCAGGTCGATGGGCAGGTACTCGCCGAAGTCGGCCATCCAGCCGGACAAGCCCTTGTCGAGCATCTCGCGCCGCAGGATTCGCTCTTCAAACCACTGCGCCGCTGCCGGCAAGGTGAAGTCGACCACGCCACACAGGAACTCGCCGAAGTCCACCAGATAGGTGCCGCCTTCGACTCGCGTGGCCAGGTAACCGGCTTCCTGCGCTTCCTGAAACAACGGACCGTCGTTGCACAGGTACGGGTTCACGTAGCCCATGAACCGGATGTCCTGTGCTTCAAGGCTGGCCACCCAGGCGGCGTGATCGGGGTAGCGCGTGCTGTTCCACTGCCAGTCCCAGAACAGGCGTTTGCCAAAGGAGGTGATGCGCAGGCCTTCCCAGTCCTCGCACCACAAGGCGCTCACCGCGACGCCCTGGTCAAGCGCATCGTCGAGACGCGCCTGGGCGTGTTCGCGGCCGTTCTTCAAGCCCAGAATCGCCCCTTTCATCACCCATTCAGGCAGGCGCGGCTGGCGACCGAAATGGCTCGATACCTGGCTGACCAGTTGCACGAAGTCATCGGCCAGGAGGAATTCGAACGCCTCGGGCACCGCCCAGAACTGCAGTTCATGAAATTGTTGATGGCGGAAATCAAAATCGGCGTAGGCCGTGGTCACCGCATGCAGGCAGTAGCGCTGGGAGGAAATGTAGGTCGGCTGCGGATAGTTGGTGTGGTAGTAGTCGCCGCCGGCATTGGCTTCGTTGTCCGCTTGCAGGGTCAGCCAGGTCGACTTGTCCCGGCCGACTCCGGGCTCCGAGGTCCAGAGCGGAAAATTGCGCCCGCGCAGGTCGAAATACGACATCTGCTCGCCGCAACCCCAGACATGCTCATCCGCTGCTGCCGGTACGCGCAACCACAGGCGGTTGATGCCCGCATCAATGTTCAGTGGCACCAGGCGCAACACGTTGTCCTGCACTTGCAGGCTCAGGCTGAGCAGCACCGGGCCGTCGACCCAGGCGCGCAAATCCAGGCGCGCTGCGGCCTGGTCTAACCAGGCGTGACGCAAGGCCAGCCGTTCCTGGACATAGTCACGGATGGAGAAGTTGCCGCGCTGCATGCTGATGTCCGCCTCGCCCTGGCCGACGAAGATCGCCGGGTTGCGCTCGCTGTGACAGAACAACACGCGGCCATCGACCACCAGGCGGATGTCACCCTCGGTCTGGACGAAAGCGGCAGTGGCGAGTGAAGTTGAAGACGTCATCAGGATTGCACCTCGCAGGTTGGCAGGGAGGATTTGGCATCAGGTTCGCGCTGGCGCCAGCGACGGCGAACCACGCTGATGGCCGCCAGCGCCGCGACCCACACCGTCGCCAACAACGGCACGAACCAACTGCTCGGCCCGGCCGCACTGGCCACTCCCAGCGGAGAAAAAGTCAGGTAGATCGAGACCAGTGCGG
This sequence comes from Pseudomonas sp. ES3-33, assembly GCF_000952175.1. Taxonomy (NCBI): domain Bacteria; kingdom Pseudomonadati; phylum Pseudomonadota; class Gammaproteobacteria; order Pseudomonadales; family Pseudomonadaceae; genus Pseudomonas; species Pseudomonas sp. ES3-33. The sequence continues at coordinate 22,975 of NZ_JZRI01000096.1, read as the reverse complement.
CCAGCAGCACGATGCTGAAGCTGCCCGCATGGCGCCATGGCGTCAGGTCCATGATCCGGCTCGAGGTCTGCACCACGTAAGGCTCGGCCCGGGCGTAGCGGTTGCGCAAAGCGATCAGGATCAGCATCTCGATGGCGAACATGATCCCCATCACATGGATAAAACTGATGCCCAGGCGCACATCGATTTTCAGGCCCAGCACGAAGACCGCGTAGCACAAGGCGTGCAGGCCCAGCACCAGCTTGGCCGGGAACGCGCCGCCGCGGGCATTGAAGAACCCGAACAGCATGATGGCAATGATCGGCATGTTGAAAAACCCGGTGAAGCGGCGCAGCACCGCATAGATGCCTTCCGGCGCATACATCAGCATCGGCGCCACGACCAGCGACACCAGGGCAGCGAGGATGCTCACGCGCTTGCCGAAGCGCACCAGTGCCTGATCATCGGCCAGGGGCCGCAACGGCTTGTAGAAATCGTAGGTGAGCAAGGTCGCCGTGCCGTTGATGATCGCGTTGAAGTGACTCATCACAGTGCCGAAGATCACGGCCACGAAGAACCCCTTCATCCACCAGGGCATCAACACCGACACCAGCGCCGGATAGGCCATGTCGGAGTTCGACAGCGGCTGATCGCGGAACAGGTGCCAGGCGATGACACCCGGCATCAGCATGGCCAATGGCACGAGCAGTTTCAGGCAACCGGACAACAGCACGCCCTTCTGCCCTTCAGCGAGGTTTTTCGCCGCCATGCTCTTCTGCACGATCGCCTGGTTGGTGCACCAGTAAAACAGGTTGGCAACAATCATCCCGGTGAAAATCGCACCAAACGGCACCTTGTCCTGCGGGCCGCCGATGGCATTCAGCTTCTCGGGCGAGTCCTGCATGATCGTCTGCGCGCCGGACAGTACATCGCCCTGGCCGAGGGTCCACAGGCCAATGATCGGGATCAGGATGACCACAACCAGCAGGCCGATGCCGTTGATGGTGTCCGACACCGCTACCGCGCGCAGGCCACCCAGTACCGCGTACGCCGCGCCAATCACGCCGGTGCTGACGATCAGCAGCGAGATGGTGGCCGGATAGGACCAGCCGAGAATGCCTTGCAGGTCGAAAATCTGGTTGAAGGTGATTGCCCCCAGGTACAGCGACGCGGGGTTCAAGACCAGCGTGTAGGTGGCCACCATCAGCGCGCTGACCACGCGACGGGTGGTGACGTCGTAGCGCTTTTCAATGAACTCCGGCAGCGTCGAAAAGCCCCCACGCATGTAGCGCGGCAAAAAGAACAACGCCAGGGCGATGGTCGAGACCGCCGCAGTGGCCTCCCACGCCATCGAGCTCAGATTGTGGGCATAGGAGTCACCGTTGAGGCCGATCAACTGGTCGATGGACAGGTTGGTGAGCATCATCGAGCCGGCGATAAACCAACCGTTGAGCCCACCGCTGGCCATGAAGTAGCCGTGGGCACCGACATCCTTGGCCTTGCGCGTGAAGGACCAGGAAATGGCGGCCACCAGGCCGGTAAAGAACAGCATGCTAAGGAAGGTGAACAGGGACGTATTCATTTTTTATAGTTGTTCTCCAACACGGGTTGGGTAGACGCTCGGATAAAATCGCAGCGCTGCTAAATGGTACGCGCCGAGCATAAACCAAGCAAAATCGTAGCGCTACGATTTTTCCTTCGTTTTACGCGCATTTTTGTTCGCATTCGAATTTTGCCGAGCTGGCATGCTCGTGATTGACTTGAAAGCGCCCTGCTTTCATTCTCTTGGACTTTTGCACCCGAGGAAACAGATGAGCGACTTACCGGCAACCATCGCCAACGGCAATCCGGGCCGTCGCAAAGGCAATCGCGTAACCATGGACGAAGTCGCCGAGCGGGCTAACGTCTCGCCCAGTACCGTTTCACTGTTCCTGCGCGATCCTGACGCTGTCTCCAGCAAGCGTGCCGAGCGTATCCGCGAAGCCATCGCCGAAACCGGCTACACCATCAATCGCCTGGCGGGCGCCCTGGCCGCTTCCCACAGCCGCACCGTAGCGGTCATAGTGCCTTCGATGATCAACGCGTTTTTCTCGGAGACCCTGCAAGCCATGCAGGACGTGTTCGAAGCGCGGGGCTATCAGCTGCTGATCAGCAACAGCAACTACGACCCCGACCGTGAACTGGAACTGCTGCGGGCGCATTTATCCTGGTCCCCTGCGGCATTGGTGCTCACCGGTAACCAGCATCAAGCCGCCCGGTCGCTACTCGAAGCCACCGGCATCCCGGTGGCGCAAATGTGGGAACTGGGTGACGAGCCGTTTCATCTGCAGGTCGGGTTCTTCCACGAGGATGTCGGCGCGGCGCTCGCCGAGCACCTGTACCAATCCGGCGTGCGCCGCTTCACCTATGTCGGCTCGCGCATGCACCTTGACCATCGCGCACAAAAACGTGCCGAGGGCTTTCGTGCCTGGCTGGAAAAAAAGGGTTGCACGGCGACGATCATCGCCCTGGAGGAGAGTACTTCCGAGGTGGTGTTGACCCAGGTGTTCGACCAGCTGGCCAAGACTGCAGATCAGCCGCAGGGCTTGTGCTGCTCCAACGATGTGCTGGCGATTGGCGCGCTGTTCGAAGCCCGTCGTCGCGGCATCGATGTGCCCGGCCAGCTGGCGATTGCCGGTTTCGGCGACCTGCCCCTGAGCAAGCTCAGCGCGCCGCGCCTGACCACCGTGCGCCCGTACCCGCTGGAGATCGGTCGTACGGTCGCCACTCGCCTGCTGCAGTGGATCGAAACCGGCACCCTGCCCGCCGAGCCGGAAACCGTGGACCTGGGGTTCGAACTGATCGTGCGCGAGAGCACCTGCGCAGTGCCAGATTGATGCAGGCGGCACACAGCCGCCCGCATCGCTTGCAGCCTGGCGCTGTCAGCGATTGACGCCACCCAGGCACACGTATTTGAATTCCAGGTAGTCCTCGATGCCGTAGCGCGATCCTTCGCGGCCCAGGCCGGACTGTTTGACCCCACCGAACGGCGCCATCTCATTGGCGATGGCCGCCGTGTTGACGCCGACCATGCCGTACTCCAGCTCTTCACTGACGCGCATCACCCGCCCGATGTCGCGGGTGTAGAAGTAGCTGGCCAAGCCAAACTCGGTGTCGTTGGCCCGCTCGATGACCTCTTCTTCGGTGCTGAAGCGGAACAACGGCGCCAACGGGCCAAATGTCTCTTCCTGGGCGACCTTCATGGCAGCGGTAACACCGGTCAGTACGGTGGGTTCGAAGAAGCTGCCACCCAACGCCGCACGCTGCCCGCCGGTGACCAAACGGGCGCCTTTTTCCAAGGCATCGCCGATGTGCTCTTCGACCTTGCGCACGGCGGCCTCGTCGATCATCGGTCCTTGGGTGACGCCCTGCTCCATGCCATTGCCCAATACCAGTTTTTGCGCGCCGGCGGCGAGTTTTTCGGCGAATTGATCGTAGACGCTGTCCTGTACGTAGATTCGGTTGGCGCACACGCAGGTCTGCCCGGCATTACGGAACTTGGACAGCATTGCGCCCTCGACGGCCTCGTCCAGATCGGCATCATCGAACACAATGAACGGCGCATTGCCACCCAACTCCATGGAGACTTTCTTCACCGTGTCGGCGCATTGCCCGATCAACAGGCGACCCACCGGAGTCGAACCGGTAAAGCTGAATTTGCGCACCAATGGATGCCGCGTCAGCACGCCGCCAATCTGAGTCGCGCTACCGGTCACGACGCTGAATACCCCGGCCGGAATACCTGCACGCTCCGCCAGCGCCGCGAGCGCCAGGGCCGACAACGGCGTCTGGCTGGCCGGGCGCAGAACCATGGCACAACCGGCGGCCAGCGCCGGCGCGACCTTGCGGGTGATCATCGCGTGGGGGAAATTCCACGGCGTGATAGCTGCCGTCACGCCGATAGGTTCCTTGGTGACCAGAATGCGCTTGTCCGCCGACGGCTGCGGGACGGTGTCGCCGTAGACCCGCTTGGCTTCCTCGGCGAACCACTGCACGAACGAAGTGCCGTTGGCCAGTTCGCCGCGGGCTTCGGCCAATGGCTTGCCCTGCTCGGCAGTGAGGATCAGCGCGAGGTCATCGAGGTTGTCCTGCATCAGGCTGTACCAGGCCTGCAGCAACTCGGAGCGCTCCTTGGCGGTCTTGCGCTTCCACTGCTTGAATGCCTTGTGTGCAGCAATCACGGCCCGCTCGGCTTCGGCCTCACCCATTTGCGGCACCCTGGCGATCAACTCGCCGGTGGCCGGGTTGGTGACATCGAAAGTCGCACCGCTGTCGGCACCGACCCATTGCCCGTCGATATAAGCCAACTGTTTGAACAGCGAAGAATCCTTGAGGTTGAGCATGAGGTTTGAACTCCTGTGCAGATCGGAAAAAGTCGGATCAATGAATCGGTGGCTCGGGTACGACTTCCCCCGCTTGCAGGAAATCGAAGTCGCAGCCTTCGTTGGCCTGGGTCACGTGCTGCTGATACAGCGCCGCGAAAGATCGGCCGTACTGGCGATGAACCGGCACGTGCGCAGCGCGCCGGCGAGCCAGCTCTTCGTCGCTGACGCGCATGTTCAGGGTGCCGGCATCGATATCCAGGTCGATGATGTCGCCGCTGCGCACCAGGCACAGCGGCCCACCCACCGCCGCTTCCGGCGCGACGTGCAGCACACAGCTGCCGTAGTGAGTGCCGCTCATGCGTGAGTCGGAAATGCGCAGCATGTCGCGCACCCCGGCTTCCAGCAGCTTTTTCGGGATTGGCAGATTGCCCCACTCGGGCATGCCTGGCGCGCCGACGGGCCCGGCATTGCGCAGCACCAGCACGGTGTCTGCGGTGATTTGCAGCCCCGGGTCGTCGATCATTCGGCTCAGGGTTTCATGGTCGTCGAACACCAGCGCCGGCCCGGAATGCTTGCGCAATGCAGGGCTGGCGGCAGAAGACTTCATCACCGCGCCATCGGGGCACAGGTTGCCGCGCAGCAGTGCCAGCGTGGCGCCTTGGTCAAGGCCCACCACCGGGTTATCGAGGCTGCGGATAATATCGTTGTCGTAGCACTTGGCATCGGCCAGCAACGCGTCCCACGTTTGCCCGGTGGCCCCGGCGCAATCGAGCGCCAGGAACGGCGTGATCTCGCGCATCAGTGCCCGCAGGCCGCCGGCGAAGTGGTAGTCCTCCATCAGTGCATTGCCGGACGGGAACAGATTCAGCAGCACGGGGATTTTGGCCGCAGTCTCGGCTAATTGCTCCAGCGTCAGGTCGATCCCGGCACGACGGGCGATGGCAATCAGGTGAATGGCCGCATTGGTCGAGCCACCCATGGCCATGTAAACCGCCACGCCATTGGCGAAGTGCGCAGGGGTCAGCCAGGTGGAAGGCCGACGGTCGCGCCAGATCAAATCGACAATGGTCTCGCCACACTGCGAAGCCATGCGCGGATGCCCCGCATCAGCCGCCGGAATGCTCGACGCGCCCGGCAGGGTGAAGCCGATGGCATCGGCGATGCTGGTCATGGTCGACGCGGTGCCCACGGTGTTGCAGGTGCCGATCGAGCGGGTCATGGCGCCTTCCAGTTCTTCCCAGGCCACCGTATCGATCAGCCCCAGGCGCCGCTCATCCCAGAACTTCTTCGTATGGGTACCCGCGCCGGTCTTCACTCCACGCCATTGGCCGTTTGACATTGGCCCGGCAGGGCAATAGAGAATCGGCAGGTCCATGCTCAGGGCACCCATCAACAAGCCGGGCGTGGACTTGTCACAGCCACCTAGCAGCACCGCACCATCGATGGGCAGGGAGCGCAGCAGCTCTTCGGTTTCCATGGCCAACAGGTTGCGATACAACATGGTGGTCGGCTTGACCATCACCTCGCCCACCGACTGCACCGGCAGCTCCACCGGAAATCCGCCTGCCGCCCAAACACCGCGCTTGACCGCTTCGGCACGTTCGCGCAGGTGCGAATGACAGGGTGACAACTCGCTCCAGGTGTTGAGGATGGCGACCACCGGCTTGCCCATGAACTCCTCGCGTCGCAGCCCGATCTGCTGCATGCGCTGGCGATGGGCAAAGGCGCGGATGGTGTCCGGAGCGAACCAGCGCTGGCTGCGTAGCTCTTCCAGTTTTTTGTGTTTATCTGACATGAAATGGCTTCCGCTTGACTCTAAAAGGCCGTCTCCCAGATGGGTCTCGACGGTGTCGGTGATTGTTCAAAAGTGGATGGACAGCAACGGCCGCATGACCAGGCTCACCCCTGCCAACAGCAACAGGACGAAGACGCCGATGCGCAGCGTTCGTGCCTTGATCGCGGGTGGCCGGCGGCGCATGTACCAGGTCAGGGCGAACACCACGGGCGCCGCTTCCAGAGCCAGGTAACCCGCACTCGCCTCAAGGCGCCCGGCGTAAGACTGCAGGCCCAATCGCAACAAGGCGTTCAGCGCGAACACCACGATCAGGGTGTCGCGCACCACGTGCGCTGCCAGCGGCTGGCGATACAGCTGATAGACCAGGGGCGGACCAGCGCTGGAGAACAATCCGCCCATGATCCCGGACAACCCGGCGAACCCGCTGAAACTGAGCCATCCGGAAAGTCGCTCGAGGTGGCGCGACTGAACCACCAGCAGGAAGCTGCACAGCACGATGGTCACCCCCAGCGCCAACTGCAGCAGATCCCGCTCATGCGCCCCCAACAAGCCCAGCAATTCAACCCCTGCAACCACGCCGAGCAGGCTGCACCCGAGGATTAGCGCCAGCAGCTTCGGCGCCAGGGCCGGGCGACGGCGCAGCAACACAAAGGCGTTGATCAACGTCAGGATCGAGCTGACATTGGCGACGGTTTCTACCGGCGCCAGCTGCAACAATCCGGTCAGCCCCAACAGCAACAGGCCGAAGGCAAAACCCGTGGTGTTCTGCGCAAACGTGGCCAGCGCCACACAGAGCAGAAACCCCACATGTGACCAGACGCTCATCATTTACAGGCTGTCTCGAACAGGCCAGGGGGCCGACAGGTCGGGGAATTTGCAACTGCCATGAGTACTCCTGAGGGCCAGACTGCGAGTGATTTTCACCGGTTCCTGAAGCCGCCCGGCTTGAGGTCAATCAATACGGCGTGGTGACCGCAACGGGCGCCTGATGAGCCTTCAGGACCGTGAGGAACTCGTTGGCCTTCTTCATCATCATCGCCAGGTCGGAAGCCACTGCGGCGAAGGCATACCCCTGCTCCAGATAACTTTGAACCAGTTCAGGCGTGCCGCCGACTATCCCCATCGGCATGCCGATACGGCTGGCGCGCACAATCGCATCGCTGATCATTGCCTGAACCTCTGGATGCCCCGGATTACCGATGTGACCGCATGCTGCGGACAGATCGCCCGGGCCAAGGAACAGCGCATCGACCCCGGCAATCGCGGCAATTTCTTCAAGGTTCGCCAGCGCGGTTGGCGTTTCGATCTGCAGGATGCAAGTCACTGCGTCGTTGGCTTCCTTGCCGTAGTTGGCCCAGGTGCCATAGCGGCTGGCACGGTGCACGGCGGCAAAACCGCGGTTGCCCAACGGGGGATACTTCACCGCGTTGACGGCCGCCTGCGCCTGCTCGGCGTTCTCCACGAACGGCACCATGACGTTGAACGAACCCAGGTCCAGTGCTCGCTTGAGCAGCACCGGGTCATTGGCAGCAACCCGCACAATCGGCTGGGCGCCCCCGCAGTGGATGGCCTGGAGGATTTGCCACAGATCGCGAAATTCGATGGGCACGTGTTCCATGTCGACCAATAGCCAGTCAAAACCGGCGTAACCCAGGGCTTCGGCGGTGCTTGCAGACCCGGACATCAGCCAGGTGCCAATGGGAGCGCTGGGGCCGTTCAAGCGGCTGGCAAAGGTCTGGGTTGAGTGTACGTCGGACATGGCGTGCCTCCGGTTTCAGATGGGGTGGCGGCGCTGCTGGCGGTGCTTGAAAGCAAAATCGCAGCGCTGCAAATTAGGACTGAAAGCATATTCCAGAAATAATCGCAGCGCTACGATTTTTACTTGTGGTTGTTGATTGAGTGCTTCGGTAGGGGATCGAGGGATAAAAAAATGGAATTGTCTGGTTGACCGTTCGGTCAAGAATTACGTAACGCAGTAATTTCTGACCAGGAGCCAGCGATGACTATTGAAGCAGAGACACTCGTACAACTGACCGCCGCGCTGCAGCAGCGCGGGATCGTTCTGGTATCGGATGTGAGGTTTACCCGGGCGCCTTATCGGATGAATCATGTGTGGACGTGTACTGTTGAGTAGGCTGCTTCAGGAATTGCGCATAGGTGATTCCGCTGATGAAACAAAAGCCCGGTACAGCGACTGACCTTTGTAGGAGCGAGGTGGCTCGCGAAAACCGTCAACGATAACGCGCGAAGCCTGTGTGTACGCGGCGTCTATACGTTTTTCGCGAGCAAGCTCGCTCCTACAACAGCATTACGACACTGGGTCGGGCGTTTTGGGCGGACTGCCCATCAAGGGTTGGGGTGCTCGCTGGACACCGAATTGGCGGCATCCACGTCGGTCATTTCTTCGTCGACAGACGCCTCATCGTCAGCTGGAAGCGGGACCTCGGTTCCACTTCTTTTAGGATCATGGCCTGTCTCGTTGTCAGTGCCGCCCGACACGCCCTTCTGGGAAATATTGCCTGGGGCATTCTCGTCGATTTCCATGTTGGCTCTCCGTTCGCAATGCGCGGGAATTCCGCGCTTGTATATGAGAGAGAGCACATCGTTGCAAGTGCCCGGTTATGGACGAACGGGGCTGTGTGGTGGTCTTCTAGTGTGGGCTTATACATATGCGGTGACCGGCACTGAAGCCCAGATCACCAAACTGAATGCCACGCTGGAAAAAATCTTCAATAACCTGCCGGAAGACTGACCCGGCGGGTCAATCCGGCACCGGTGTCGGCAACGGCTCGCCGGCAAAATGCGCAGCGAGGTTGGCCAAGGTCAGGTCCGACATCGCCCGCCGCGTATCCCAGGTGGCACTGGCCATGTGCGGCGCCAGCAGCACGTTGTCCAGATCCAGCAGCCCCGCATGCGGCCGCGGTTCATCCTCGAATACGTCCAGCCCTGCCCCCAACAGCCGCCCCTCAGCCAACGCCTGTGCCAGCGCCGCCTCATCGACCACACTGCCGCGCCCCACGTTGATCAGGATGCCCTGGCTGCCCAACGCATCGAGCACACAGGCATCGACCAGGTGATGAGTCGAGTCCCCACCGCCCACTGCAACCAGCAGGAAATCCACCGCCGCCGCCAGTTCGGTGACCGAAGCGTAATACGGGTAGTCCACTCCGAGCGGACGCCGGCCGTGGTAGCTGATCTGCATGTCGAACGCCGCCGCGCGCTGCGCAATCGCCTTGCCGATGCGCCCCAGCCCAACGATTCCCAGACGCTTGCCACTGACCTTGCGAGTGAACGGAAAAGGCCCCTGTTGCCAGCGCCCTTCGCGCACAAAACGGTCCGCCCGTGCAATGCGCCGCGCCGTGCCAAGCAGCAAGGTCATGGCAAAATCGGCGACGTCGTCGGTCAGCACATCCGGCGTATGCGTGACCGCAATGCCACGGGCCCGGGCCGCTTCGACGTCGATGCCGTCATAACCAACGCCAAACACCACGATCACTTGCAGATCCGGCAGGCGCTCGATCAAACCGGCGCTCACCCTCGACTCGCCATTGGCGATCAGCGCGCGAATACCACGCAGCGTTCGCGCCTCCAGTTCCTCGCCGCTCTCACTGCCCTCAAGCACGTCATAGTCGGCATACAGCCGCTCGCTGAGCATGTCTGGCAGACGCGCAACTTTAAGCACGGTTGATTTCATCGATGCCTCCCGGAACAGAAACGGTAGTGACCTTGCGGCTGCGTTTGCCGCCGCCCAAATAGAGCCCTAACAGCCCCCCCGCCAGCAGCGCGGCGGCCACCAGCAACAAGGCATAGTCATAGCTATGGGTGGCGTCCTTGATCCAGCCCATCACCGGCGGCAAGCCCAGGCCGGCAATGTTGGCAATGGAGTTGATCAAGGCAATCGATACGGCAGCCGCCGGCCCGGACAGGTATTCGGTGGTGGTCGCCCAGAACACCGGCGTCGCCGCCCAGTTCAGCCCCACCGCCACCACCAGCAGCACGTACGCCAGCCACTGGTTGCCGGTAAACACCGCCAGGGCCAGCAGCACTCCGGCCGCCAACAATGGCCCACCCAAATGCCAGCCCCGCTCGCCGGTGCGATCGGAGTGACGGCCGTTCAGGTACATGAACACGCACGCCAGGAAGAATGGCATCGCCGATAGCAGGCTGACGACGAACGAGCCCTGCTTCGATACCGACTGCACAATCAGTGGCAGGAACAGCGTGACGCCGATGGTGCCAAACGCCTGCAGCAACCAGAACAGGCTGAGCAACCACACCTGGCGACTGCGAAAAGCCACATGCCAGGCGTCCTTGTGCGAGATCACCGTCGTTGCCTGCTCGGCCTGCATGGTGCGGCTGAGCCAGTCCTTCTGCGCGCTGTCGAGCCAGTGGGTAGAGGCCGGCGTTTCGGGCATGTAGCGCAACACCACGTAGCCCAGCACAATCGCCGGAATGCCTTCGAGCAGGAACAACCAGCGCCAGCCATTAACGCCGAACAGGCCATCCAGATTCAGCAAGGCACCCGACATCGGCAGACCGATCACCGACGCCAGCGCAGCGCCAATGTAGAACCACGACATGGCCCTGGCTCGGTCGCTGCGCGGGAACCACTGGGAGAGGTAGTAGATGATCCCGGGCGTGAAACCCGCTTCGGCGGCCCCCAGCAGCAGACGCATCACGTACAGCTGGTTGGCGCTCTGGATCAGGCTCATGCCCGCGGCAATGATGCCCCAGGTGATCATGATCCGCGCAATCCAGCGCCGCGCACCGACCTTGGTCAGGATCAGGCTGCTCGGCACTTCGAACAGGATGTAGGTCAGGAAGAACAACCCCACGCCGATGCCATACATGCGCAGGCTGAGGCCGAGGTCGGCATTCATCGTCAACGCCGCCACCGAAATGTTCGACTTGTCGATGTAGGCCACCATGTAAAGCAACATGAGGAACGGAATCAGCTTCAGGTTGAGCGTCTTCATGGTGCTGGCGTGCAGACGGCTGTCCAGCGAAGGACCAGTCATGGGGGAATTCCTCTTATTGTCTTTATTCTCGGTGGCCGGACGGCGTCGGGTCACTGGGTTGTGACTGACCTTAAACCAGCCGAGAACTTAGTTCAATATGTGAATTATAAACCCATTATGTGGGATTTAAGCTGAAACGAATAAGCCTGCGCATCTGGTGCAATGCTGTTCAATAACGGGAACATCGACCCACTGCAGGAGCGAGCTTGCTCGCGAGAAACGCCAACGATAACGCGTGAAGCCTGAGTAAACGCGGCGCCCATAAGTTCTTCGCGAGCAAGCTCGCTCCTACAACGGCATTGGAGCCTACGGGCTTTTTGCGGGGGGATTTCGCCTACGCCTGGAGTGAAGAAGTCCATCTATTGAGATGCCCTCTCCCGTCGGGCAAACTCCGCCGTCCCCATTGGCCGATAACAGGAGTTTACGGATGCCATTTCCATTGACGGAATACAATGCTTTGCTGGCCCTCAAGGGCGTGGGGCCGGCCGTTATCGGTCGACTTGAGCAGATGGGCATTGACTCACTGGCGGTGCTCAGCGAGGCGAGTGTTACTGACATCCTGGCTCATGCGTCGGCGGCCACGGGGTCGTCTTGCTGGAAGAATAGTCCCCAAGCCCGCGCCGCTATTATCGCGGCCATTGAGCTTGCGAAAGGCGCGCAGTTGAGCACGTCTGAGACGTAAGGCTGATCGCCTATTTCAATGGGTAAATCATGTCGGGAAGCAGGAAATCTACCTGGTAAATACCCCGTGCCGCGCGAACGGTCACAGGGTGTGTGACCGGTCTTAAGTCACTCAGCTCCCATGCCAGCCAGCCTTCCTCGAAATAACTTGCACAGGCCGCTTGCATGTCAGCCTGGACGAATGGACGTACAGCTTTTACTCGCACAATCGCGACGGCTGTACCGTCAGGGTCTTCGTCACCCTCCTCATGAAGAAACCGTCCGTTTTCGACAATCAGGAGATCCTCGGAGGGGGCTAAATCTGGATACCAACGACGGACCTCGAGGGTTTTCTCTCCAGCAGCGATCCGGCCCGGGACCAATGCCCACACGGCCTGACACCGAGGGCAACGGGGGCGGCTCGCAAGCATTTGGCGCCGATCCGCGCCCAGACGGTACCCGGCGCCGTACGGCGGGCATTGCAATTCAACCTCGTGCAATCTTGTCATTTGCCAAGGCTTAGGGCAGGGTCGATACCACTGACATCTCTGCCACAGGAGTCACCCATGTCAAAGCTCTATCCCAGTATCGATCCCGAGGGGCTGGTCGAGTACTCGGTGGTCTACACCGACCGCTCGCTCAACCACATGTCGCAGTCCTTCCAGGGGGTGATGAAGAACATTTCCAGCACCCTGAAACAGGTCTACAACGCCGAGGCCGTTGCAGTGGTGCCGGGCAGCGGTACATTTGGCATGGAGGCGGTGGCGCGGCAGTTTGCCGGCGGCCAGCAATGCCTGGTAATCCGCAACGGCTGGTTCAGTTATCGCTGGAGCCAGATCCTGGAGATGGGCAACATCCCGGCGGCGACCACGGTACTCAAAGCTCGACCGGTCGAGACGGGTCGCCAGGCCGCCTATGCTCCGCCCCCGCTGGACGAGGTGCTGGCAGCCATTCAGGCGCACAAGCCACAGGTGGTCTTCGCCCCCCACGTTGAAACCTCATCGGGGATTATCCTGCCCGATGACTATATGCGCGCCGTCGGCGACGCCGCGCATGCGGTGGGTGGCCTGTTCGTGCTGGACTGCATCGCCTCGGGCGCGCTGTGGGTCGATATGCACAAATGCGCCATCGACCTGCTGATCAGCGCACCGCAAAAAGGCTGGAGCGCCTCCCCTTGCTGCGCCCTGGTGATGTTCAGTCCCTTGGCCCTGGCGCGCATCGAGCAGACGCAGAGCAGCAGTTTTGCCTGCGACCTGAAAAAATGGCTGCAGATCATGCAGGCCTACGAACAGGGCGGCCATGCCTACCATGCCACCATGCCCAGCGACGCCCTCGCGCGCTTCAACGAAGTGATGAAAGAGACGCAAGCCTACGGCTTCGACAAGGTCCGCGACGAACAGCAAGCGCTGGGCGACCGGGTGCGCGCCATGTTGATCAGTAAGGGGATCAAGAGCGTGGCCGCCGCCGGTTTCCAGGCCCCTGGCGTGGTGGTGAGCTACACCGATGATGCCGACATCAAGAACGGCAAGAAATTTGTCGCCCACGGCCTGCAGATCGCTGCTGGAGTACCGTTGCAGTGCGACGAGCCAGCAGACTTCCAGACCTTTCGCATCGGTCTGTTCGGGCTCGAAAAGCTGCACAATATCGAGCGCACGGTCAGCACCCTGGAACAAGCGCTGGATGAGGTGATGCGTAGCTGATCCATTCACCGGCGCCGGGCTCGTGGAGGATGACAAATCTTCTGCGGGCCTACACCTGATGCCTCAGCGCACTGATGATGAAAGCATGCAGGCTATTCACCGCTTTCGACCCACGCGAAGCACGGCTACGCAGAATCGACACCTCCATCGGTTCAATGCTGCCCAAGCCGTGCTCGCTGCCCAAGACCTGAAGCGATGGCTGCACGGTGCACTGGGTAATCGCGGCAATCGCAAGCCCGCCCTCCACTGCCGCCACCTGGCCCGCGAGACTCGAACTGTTGTAGACCACCTTGAACTGGCGGCCCCGTTGGGTCAGTGAATTCACGGCATAAAGCCGAGCCAGGCTTGCGCTTTCGTAGACGGCGATCGGCACTGGGTCGCGCCTCCAGAGTTCGAACAGGGCGCTTGCGCTGTGCGCTTTGGGCTTGGGTGCACTGATCCAGGCATCGGCGACCTGGTTCACCGTATTGAAGATGGTTGGCGGGTTGTATCTGATCTGGCTGGGCTGGGGGCTGTGGCGGTCTGCGCCGGTCAGTCTTGAGCCGACCGGTGCTACAAGCTTTCGACGCTGGTCGCTGTTCCGCCAAGGACTGGTGTCGGCGCTTTCAAATCCCAAGGCACTGCTGCTGTTTACTGCGTTTATTCCGCCGTTCCTGGATCCGTACAGGAGCATCATTGCGCAAACGGCAGCGATTGCCCTGACGTATGCGGTGGTAGAGTTTGTGGTTGAGTATATGGTGGCGAGTGCAGCGCATCGGGTGCGGCCTTGGCTGGCTCGGACGGGGCGGCGGTTCAATAAGGTGTGTGGTGGATTTTTTGTGGTGTTTGGGTTGGCGTTGCCGATTCATTCGTGAGGGTGTCAGCCGATTTTTGCGTATCCTCCCAGGATGTATGCTGAAAACTGCCGAATCTCAGGCGTTGTTCTTCAAGCGCTTAAGAGGTTTTGAACATGTCAAAGAAGCAAGAAGCGGATGCGCCGGTAGTGACTGCGGCCGATATTGAACGATCGATCCAAGCGTTAAATAGAATGGTTGAGCGGCTTTGGGGGGATGGTCGAGAGGCGGAAGCAAAAGCGCTGCTTGATGCGCTGGATGCACTTAATCGGGCGTTGGATCGGATCAGGATTGGTGAGAGCCGTAAGGTGAAAACCCTTCATTGAGAATGAACATGGCTCAACTTTGGACTCGACGCTCAAGAATGGAGAAGTAGTTGCCAGAGCTTATTGAGGGACTCGACGGACCAAGAACAGCTCAGCAGGAGCTGTTCTACGACCTGGAGGATACAGCCGCAGTGATCGGCTGGTCCATGATTGAGCTGACCCGTATGGCGAGTATGGGGAAAACGCCTGACGAAGCCATTGCGCTGATAAAGATATGCGCATTGCTGAAGGCTCAACAGGAAAAAATCAGCTTATATGCTGGCGAAGTAAAGGCCGGAGCGATTTTGCGAAGCGAGACTGAGTGATTCGCTGCTACTTTAACAATAGCTGCTCCTCAGCAGCAGAACCTTCTGGATATGGACATTCAATGAAAAACAGCAAAAATCTACTCGCCCTGTCATGCCTCATCGCCGTTTCGCTGCTTAGCGGCTGCGCAGCGTCCGTAAAAAGCGGTGGCGCTGAAACTCTGAAAATTGACGAAACCGCCAAGAAAAACTTAGTTGTTAACATCCAGGGCAATGGCAAGGTTCAGCAGAACGAAGACTGGATTCGCCTGAGGCAAGAATGGAACCAGGCCCTCAAAGATGAAGCTACCCGTGCCGGTTATCGCCTCACCGAATCTCATGTAGCGGACCCCGCTGTTAAGGACGGAGTGGGCATCAAGATCAACGTCACCAATTTTCGATACCTTACACCCGGTGCGCGTTATGCAGCGGGCGTGATGGTTGGCAACTCCTGGATCAACTCAAGTGCGGATTACTCGGATTTGAAGTCCGGGCGGTTAATCGGTAGTCGCACCTATGACACTTCTTCGTCGGCTTGGGAGGGGGTTATGTCAGCAATGACTCAAAAGCAGGTCGAGGCGATCGCTCAGCAGATTATCAGCGACATCAAGGGCACAGAGGCTGAGTGATTCAGGTCTGGGTGCACGAACCCATTCACTCATGAGGGGAAACCATTCAGCACATTTAGAGTGGTGTTGGCGCTCTTGTGACTGCCATCCACTGCTACTTTGCTAATGCCTCAGAAAGCACTACATCAAAAAAAGATGTAATGAGCCGACTGGACCGACGTTCGGAGAGGCAATACATAAACGTATCGGTATAGAGCGAATCACCATCAATGCGGATCGCTCGGATACGAGGATCGGGGATGTATTCCGCTTCGGACACAACCCCCAGTCCTATGCCCCGAGCCACCGCCTCGCGTAGCGCTTCGCGACTACCGATCTCCATGGTTATTCGCGGGAAAACCTGCGCTGCAATCAACGCCTGCTCCAGCACCAGGCGAGTGGTTGACCCTGGCTCTCGCTGCAGCAGCGGCTGCCCTTCCAGCTCGTCCAGTCGTACTGAACCCCTTGCGGCAAAAGGATGCTCATGGTGGGCGAACAGGATGATGGCGTGACGCGCGTAATGCACAGCGCAGAGGCCTGGGTCATCATTCCGGCCGGCAAGCACGGCGATATCCGTGACGTAGCTCTCAAGATCGGCCAGCACCTGCGCCGAGTTGCCCACACGTATAGACACATCGATGCGTGGATATTGTTGGCGGTAGTTATCAACCATCTCGATCACATGAAATGGTCCCACCGCCCCCAGCTTGAGTTCGCCGCTGTCAAGCCGCCCAGAATCGCGCAGCAAGTTGTGCGCATCAAGATCCAGCGCAGCCATCGCTTGGGCTATCGGCAGTAATTGCCGTCCAACATCGGATAACTCTATACGCCGCCCGCGACGGTGGAACAGCTCCAGATTGTACTGCCGCTCCATACTCTGCACCTGGGTTGTCAGCGTCGGCTGGCTGAGCCCTAGCGCTCTGGCACCGGCGCTGAAACTACCGTGGCGCGCCACAGCGAGGAAAGCACGCATCTTGGCGGTCGACATCCATAGACTCCATCAATAGTTAGCTGCTGAAACCCATATTGAATTGATCGTATGACTGTCACGTGACATTTCTAACCTGAGGCCACTCCAACCAGCCTCCTGGAATGCCATGAACAACTTCTCCAGATTTTTGCGTGTCGTCGCTATTGCATGCCTCTCGATCAGCGCCGTCTGCCAAGCAGCAGCGAACGACAAATTGAGAATTGGCCTGATCCCCTCAGAAGACTCCCAGGCGATGATCGAGTCCAGCAAACAGGTACTCGCCAGCCTCGAAAGCAAACTGGGTATGCCGGTCGAACCATTTGTCGCGACCGACTACAACGGCATCATCGAAGCACTGCGCGCAGGCAAGCTGGACGTGGCCTACCTCGGCCCTTTCTCCTACGTTCTGGCAACTTCGGTGGCCGATGTCGAAGCCTTCGCAGTAGCGGTCACCAAAAAGACCGGCCAAAGCGCCTACAAAAGCTTGATCATCGCCCGCAAGGACAGCGGCATTAATCAATTGTCCGACCTCAAGGGCCACACGTTCGCCTTTGTCGATCCCAGCTCTGCGTCGGGCCATCTGTTTCCCAAGGCCGGCCTGGAGCAGGCCGGCTTTGACCCGACAAAACTTTTATCGCGGGTAATCTTCTCCGGCTCCCACGATGCAAGCATCCTGGCAGTCGCAAACCAGAAGGTCGATGCCGCTGCAGTCGCCGACCGCATTCTTGCAAACGCAGTAGCCAGGGGCCTGGTGAAGCAGGATGACTTTCAGGTGGTCTGGAGCTCTCGCCCGATCCCTGAGTCGCCAATGGTGTGGCGCAAAAACCTCGACCCTGTACTGAAACAGAAAGTCGCCGTAGCGCTGGCCTCGATCAAGGATGTGCCTTGGGGTGACCAGGGCCAACTCGATGGTTTCCAGCCCACGACCGATGCTGCTTACGACGTCGTGCGCGAAACCGCCAAGGTCCTTGATCTGGATTTGCGGAGGCTGAAATGATCAGCATCAGCCAACTGACCAAGCATTACGGGGATAACCCGGTATTGCGTGGCATCGACCTTAAGGTTTCAGCCGGAGAATTTGTGGTGATACTGGGCCAATCCGGCGCTGGAAAATCTACATTGCTGCGCTGCATCAACCGACTGGTTCAGGCTGATTCCGGGACGCTGACAGTGGCGGGTATTGATGCAATTACTTGCCGTGACACCAGCATTCTGCGACGTCAGGCAGCCATGATCTTCCAGCACCACAATGTGGTACCACGGCTCAGCGTACTGAAAAACGTACTCACCGGTTGCCTGGGCAATGTCTCAACGCTTACCTCGATCATGCAGCTGTTCAGTCGCGAGAATGTGGCCTTGGCCATGCATTGCCTGGAACGCGTAGAGCTCACCCACAAAGCCCACGAACGCACGGATGCGCTGTCCGGCGGGCAAATGCAACGTGTCGGTATTGCTCGCGCCCTGGCGCAGCGGCCAAAGGTAATCTTGGCGGACGAACCGGTGGCCAGCCTCGACCCCAAGACTGCGCGCCTGGTACTGCAATACCTGCGCGATGCCACACGCGAACTGGGAATCACCGTGTTGTGCAACCTTCATCAGGTGGATTATGCCCGCGAGTTTGGCGACCGAATTGTCGGCTTGGCCCACGGCAGGCTGGTGTATGACGGTGACGCTTCCAACATGACCGAAGACGATTTGCAGCGCATCTATCCAGGCCAGGTAAAAGAGTCGCAAGACGCGCCAGCGATGGCACACAAGCCGAAGGTCCACACCGCGCAGCTGAGGGTATGAGCATGAAACAGCAAAGCTACCTGTGGACGGTGGACCTGCCATCTGGAACTCGCGGCTGGCTGTCCACCGGTGCGATTGTGCTAGCGGTGATTTTGACACTCCACTGGAGCGCAACGGGCGCACAGCTGAGTGTGGGTGAACTGGCCGCCGGCTTGCCGCAAATCGGCGACTTCCTTGCACGCACCGTCCCACCCGATCTGAGCATTCTCCCTCGACTGGTAGCACCGGCCATCGAAACACTGCAAATCGCACTCTGGGGAACATTGCTTGGGGTGTTGCTGGCGATTCCGCTGTCGTTTCTTGCGGCTCGCAACCTCAGTCGAAATCGCCTGGTCTTCCACACCACTCGTCAGTTCCTCAATTTCACCCGCAGCATCAACGAGTTGATCCTGGCGTTGATATTTGTTTCGGCGGTTGGCCTTGGGCCCTTCCCCGGCGTGCTCGCGCTGGCACTGCATGGCCTGGGTATGCTTGGAAAGTTTTTTGCCGAAAGCATCGAGGAGATCGACCAAGGCCCTATTGAGGCGCTGCAGGCAACAGGTGCTCGGCCGTTGCAGGTCATCGTATTTGGCGTGTTGCCACAAGTCATCACGGCCTGGATTGCAGTGGTCCTTTATCGCTTCGAAGTCAATCTGCGTTCCGCCACCGTGCTCGGCATGGTAGGTGCCGGCGGCCTTGGATTTGAGTTGGTGAGCAGCCTCAAGCTTTTCAAATACCAGGAAACCGCGACCTGCATCATCGTCATCACGCTCATGGTGATCGTTGCCGATGCGGTGTCCAGTAGGTTGCGCAACGTCATCCAGCGCGGGGCGCATCACTAAACACTGCATGAGCAACAAGTGTCCCAAGGGACGTGCTATCGGTTCAACCGATCAAAGCCTGCGAATTATCGATTTGAGCTGTTGCTGAAGGGCCCCGACTATGGGGGCCACTTACAACAACAAAAATAAAGGACCCGCCATGACTGCCCGATTCCACAATCCAGTTGATACCCGTTTCGGCTGGGGCAGCCTTCTCGAGCTTGCCGAAATCACCGAAAACCAGAAAGTCGCCCTTGTGACATTTCCCGAAGCTCGTGGGCTGGGATTGGTCGATCGTATTCAAGACCTGCTGGGCGATCGACTTGTGTATATCGTCGAGGACGTCCAACCCAATCCAGACGTAGCTCAGCTTCGTGATACCTATGAACGTTTCTGGCAGCAGGCCGGCGAATGCCACGCAGTCATTGCAGTGGGCGGCGGTAGCGCCATCGATACTGCGAAGGCGCTGATCGTGGGTACTGAGTCTGGCCGCTTCGATGAATTACTCGCGTTGTTGGCGGCAGGTAAACCGTTCGTCCCGGCACGCAGCAAAGTACTGATTGCTGCTCCGACCACAGCGGGTACCGGCAGCGAAGTTACACCTTGGGCGACGATCTGGGATTCGGCCAGCCACAAAAAATACTCGCTGCACCTGGAATGCACCTGGCCAAAGGTAGCCATCGTCGACCCGCAGTTGATGCTTACGGTTCCAGGCAGTGTCACGGTGTCTACGGGGCTGGACGCGCTGTCGCATGCACTGGAGTCGATCTGGAACATCAATGCCAATCCGGTTTCGGACACCTTCGCCATTTCCGCGATTGAGGACATCCTTGAATGCCTGCCGCTGCTGCGTCGTGACCTGTCCAGCAAGGAGTTACGCTCACGCATGGCATTGGCCGCTCTTAAGGCAGGGTTGGCATTCTCCAATACCAAAACCGCATTGGCCCATTCCATTTCCTACGAAATGACCCTGCACTATGGTCTGCCGCACGGTATCGCCTGCTCCTTTACCCTACCGCTGGTGCTGGGCCTTGCCTGGGGCCACGACGAAGCGCGCGACCGAACCCTTCAACGAATATTCGGCAACGACCTGAAAAAAGCCCAAAGCCAGTTGCGTGAATTCCTGCATAGCCTGGACGTTAAAACGGAGTTTTCCGACTACGGTGTAACGGCATCGCAAGCCGAGGAAATGATCAACTTTGCCATGCAGGGCGCCAGGGGCAAAAACTTCATCGGCTCTAGAGCTGCTTAGAGCCGGAAAACCTTACCAAGCACTGTCAGCGGCATGCGAGCCGCGACGATTTCCTGCTGCACCCACAAAAGAGTGCACCCGCCGACGCCAATCGACGGGACCGAACAATAATAAGGAAAAGATCATGAATCGTGCCCAAGCCATGCCTGCTCTCACAACATCCACCTCATCTTTCCGATTCGCCCAGTGGCGCATGCTGCTGGCTGCGATGTTCTGTTACTTGTTCTTCTACACCGGCAGGCAAACATTCGGTTTCGCCATTCCGGGGATCCAGGCCGAGTTCGGTTTTACCAAAGAGCACCTGGGGTGGGTATCGGCTGCAATGCTCTGGGCCTATGCCATTGGCCAGGCAATAAACGGTAACTTGGCCGATAAGTTCGGCGGCCGCCGCATCATGACATTGGGTGCCGTACTGTCCTGCGGCGCTAACTGGGTGACCAGTTTCGCCAGTAATTTTACCGCGCTGATCCTCCCTTGGGGTATCAACGGATACTTCCAGGCATTGGGTTGGGCACCGGGCAGCCGTCTCATCTCCAACTGGTGGAGTGCCGGCGAGCGCGGCAAGGTATACGGCTTGTATGTATTCGCCGCCGGTTGTGCCTCGGTTCTTTCGTACGTGACCTCCATCGTCGTACTTGAGGTGATGCATCTGGAGTGGCGATGGATCTTCCGCTTGCCGGTACTGCTGATGCTGGCGGGTGGCATCATCTTCTATCTGGTGGCACGTGAGCGTCCACAGGACATGGGTTTCGAGCCCCTAGCCGATACGGGCGTTGCCAACGCCGATGACAAAAACCATGAGGTGGCACACGGCGAAGACGAAACGTCCGCGCAACGCTACAAAGCCGTCCTGAAGAACTTTCGTTTGATCATCGCCGCCCTGTCCCTCGGTTTCCAGAACGCTGCACGCTACGGCTTGATCGTCTGGGTGCCGGTGCACTTTCTGGGTGCCAATTGGAAAAGCGGCGACAGCATGATCGATCCGAAGTGGATCACCGTCGCCCTGCCCGTCGGCATGGCCATCGGCGCCCTCAGCAATGGCTGGATATCGGACAAGCTGTTCGGTTCCAAACGCTACCTGGCGATCATGCTTTACATGGTCCTCGGCGCGGCAACCAGCCTGTGGATGTGGACCCTTGCACCTCATAGCGCAACCGGTCTGGTGGCACTGTTCCTTTGCGGTTTCTTCGTTTATGGCCCGGCGTCGAGTTTCTGGGCACTGTGTCCGGACCTGGTCGGGGCTAAACGGGCCGGCACCGCAACCGGCGTGATGAATTTCTCGTCCTATCTGTTCGCAGGCCTGGCAGAACCGCTGATCGGCAGTATGCTCGACAGTACCGGCAACACGTCTTTGATCTTCATCGTGGTCACGGCTGCCTGCCTGAGCAGTGCCGCGGTCGCGCTGTTTATCAGACGTTGAGCGTTCGCCAGAGAGGCTTGAGTTAACAGCGCCGGCTCATGAACAGGATCTTCTATGTACCAGTACCACAAGTGGCTACGTTCCTTTCATGCGGTGGCGAAGACCGGCAGCTTCACCCTCGCCGCCGAGTACCTGAGCGTCGGCCAGCCGACAGTCAGCGAACAGGTCAACGCGCTGGAGAAAAAATTTTCCGTGGAACTGTTCCACCGTCGTGGCCGCTTTATCGAAATGAGCTCGGCGGGACACAAGCTCTATGCGATCACCCAGGGCCTGTTTGGTCAGGAGGATGAAGCCGTGCAACTTTTGCAGAGTTTCAAGCAACGCAAAACCGGCATGTTGCGCCTGGGTGCAGTTTCGCCGCCCATTGCGATGAACCTGACTTACGAACTGATGCAGCGCCATCCGGACATCGAACTTGAAACCTCGTTCTCACCGGAGAAAGAGACGCTGGATCGCCTGTTCAACTTCGACATCGACGTGGCCATTCTGGCGTTATCAGAGTTCGATCAACGCTTTGACACACAGCTTTACAGACGCTGCCCGATCATTGCCGTAGTGCGCGATGACCATCCGTGGGCAGCGCAGAAAGAGGTGCACGTCGAGCAGATCCGCGATGAGAAATGGGTCCTTCGGGAGAAAAGCTCACGCACTCGCCAGTTGGTGGAGGAAAGCTGCAAACGCCTCGATGTCGACTTGAACTGCATCATGCAATTGAACAGTCGCGAAGCCATTGTCCATGCCATCACAAAAGGCATCGGTATCGGTTTCGTGTCAGCCGTCGAATATGCGCAAACACCAGGCACAAAGCCGATCACCTTTGTTAACCACCCGTTTTCCATCGACTACCACCTGTGCTGCCTCGGTATTCGTAGAAACCGGCCGATGATCGCGGAGTTGTTCGACTCAAGCCCAACACCGTCCATTTGATTCTGTAACGCACTTGAACATTTGACAGGCCTACTCTCGGTCACGAGAGGGACGGCCTTCCCATCCTCAAAAGTGGAGATTTACCATGAATTACAAACAACCTGATCAACTGCAAGCCGTAGTTCTGGACTGGGCGGGCACCGTTGTTGATTTCGGTTCCTTTGCCCCGACGCAGATCTTTGTCGAGGCTTTCGCCGAGTTTGGCGTCGCTGTCTCTCTGGAAGAAGCCCGCGGCCCGATGGGCATGG
>NZ_JZRI01000095.1:0-237 GCF_000952175.1 Pseudomonas sp. ES3-33 | reverse complement strand
ACGGCGACGTGACCGTGGTCAACTTCACCATCGGTGCGAACACCTACACCGCCGGCAGTACGGCGACTATCGCCAATGTCGGCACCCTGGTCATTGCGGCCAATGGCGCCTACACCTTTACTCCGGCTGCCAACTACAACGGCAGCGTGCCAGTGGTCAGCTACACCGTCACCGACGGTTCCGGTAGCAATGTCACTTCGACCCTGAACATCAGCGTCACCCCGGTCGATGACAACT
>NZ_JZRI01000094.1:0-438 GCF_000952175.1 Pseudomonas sp. ES3-33 | reverse complement strand
TGAAGGTGTACGCCCCGTTTGCCCCGATTACCAAGGTGCCGACATTGGCGATGGTCGCGGTGCTACCAGCGGTGTAAGTGCTAGTGCCGATAGTGAAGTTGACCACAGTCACATCGCCGTCGACGCTTGAGGTACCCGTGAGGACGCTGCCGGTCACGGCAGTGTCTTCCAGGGTGGAGACCGTTTCGCTGGCATCGGTGAAGCTGTCATCAACCGGGGTGACGCTGATGTTCAGAGTCGAAGTGACATTGCTACCGGAACCGTCGGTGACGGTGTAGCTGACCACTGGCACGCTGCCGTTGTAGTTGGCAGTCGGAGTAAAGGTGTAGGCGCCATTGGCCGCAATGACCAGGGTGCCGACATTGGCGATAGTCGCCGTACTGCCGGCGGTGTAGGTGTTCGCACCGATGGTGAAGTTGACCACGGTCACGTCGCCGT
>NZ_JZRI01000093.1:0-34984 GCF_000952175.1 Pseudomonas sp. ES3-33 | reverse complement strand
GACAAGGTCAGGCGCAAGTCCTGCCTTCAGGAGCCATCGGCCTCCCCCAGAAACACATCTTTGTATGTCAGCACCAACGAGCTTAGACCTCTCTCGCTGGGTGCTGGGTCAACATACAAGGAGCTGTCGAGTGCAACGAGGCTGCGATCTTTTCAAGCGCACCACAGACCGACGACTCCCTGGCCAACACCCACTGATGTATGGGACATCTAGGGCTCCAACCCAATCCCGCGCAAAATCACACTCGTCACCGTCTGCACCGCCCGCTCAAACTGCATATCGGACAATGGCTGGTGATCATTGAGGATATTCACCTGATGATCAAAGTCGGCGTAGTGCTGGGTCGACGCCCAGATCATGTAGAGCAGGCTGGAGGGCTCCACCGGCAGGATGCGTTTGTCTTCCACCCACTGACGGATTTTCGCTTCCTTCATCTTGGCCCAGTCGTACAGGCTGGCGTCCAGTGCCTCACCCAGCGTCGGCGCGCCATGGATGATTTCGTTGGCCCAGACCTTGGAGCCGTACGGACGGCTGCGCGAATGTTGCATCTTGGCGCGGATGTAGCTGCTGAGGACCACGCGCGGGTCGTCGAACATTTCGAAGCACAGGGCGTCCTGTTTCCACACTTCCAGCAGGTCGAACAGCACTGCACTGTAGAGTTCGCCCTTGGTGCTGAAGTAGTAATGCAGGTTGGAGCGCGGCAGTTGCACTTCGGCGGCAATGTCGGCCATGGCGGTACTGCCGAAGCCTTTCTCGGCGAAGACCTTTTCAGCCCCCAGCAGAATTTTCTCGACGTTACTGCGACGGATCTCGATCTTGTGATTGCCCATGAGGGCTCCCTGACGACAGCGTTGGTCAAGACTAGCATCCGCTCTACTTCGCGGCGACAGGGCAAAACGAAACTTCGTCCCGGCGCGCCCTGGAAGGTAAACTGCACCTCTCTTCCAACCTGCCCAGAGGTATTCCATGATGACGCTCAAGAAAACCCTGACCACCGTCACCCTCCTCGGCTCGCTGTTCGCCGCCTCGTCGGTGTTCGCTCATGCCCACCTGAAAAGCCAGAGCCCGGCCGCCGACAGCACGGTCAGCGCACCGGCAGAGCTGCGCCTGGTATTTTCCGAAGGGGTGGAAGCGACCTTTACCAAGGTGACGCTGAGCAAGGACGGCAGCAACGTACCGGTAAAAAGCCTGGCCACCGAAGGCAGTGACAAGAAAACCCTGGTGGTGACGCCGCAAGCGCCTTTGACTGCAGGTGCGTACAAGGTCGAATGGCACGCGGTGTCGGTCGATACTCATAAAAGTGAAGGCGCCTACAGCTTCAAGGTCGGTCAGTAATTCATGACGAGCGCGATGGTGCTGTGCCGCTTTCTGCATTTCACCGTGGTGCTGATGCTGGTCGGGGCCTGGGTGTTCAGGCCCCTGCTGTTGGGGCGTGGCATTACCACGCTGGATCAGCCGCTGGCGCGGGTGAGCCGATGGCTGGCAGCGGTGGCGTTGGTGAGCGGCGTCTGCTGGTTACTGTTGATCACTGCCAGCATGGCCGGGGACTGGGCGGCCGCCCTTGACCTGCCGACCCTGCAACTGGTCATGGGCAACACGTTTTTCGGCCAGGTATGGCGCTGGCATCTGTTACTCAACGGGCTGGTGCTGGCGTTGCTGTTCACACGCTGGCAGGCCTCCCTGCTGCCGCGCCTGGTATTGGGTGGCTTGTTGCTGGCGACGCTTGCACCCGTGGGCCATGGCGCGATGCTCGATGGCTTGAACGGCCAACTGCTGATCCTCAATCAGATCGTGCACCTGGTGTGCGTTGGCATCTGGCTGGGCGGCTTGATGCTGCTGGTGATGATCTTGCGCCAGGCATCAGTCCACCCGATCGGCGTCATTCTCCAGCGGTTCAGTGGTGTGGGTTACGCGCTGGTGGCGGGACTGGTGTTGACGGGGCTGATCAACGTGCGAGTACTGACGGGCCAGCTGTGGCCGACGCCATTGTGGTCGGGATTTGCCTTGATTCTGTTGATCAAGGTCGGGTTGGTGGCGGCGATGCTGGGCCTGGCGTTGTTCAATCGGCTGCGGGTCAATGATTGCGACCAGCGCATGGGGGCGCTGAAAACCAGCGTGGTCATGGAGTGGCTATTAGGGATTGGCGCGGTGGCGGCAGTGTCGTTGCTGGGCACCATGCCACCGCTGGTGGCCGCCTGAACGAGATATCTGTGGGAGCAAAGCTTGCTCGCCACCGCGATGTTATGGGGCTGCGGGGTCGCCTGAAGCCGCCGTATCAATGCTCACCACCACCGACATCCCCGGCCGCAGCCGCTCGCTCTCGGCCTGATCTTCGTCCACGGTAATCCGCACCGGCACCCGCTGGGCGATCTTGACGAAGTTGCCGGTGGCGTTGTCGGCTTGCAGCAGCGCAAATTCAGAACCGGTACCGGGTGAGATCCGCTGCACCCGGCCCTTGAACTTGCGGTGGTCCAGTGCATCCACCGTGAACGTCACCGGCTGGCCGACCCGCACGTTGTTCATCTGGGTTTCCTTCATGTTGGCAATCACCCACAGCTGATGCGGTACCAGGGCCATCAGCTGCGCGCCGGAGTTGACATAGGCCCCCAGACGTACACCGATCTGCCCCAGCTGGCCGTCCCGGGGCGCAACGATTCGGGTATTGGAAAGGTCGATGCGCGCCAGTTGCACCGCGGCATCCGCGCTCGCCACTGCCGCTTCCAGTGAGCCTCGATTGACGATCACTGACTGCAGATCCTGGCGGGCGATCTCCAGATTGGCCTGGGCCTGGGCGACCGCGGCAATCGACTGCGCGTTCGCCGCCAGGCTCACATCCAGCTCGCGCCTGGACACCGAACCATCGCGAACCAACTCGTTATTACGGCGCAGGTCGGCGGCACTTTTGCGCGCCTGCGCCTGGCTGTCGGCGACTGCTGCCTGGCGCAGCTTGATGGTGGCCTCGGCGCTGTTGCGTTGCTGCACCACGTTGGCCAAGCCGGCTTTTTGCACCGCCAATTGTGCCAGGGCTTGGTCCAGGCGCTGCTGGTAGATCCGGTCATCCAGGCGCACCAGCAAGTCGCCGGTCTTGACGAACTGGAAGTCCGACACCGGCACTTCATAAACGTAGCCGCTGAGCTGCGGACCGATGATGGTCACCTGGCCGCGCACCAATGCATTTTCCGTGGTCTCGATCGCGCTGCTGAACGGTGGCAACTGCCAGGCGTACAACACGATCAGCACACCCACCAGGGCGATCGCCGCAAAGCCCATCGATGAAAGCACTCGAACCCGTAGCGAGCGCGGCTCGGTGGCGGGCGTGGACGGTGGCGCAACGCCCTCGGGGGTGGCGGCAATGGCGTTGGTGGTCGTCGTGGTCGGTTCGGTCATGAAGGTGTGGCACCGCTGGTGGAGTCGGAAGGCGTTGGAGTGACGTTCTTTGTAGTGCTCATCAGCCACAGGGCGCGAATGGAGATCCAGATCATCGTCAGCACGGCGATCACTGCGATGAGCATGAACACGTCGTTATAGGCCAGCACATTGGCCTCGCGCGTAGCGGCCGTCGCCAGGCTGCGTATGCCCTGCAGATTGCGCAAGGCTGGATCGGCGATCACCGAACCCAGGGCATTGCTGCCGCTCTGGACCCGGGCAGCCACCAGCGGATCGGTCAACACCAGGTGTTCGACAATGTTACTGGAGTGAAATTTCTCGCGAACAATCTGAAAAGTGCCCAGCAACGCTGCACCGATCAAGCCGCCGAGGTTCTGGCAGATACCAAACAGCACCGAGAAGCTCACCAGGTTGCGCGGGTTGGTCAATACATTGCGCGTGCCCAGCACCATGGTCGGCCCGAGAAAAAATGTACTGCCGAATGCCAGCAGGAACTGGCTGAAATACAGGTTTTCCGGACGGGTCAGGTTATTCGAATGGCTGTCGATCACCGAACCGACAGCCATCAACGCCAGCGACACGATCAACGGGCTGAACAGGTGCTTGGGGTTGATGGTCAGCGCGCTGGTGACCAGCCCGGCAATGCTGCCGATCATCATCACCACATACAGGCTGTGCAGCTGCTGGGTGCTCATGTTCAGGGCTTGCATGAAGCCGACGGCGCCGGTGGACTGCTCCGAGGCCACCATGCGAATCAGCACCACCGCCAGGGCCAGGCGAATCATCACCCCGCTGCCCAGCCAGCGAGTCATCAGCATCGGGTTGCTGCGGTTATGCTCGATGGCAAGGCCGGTCATGATCAGCGCGATGGAACCCGCCGACGCCACGCCAATCCAGGGTGCTTCCAGCCACCAGTCGATACGCCCCAGCGAGAGCACCGCGCACAGCAGTGCGACGCCGCTGGCCAGAATGGCGAACGTCAGGAAGTCGAGTTTTTCGAAAGTCTTGAAACGGTCCCCGGGGGGCAGTTTGAGCAGGAACACGCACCCCAGGGACAACAGCGCCATGCCCAGTTCGAACAGGTACAGGCCGCGCCATTCGGCGATCTGCAGCAAGTCTTCGGAAAACAGCCGGGCCAGGGGCAGAGCCAGCTGCGAAGTCCCAAGCCCGAGCACCAGCGCCTTCATGCGCCACTTCGCGGGGAACGCCTGGATCATGTAGTACAGCCCCAACGAACTCAACGCCGCCCCGACCATGCCGTGCGCCGCACGTACTGCAATCGCCGAGTTCAGGTCGTTGACGAACAAGTGGCCGAAGGTCACCAACGCGTAGAGCACCAGGAACACTTCGGTGAACGCGCGCAAGCCGAACTGCTGGCGAAACTTCACCAGCAGCAGGTTCATCGACACATTGGTCATCACGTACGCGGCCGGCAGCCAGGCCATCTCGGCGGTGGTCGCACCCAGCGCGCCCTGCAGATAAGGCAGGTTGGCAATCACCAGGGAGTTTCCCAACCCCCCGGTCAACGCCACCAGCAATCCGACCAGCGCATAGGCCAGGCGTTTGGGCGTGGAGTGCAGCGGCGTGGAAGGCGAACCGGGCAAGCTGGGCCGCTCGTGGGGCTGCCAGTTGCGCGGGGCGTAATGATCCATTCAGTGGCCTTGTGTCGGAGGTCGTGCCAGTTTGCCGTAAAACCTTGTTAGCCAACACCCATATCCTGTTGGTCTATCGCCCTCCCGGCCCTCCCGGCCCTCAAAGGTCACGGCGCCCTCAAGCATGAAGTCATCGTATAACTTCCGATTGACAACCCGCTGACACCTCGCAAATAATCACCCCCATGTTGTACGACGACGTATAACAACCATAAAAACAAAAATACAAAGGGAGCGTCACTGTGAGTCAACTCGTCCGCCATTCCTTCGCCTGCACCCCTCGCCCGACTTTTGCCCGCCGTCATACCCTCAGCCTGCTCAGCCTCGGCGGGATCGTTCTGGCCCTGCCCCTCGCCAGCCAGGCAGAAGGGTTTGTCGATGACAGCAAGGCGACGCTGAACCTGCGCAATGCGTACTTCAACCGCAACTACACCAACCCGGCCTATCCCCAGGGCAAGGCTGAGGAGTGGACGCAGAGCTTCATCCTCGACGCCAAGTCCGGATTTACCCAAGGCCCGGTCGGCTTTGGTGTGGATGTGCTCGGCATGTACTCGCAAAAGCTCGACGGAGGCAAAGGCACGGGTGGTACACAGTTGCTGCCGATTCACGATGACGGGCGCCCTGCCGACAATTTCGGGCGCATGGGCGTAGCGGTCAAGGGCAAGATTTCCAAGACCGAACTCAAGGTCGGCGAATGGATGCCGGTATTGCCCGTGCTGCGCTCGGACGATGGGCGCTCACTGCCGCAGACCTTCCGCGGTGGCCAGGTCACCTCCACCGAGATCAGCGGTTTGACGCTCTACGGCGGCCAGTTCCGCCAGAACAGCCCGCGCAACGATGCAAGCATGGAAGACATGTCCATGAATGGCCGCGCGGCGTTCACCTCGGACCGCTTCAACTTCGCAGGGGGTGAATACACCTTCAACGACAAGCGCACCCTGGTCGGCGTCTGGTATTCGGAACTCAGCGACATCTACCAGCAGCAGTACTTCAACCTCAGTCACAGCCAGCCGTTGGGCGACTGGACCCTGGGTGCCAACCTCGGCTTTTTCAACGGCAAGGAAGATGGCAGCGCCCTGGCCGGCGACATGGAAAACAAGACCACCTTTGCAATGCTCTCGGCCAAATATGGCGGCAACACCTTTTACGTCGGCCTGCAAAAGCTGACGGGCGACAGCGCCTGGATGCGTGTCAACGGCACCAGCGGCGGCACCCTGGCCAACGACAGCTACAACTCCAGCTATGACAACGCCAAGGAAAAATCCTGGCAGCTGCGTCATGACTACAACTTCGTCGCCCTGGGCATTCCTGGCCTGACCATGATGAACCGCTACATCAGCGGCGATAACGTGCACACCGGTGCCATCACCGACGGCAAGGAATGGGGCCGCGAGTCGGAACTGGCCTACACCGTGCAAAGCGGCGCGCTGAAAAATCTCAACGTGAAGTGGCGCAATGCGTCGATCCGCAAGGATTTCAGCACCAACGAATTTGACGAAAACCGGATTTTCATCAGCTACCCGCTTTCGTTGTTGTAATCCGCCCAGCAGCGAAGTGGTTTGAATACCTTGCATCGACTTTCAACCTAAGTCGCATTGACATGAGCGGAAAACTCTACGGATACTTCTCAGCGTCGTACGACAACCTACAACAAATTAAATAATAACTGCTTGTCCAGGGACTCTCATGACTACTCACCCTACAGCTCCATTCAATCGCCTGCTGCTCACCGGCGCTGCGGGCGGCCTTGGCAAAGTGCTGCGCGAAAGCATGCGACCCTATGCCCATGTCATTCGTCTTTCGGATATCGCCGATATCAGCCCGGCGGTGGATGATCGCGAGGAGGTCGTCATCTGTGACCTCGCGGACAAGCAGGCCGTGGATAAGCTCGTCGAAGGCGTGGACGCCATCCTGCACTTCGGCGGGGTGTCGGTGGAGCGTCCGTTCGAAGAGATCCTCGGCGCCAATATCTGCGGCGTGTTTCACATCTACGAAGCGGCGCGCAAGCATGGCGTCAAGCGCGTGATTTTCGCCAGTTCCAACCACGTCATCGGCTTCTACCAGCAGGGCGAGATCCTCGATGCCCACTCCCCGCGCCGTCCGGACAGCTACTACGGCCTGTCCAAATCCTATGGCGAGGACATGGCGACGTTCTACTTCGATCGCTACGGCATCGAGACCGTCAGCATCCGGATCGGCTCTTCGTTCCCGGTCCCGCAAAACCGCCGGATGATGAGCACCTGGCTGAGCTTCGGTGACCTGACCCAGCTGCTCGAACGCGCACTCCATGCACCCAACGTGGGCCATACCGTGGTGTACGGCATGTCCGACAACAAGCAAGTCTGGTGGGACAACCGCTTGGCTGCGGGCCTTGGTTATGTGGCGCAAGACAGCTCCGAAGTGTTCCGCGACCAGGTCGAGGCCCAAACGATGCCTGCTGCCGATGATCCGGCGCGGGTCTACCAGGGTGGGGCATTCTGTGCCGCCGGCCCGTTCGGCGACTGAGCCGCGCAACAGTCCCCACAAAAATAACCAAGGGAATGAGTGGCCATGCACGCAGAACTGATTGTCGATGCCCGCAATGCGGTTGGAGAAAGCCCGGTATGGGTCGCCGTGGAAAATGCCCTGTACTGGGTGGATATTCCCAACGGCGGCCTGCAACGCTGGAACGCTGATACTGGCCACGTACACGCCTGGAAAACCCCGCAGATGCTGGCTTGCATCGCTCGTCAAAGCGATGGCAGCTGGGTCGCCGGGATGGAAAGCGGGTTCTTCCGGCTGCAACCGCACAGCGATGGCAGCCTGGACAGTGAGCTGCTGGCGCATGTCGACCACGCGCGAGCAGACATGCGCCTCAACGACGGGCGCTGTGATCGTCAGGGCCGCTTCTGGGCGGGCAGCATGGTGCTGAACATGGGCGCCAATGCCGCCAACGGCAGCCTTTACCGCTACAGCGCCGGGCAGGCGGGGCCACTTGAAGCCAGGCTGGGAGGTTTCATCGTGCCCAATGGCCTGGGCTTCAGCCCGGATGGCCGCACCCTGTATCTCTCCGATTCACACCCACTGGTCCGGCAGATCTGGGCCTTCGACTATGACATCGACACGGGTACCCCAACCAACCGCCGACTGTTCGTCGACATGAACCAGTACGAAGGTCGTCCCGACGGTGCCGCGGTGGACGCCGAGGGTTGCTACTGGATCTGCGCCAATGACGCCGGGCTGATTCATCGCTTTACCCCCGATGGCCGCCTCGACCGATCGCTGGCGGTACCTGTGAAAAAACCGACGATGTGCGCCTTCGGTGGCAGTCGGCTCGACACGCTATTCGTGACGTCGATCCGCCCCGGTGACGACCAGGATCCACAGTCACTGGCCGGTGGCGTGTTCGCCCTCAACCCTGGCGTCCAGGGTTTGCCGGAACCGCTGTTCAATCACTCGCTGTAAACGCCCTTGCTGAATTTGCTGTGCCTTGAATAAAAAAAACAACAAGACTGGAGAATTGCCCCATGGACTTCAAACGCACCTTGCTCGCCGCTGCACTCCCCCTGGCCTTCACCCTCAGCAGTGCCGCCCAGGCACTGGAAATCAAATTCGCCGACATCCATCCGGCCGGTTACCCCACCGTCGTGGCCGAAGAGCAGCTGGGTAAAACCCTGGTGGCCGACAGTGACGGCAAGCTGACTTTCAAGATGTTTGCCGGCGGCGTACTCGGCTCGGAAAAGGAAGTGGTCGAACAGGCCCAGGTAGGCGCCATCCAGATGGCCCGGGTCAGCCTTGGCATCGTCGGTCCCGTGGTACCGGACGTGAACGTGTTCAACATGCCGTTCGTGTTCCGCGACCAGGCGCACATGCGCAAGGTCATCGACGGTGAGGTGGGCGACGAAATCCTCGCCAAGATCACCGATTCCGAATTCGGCCTGGTCGCCCTGGCCTGGATGGACGGCGGCACGCGCAACATCTACACCAAAAAACCGGTGCGCAGCCTTGAAGACCTCAAGGGCATGAAGATCCGCGTACAAGGCAACCCGATGTTCATCGAAACCATCAACGCCATGGGCGGCAACGGCATTGCGATGGACACCGGGGAGATCTTCAGCGCCCTGCAGACCGGGGTGATCGACGGCGCGGAAAACAACCCGCCCACCCTGCTCGAACACAACCACTACCAGAATGCCAAGTTCTACAGCCTCACCGGCCACCTGATCCTGCCGGAACCCATCGTGATGTCGAAAATCACCTGGGACAAGCTCACCCCCGACCAGCAAGTCCTGGTGAAGAAAACCGCCAAGGCCGCGCAGGCCCAGGAGCGCACCCTATGGGACGCGAAGTCCGCCAGCAGTGAGGAAAAACTCAAGGCGGCCGGCGTCGAGTTCATCACCGTCGACAAAAAACCTTTCTACGAGGCCACCGCGTCGATCCGCGAAAAATACGGCGCGCCTTATGCCGATCTGATCAAGCGTATCGAAGCGGTCCAATAACCCCTCCCAGGCACTCATGAAAGGCCGGCGCCGCTGACGTCTGTGTAGCCCAGCGCGCGCCCGGTTACGGTGAAACCCGATGAAGAATCTACTGCTGCGCATCAATGACAAGATTTACATGACCTGCATCTGGGTCGCCGGACTGTCGGTGCTGGCCATTGCCCTGATCATTCCCTGGGGCGTTTTCGCTCGTTATGTCCTCGGCACCGGCTCCAGTTGGCCGGAGCCCACCGCCATTTTGCTGATGATGGTCTTCACATTCATCGGCGCGGCGGCCAGTTATCGCGCCGGTGCGCACATGGCGGTGGCCATGGTGACCGACCGGATGACGCCCGAAGTACGCAGAGTCGTGGGGATCTTCTCGCAACTGCTGATGGCCACGGTCTGCCTGTTCATGACTGTCTGGGGTACCAAACTGTGCATGTCCACCTGGAACCAGTTCATGAGCGCGCTGCCGACGCTGCGCGTGGGCATTACCTATATGCCGATCCCCGTGGGCGGTCTGCTCACGCTGATTTTTGTCCTGGAAAAACTCCTGCTCGGTGATCAGAGCAACCGTCGGGTCGTGCGTTTCGACCTGGTTGAAGAAAGCGAAGGTGCCGTATAAATGGACGCTCTGATTCTGCTGGGCAGTTTTCTCGCTCTGATCATGATCGGCATGCCGGTCGCCTATGCCTTGGGGCTCTCTGCGCTGATCGGCGCATGGTGGATCGACATTCCGTTTCAGGCGCTGATGATTCAAGTCGCCGGTGGTGTGAACAAATTCTCCCTGCTGGCGATTCCGTTCTTCGTGCTCGCGGGCGCGATCATGGCCGAGGGTGGCATGTCCCGCCGGTTGGTCGCCTTTGCCGGGGTGCTGGTGGGCTTCGTGCGCGGCGGCCTGTCGCTGGTCAACATCATGGCCTCGACATTCTTCGGGGCGATTTCCGGCTCCTCGGTGGCGGATACCGCGTCAGTGGGCTCGGTACTGATTCCGGAAATGGAGCGCAAGGGTTATCCACGGGAATTCGCCACGGCCGTGACCATCAGCGGGTCGGTCCAGGCCCTGTTGACGCCTCCCAGCCACAACTCGGTGATTTACTCACTGGCTGCCGGCGGCACGGTGTCGATTGCTTCGCTGTTCATGGCGGGTATCGTACCGGGGCTGTTGATGAGCGCCTGCCTGATGGTGCTCTGCCTGATCTTCGCGAAAAAACGCAACTACCCCAAGGGCGAGGTCATTCCCCTCAAGCAGGCGCTGAAAATATGCGGCGAAGCGATGTGGGGTTTGATGGCGATGGTCATCATCCTCGGCGGCATTCTGTCCGGTATTTTCACCGCCACGGAGTCTGCGGCCATCGCCGTGCTCTGGGCGTTTTTCGTGACCATGTTCATCTATCGCGACTACAAATGGAGTGAGCTGCCGAAACTGATGCACCGCACGGTCCGGACCATTTCCATCGTGATGATCCTGATCGGTTTCGCCGCCAGCTTCGGCTATATCATGACGCTGATGCAGATTCCGGCAAAGATCACCACCATGTTCCTGACCCTGTCAGACAACCGCTACGTGATCCTGATGTGCATCAACGTCATGCTGCTGATTCTCGGCGCGGTGATGGACATGGCGCCCTTGATCCTGATCCTGACACCCATCCTGCTGCCGGTGATTCTTGGCATAGGCGTCGACCCGGTGCACTTCGGCATGATCATGCTGGTGAACCTGGGCATAGGATTGATCACGCCGCCCGTAGGCGCGGTACTGTTTGTGGGGTCTGCCGTGGGTAAAGTCACTATCGAAAAAACCGTGATCGCACTGCTGCCTTTTTATGCCGTGCTGTTCCTGGTGCTGATCGCGGTGACTTACGTTCCTGCACTGTCGCTGTGGTTGCCGCATCTGGTGTTGTAAAAGGCCAATGCAGCCCCTGCAGGAGCTGCCTACGGGGATCTCGGTGTTTTTCAGATAGGTTAACGGCTATGGCGCCAACACTGCTCGAACTCGAAGACGAACTCACCCACCTGACCCTCGCCCCCGCACTCGGCGGCAGCATCGTCAACTGGACCGTACGCAGTACCGGCCAGCCATTGCTGCGGTACAACGATGCGCAGGCATTGAACACAGGCCTGCCGGGCAAGCTCGGCTGCTTCCCGCTGGTGCCCTGGTCCAACCGGATCGCCGAAGGCGGTTTCGACTGCCCCGATGGCTGGCTTGCCCTGGCGCCCAACAGCCTCACCGACCCGCTACCCATCCACGGCAGTGCCTGGCAACAGCCGTGGCAGGTCGTTTCCCACACGCAGGATGAAGTGGTGCTGCAACTGGACTGCAGCATCCCCTTCGCCTATCGCGCCCGGCAACGCTTTCACTTGAGCGAGGGCCGCTTGAGTATCGAGGTGCAGGTTACGCATCTGGCCGAGCATGCCGCGTGGCATGGGCTGGGACTGCATCCTTATCTGCCGCGCACCGCCGGCACCCGTCTGCAGGCAACTGCCCAACAGGTCTGGATGTGCGACGCGTCCAGACTGCCTACCCGACTTGATTCGATCCCCGACCGATGGGATTTTCAGCAACTGCAAGCGCTGCCGGACACCCTGGTCGACAACGGTTTCTGCCAATGGGACGGCCACTGCCTGATCCAGCAACCGGACCTGGGCTACGAACTGCAGTGCGAGGCCAGCGGCAGCGATTACTACCTGCTGTATTGCCCGGTTGACTTGGGATTCTTCTGTATCGAACCGGTAAGCCATCCGGTCAATGCCCATCACCTGCCCGGGCGGCCGGGCTTGCGCCTGCTGGCACAAGGTCAGTCTGCCGAGCTGGGTTTCAGCCTGCAATATCGCGCGCTGCCCTACCCCAGCAACTGACTGAGCACCGCGCGCAACTTGCCAGGCTTCACCGGTTTGTTCAGCAGCGGTGCATCCAGGCGCCGCAATGAGCGACGGCATTGATCGGTGCGATCGGCGGTGATGATGACAGCAGGAATTGCCTGGGCAAAATGCTCGCGCAAGTGCCTGACCACTTCACAGCCCACCACCCCGTGGTCCAGGTGATAGTCGGCCAGGATCAGCTCCGGCGCCCGCCCGGCCAGTGCGCTCAACGCCGAGGCCTGGTCGGTGGCCGTCACCACCTCGCAGCCCCACTGCCCAAGCAGCGCCCGCATGCTGTCAAGGATGCTGACTTCATTGTCCAGCACCAGCAAACGACGCCCCGGCAACGGATTACCGGTGCCCGGCTGCGGCGCCGCGAGGCTGATCGGCAGCGGCACTTCCCGGGACATGGGCACCTCGATGCTGAATCTGGAACCACGCCCCGGCAGCGAATGAACCTGCACGCGGTACTCGAGAATCTTGGCGATGCGCTCGACAATCGCCAGCCCCAACCCGACGCCCTTGCGATCGGCAGCACGGCCGACATCCAGCTGGTTGAACTCGAGGAAAATCGAATCCAGGCGGTCCGGGTCAATCCCGCGCCCGGTGTCCCACACCTCCAGGCGCAGCATCTCGCCCCGGCGTCGGGCCGCCAGCAGGATGCTGCCCTGGTCGGTATAGCGGCAGGCATTGCTGAGAAAATTGCGCAGGATGCGCGTCATCAGGCGCAAGTCGGTGCTGATCGCGTAGTCGCCCATGTGCACGCGCAGGTGCAGGCCGTCGGCCTCGGCGACGGACTGGAACTCGGATACCAGGGGCCCAAGCAACTCGTCGAGGCGATACAGCGCGATGTCCGGTTTGACGGCGGCCTGGTCGAGCCGTGAAATGTCCAGCAGGTCCGTGAGCAGGTCTTCGGCGCCTTCCAGTGCCTGATGGGTACGCTCCACCAGGACCTGCTCGATGTCGGGCAACTTGCGCTCGCGCAAGGTCGAGATAAGCAGGCGCGCGGCGTTGAGCGGTTGCAGCAGGTCATGGCTGGCGGCGGCGAGGTACTTGTCCTTGCTGCGATTGGCGGCCTCGGCGGCGTCCCGGGCCTCGAGCAGTTCGTCGGTGCGCGCGTTGACCCGCTGCTCCAGTTCGTCGTTGAGCTGTTGCAGGCGCTCCTGGGCCAGTTTGCGCTCGGTGATGTCGGTCACAAAACCTTCCACCAGGCCTTCCTGATCAGGCTTGAGCAACAGGTTCATCAACACATCGAGGCTGCTGCCGTCCTTGCGCCGCAATTGGGTTTCGTAGCCGTGCAAGCTGCCCTGGTGCCTGAGGATCTCGCCGATATTGGCCAGCTCCTGCGCACCGCCGACGAACAGGTTGCTCGCCAAG
Source organism: Pseudomonas sp. ES3-33 (assembly GCF_000952175.1). NCBI lineage: Bacteria > Pseudomonadati > Pseudomonadota > Gammaproteobacteria > Pseudomonadales > Pseudomonadaceae > Pseudomonas > Pseudomonas sp. ES3-33. Next base: position 21,246 of record NZ_JZRI01000093.1, on the reverse strand, counting down.
TCCGCCAGGGAAAACAACACGTCCTGCGGGTCCTGGTAGCCGAGCATCCGCGCCAGCGCCGGATTGGCCGCACGCATGCCTTCGAGCAGGCTGGCCTGGAAGATCCCCTGCACGGCATTTTCAAAGAGCCATTTGTAGCGATTGCGTTCGGCTTCCAGCTCTTCCAGGCGCGCGGCCAGCTCCGGGTAGTGGCTTTTGCGCGCCGAGTGGCTGCCTAATCCCAGCAGCCCGGCGAGCGCCCGTTGCTGCTCGTCAGAGGGCTTCGCCATAGACGACCTCGACATCACGCTGACTGGACTCGCGAGGGTTGGTGAGGATGCACGGGTCGTCCATGGCGTGCTGCGAGAGAAACGGAATGTCCGCGGTGCGCACGCCGTGCAGGCCGAGGGTTTCATGGAAGCCGATCGCGTGTTTGAGCGCGATCAGATGTTCCACCAGGCGCCCGCAGATCTGCCGGTGATTGAGGCCACGGCAGTCGATGCCAAAGGTCTCGGCGATGACCTTGAAACGCTCCGGCGCCGAGTTGTAGTTGAACGCCACCACGTGTTCCACCAGTACCGCATTGCACAGGCCATGGGGCAAGTCGAGGAAACCGCCAAGGCTGTGGGACATCGCATGCACCGCACCGAGGATCGCGTTGGAAAACGCCAGCCCGGCCTGCATGCTGCCGAGCATGATTTTCTCGCGCAGGGCAATGTCCGTGGGGTTGGCGATCATCTGTACCAGGTTGCCGTTGATCAGGCGCATGGCTTCCAGCGCATGGGGATCGGTCAAGGGCCCGTGACCGGTCGACACGAAAGCCTCAATCGCGTGCACCAAGGCATCGATTCCGGTACAGGCCGACAGGAACGGGTCCATGCTCAAGGTGGTTTCCGGGTCGATCAGCGACACGTCCGGCACCACCGCCTTGCTGACGATGGAGAACTTCATGCGCTCCTGCTGGTTGGAGATGATCACGAATTGAGAAACATCCGCCGAGGTGCCGGCGGTCGTGGGGATCAGGATCAGCGGCGGGCTCGGCACGCGAATGGTGTCCACCCCTTCGAACTCGAGGATGTTGCGGCCATGGGCGACGACGATGCCGATGCCCTTGCCGCAATCCATCGGGCTGCCGCCGCCCACGGCGACGATCACATCGCAGTGGTTTTCCCGGTACAGCTCGGCACCGAGCATGACTTCTTCGACCCGGGGATTGGGCGACACGTCGCTGTAGAGAAAGTAGTCGATGCCCTGGGCCTGCAGGCTGGCCTCGACATCGGCCACCCACCCGGCGGCAATCACCCCGGGGTCACTGACCACCAGGACCTTGCGCGCACCAAAAGTCTTGGCATAGTTGCCGACGTTATGCCGGCAACCGGCACCGAAGATGATTTCAGGTGAAACGAATTTACGCAGCTGGCTGAGACTTTGGCTCATTGGAAAGCCTGTGTTTTTATTGTTTTGGAAGGTAAAGCCACACTACCCCATCCGGCGGTGAATGCAATCAGACCAATGGGTACCTAAAGGCTGAAATGACAACAGATTCCTCGTGGGAGCCGGCTTGCCGGCGATGAGGCCCTGAAGCCTTGCGTAAATTGTGCGCACGCCATAGTCGGCAAGCCGGCTCCTACGGGGGCGTGTGCATGGTTGTTATCCGCGGTAGATCAGGCGCGAGGCTTTTTCGTTGCGCAGCGTCAGGTGCTCCATGCCCAGCCCGGGCGCATCGGCCTCGTCCCGGGCCTTGAGGATGACGCCGTGGTGCGCCGACTTGCTGCACACCGGGTCGGCATTCTCGGCATCGCCGGTCAGCATGAACGCCTGGCACCGACACCCCCCCAGGTCCTTGTGCTTTTCATCGCAGGAGCGGCAAGGCTCCTTCATCCAGTCGTCGCCACGAAAACGGTTGAAGCCGAACGAGTCGGTCCAGATGTGCTCGATGCTGTGCTCGCGCACATTGGGGAAGGCTACCGGGAGCTGCCTGGCGCTGTGGCATGGCAGTGCGGTGCCGTCCGGAGTGATGTCGAGAAACAGGTTGGCCCAGCCGTTCATGCAGGTCTTGGGGCGTTCTTCATAGTAATCCGGGGTGACGAAGATCAGCTTGCAGGGATGCCCTTCGGCCTCGAGACGCTCGCGGTACTGATTGGTAATGCGCTCGGCGCGCTGCAACTGCTCACGGGTGGGCAACAGGCCGACCCGGTTGAGCTCGGCCCAGCCGTAGAACTGGCAGGTCGCCAACTCGACGAAATCCGCTTCCAGCTCCAGGCACAGCTCGATGATGCGGTCGATCTGGTCGATGTTGTGCCGATGGGTGACAAAATTCAGCACCATCGGATAACCCTGGGCCTTCACCGCCCGGGCCATGGCCAGCTTCTGCGCGAAGGCCTTGCGGGATCCGGCGAGCATGTTGTTGACCGCCTCGTCGGCCGCTTGAAAACTGATCTGGATGTGGTCCAGCCCGGCAACCTTGAAGTCGCGCACCTTCTGCTCGGTCAGGCCGATGCCCGAGGTGATCAGGTTGGTGTAATAACCCATGTCCCGCCCGGCCTTGATCAACTCGGCCAGGTCTTGCCTCACCAGCGGCTCGCCTCCGGAAAAGCCGAGCTGCGCCGCGCCCATCTCCCGCGCTTCGCGAAATACGCGAATCCATTCCTCGGTGCTCAGCTCCGCCCCCTGCTGGGCAAAATCCAGCGGATTGGAGCAATAGGGGCACTGCAGCGGACACCGATAGGTCAGCTCCGCCAGCAGCCACAGCGGTGGACCGGGTTGCGGTTTGCTCCCGTTCACAGGTCAATCCCCCGGTGCCAGACGTTCTGCGTGGTCACGCTATGGTAAGGCGGGCGCTGCAGTTCATAGGCCATGCTCATGGCGTCGAGCATGCTCCACAACACATCAAGCTTGAATTGCAGGATTTCCAGCATGCGTTGCTGGCCCTCCAGGGTGACGTAGTGCGCCAGGGTAATGCGCAGGCCGTGCTCGACATCCCGGCGGGCCTGGCCCAGGCGGGTGCGAAAGTAGTCGTAGCCGGCGCTGTCGATCCATGGGTAATGGCTCGGCCAGGCCTCGAGACGTGATTGGTGGATCTGCGGCGCGAACAGCTCGGTCAGGGAGCTGCTGGCTGCTTCCTGCCAGCAGGCACGCCGGGCAAAATTGACGTAGGCGTCCACGGCAAAACGTACGCCGGGCAGCACCAGTTTCTGGGAGAGAATCTGTTCGCGATCGAGCCCTACGGCTTCACCCAGACGCAGCCAGGCTTCGATGCCGCCTTCGCTGCCAGGCACGCCGTCGTGGTCGAGGATGCGTTGCAGCCATTCACGCCGCACTTCGCGATCGGGGCAGTTGGCGAGGATCGCAGCGTCTTTCAGGGGGATGTTCACCTGATAGTAGAACCGATTGGCGACCCAGCCCTGGATCTGTTCGCGGGTAGCTCGACCGGCATACATGGCTTGGTGGAAGGGGTGGTGGATGTGGTAATAGGCGCCTTTGGCTTGCAGGGCGGCGGTGAATTCGGTGGGGGTCATCGGGGTGTCGGTCATTGGGATCATCCTGGAAGCTGTGTGGTATCTGGCTTGCCCGCGATGGGGCCATTGGCTACAGCACAATGTCCATGCCATCAAAAGCCACCTCAATCCCCCGCCGCTCCAGCAACGCCCGTTCCGCCGAGTCCTCATCGAGGATCGGGTTGGTGTTGTTGATATGGATCAGCACCTTGCGCTGGCGGGGAAAGCCTTCCAGCACTTCCAGCATGCCGCCAGGCCCGCTCTGGGCCAGGTGGCCCATGTCGCTGCCCAGGCTCTGGCCGACCTCACACACGCGCATTTCGTCGTCGCGCCACAACGTGCCATCGAGCAACAGGCAATCGGCGCGTTGCATCCAGCCCAGCACCTCAGCGTCGACCTGCCCGAGCCCCGGAGCGTAGAACAGCGACGCGCCGCTTTGCAGGTCTTCGATAAACAGGCCGATGGTGTCGCCGGGCTGCGGATTGCCGCGGTTGGGCGAGTACGGTGGTGCGTTACTGACCAGCGGGATCGCCCGCAGCCGCAGGTGTTTGCAGGCCGGGATCTGAAAGGGTTCGCGGTCCAGGCCGAGCGTTCGCCACTGCAGGCCGCCGTTCCAGTGCTTGAGCATGCCGAACAGCGGGAAGCCGCTGCTGAGGTCTTCGTGGACCCGGCCGGTGCAATACACGGAATGCGGGCAGCCTTCGCGCAGGCTCAACAGGCCGGTGCAGTGGTCGATCTGGCTGTCCATCAGCACCACGGCGGTAATCGCCGTGTCGCGCAATTGTCGAGCCGGTTGCAGCGGCGCGAAGCTTTCCAGCTGCGCGCGGATATCCGGTGAAGCATTGCACAGCACCCAGTCCACCCCGTTGTCGCTCAGGGCAATCGAGGACTGCGTTCGCCGCTGCGCCCGCAGGGTGCCGTTGCGCACTCCGGCGCATTGCCGGCAGTTGCAGTTCCACTGCGGAAAACCGCCACCAGCAGCCGAACCAAGAACACGGATGTGCATGAGCAATGCTCCAGAAGGCAGGCCCGGCCAACACGACGGCTGGCCGGGTGAACAATCAACGGTTGGCGAAATACATCGTCACTTCGAAGCCAATGCGCAGATCGGTAAACGCGGGTTTATGCCACATGGGTCAATCCTCTTCTTGTGCCGGGCAATTCCGGTAAAGCCATTAATGCACGGGGCGGGAGGTGACCGAATGCTACTTTCGAAGGAGTTGGCGGGGTGCGTTGGTAGGGGGTGTTGCGCGGCGGTTCGATTGCAAAAACCTGCAGGAGCGAGCTTGCTCGCGATTGACGCAAGAACAACGCTGGGTATCAGGTTCCCAGCGTTATCGTTGGCGACCATCGCGAGCACGCTCGCTCCTACAGGTGGGCGCGGTGTTTTTGGGGGTTAGAAGAACCCCAGCGGATTGATGTCGTAGCTCACCAGCAGGTTCTTGGTCTGCTGGTAGTGGTCGAGCATCATCTTGTGATTTTCGCGGCCCACCCCGGACTTCTTGTAACCGCCGAACGCGGCATGCGCCGGGTACAGGTGGTAGCAGTTGGTCCACACACGGCCGGCCTTGATCGCCCGGCCCATGCGGTAGGCACGGTTGATGTCGCGGGTCCACAGGCCGGCACCGAGGCCGAATTCGCTGTCGTTGGCGATCGCCAGCGCTTCGGCTTCGTCCTTGAAGGTGGTGATACCCACCACCGGACCGAAGATTTCTTCCTGGAACACCCGCATCTTGTTGTGGCCCTTGAGCAGGGTCGGCTGGATGTAGTAACCCGTCGACAGGTCGCCTTCAAGGCGCTCGGCGGCGCCGCCGGTGAGCAGCTCCGCGCCCTCCTCCTGGGCAATTTTGAGGTACGAGAGAATCTTGTCGTACTGCTGCTCGGACGCCTGGGCGCCGACCATGGTCTCGGTGTCCAGCGGATTGCCGCGCTTGATCTTGACGATCTTCTTCATCACCTCGGCCATGAACGGCTCGTAGATCGATTCCTGGACCAGCGCCCGGGATGGGCAGGTGCAGACTTCGCCCTGGTTGAAGAACGCCAGCACCAGGCCTTCGGCGGCTTTTTCGATGAACTGCGGCTCCGCGTTCATGATGTCTTCGAAGAAGATGTTCGGCGACTTGCCGCCCAGTTCCACGGTGCTTGGAATGATGTTCTCGGCGGCGCAGTGCATGATGTGTGCGCCCACCGGAGTGGACCCGGTAAACGCGATCTTGGCGATGCGCTTGCTGGTGGCCAGGGCCTCACCGGCTTCGCGGCCGAAACCCTGGACGATGTTCAGCACACCCGCTGGCAGCAGATCGGCGATCAGTTCGGCGAACACCATGATCGACAGTGGCGTTTGCTCGGCCGGCTTGAGCACCACGCAGTTGCCGGCAGCCAGGGCCGGAGCGAGTTTCCAGGCGGCCATCAGCAATGGAAAATTCCACGGGATGATCTGTCCGACCACGCCCAAAGGCTCGTGGAAATGATAAGCGGTGGTCAGTTCGTTGATCTCGGCGGCGCCGCCTTCCTGCGCACGGATGCACCCGGCGAAATAGCGAAAGTGGTCGGCGGCCAGCGGTACGTCGGCATTGAGGGTTTCACGCACGGCCTTGCCGTTGTCCCAGGTTTCGGTAACGGCGAGGATTTCCAGATTCTGCTCGATGCGGTCGGCGATTTTCAGCAGGACCAGCGAACGGTCCTGCGCCGAGGTCTTGCCCCAGGCATCCGCCGCAGCGTGGGCCGCGTCGAGGGCCTTGTCGATATCGGCGGCGCTGGAGCGCGGAAATTCGGCGATCACTTCACCGGTGACCGGCGAGGTGTTGGTGAAGTACTCGCCATTGACCGGGGCAACGAACTCGCCGCCAATGAAATTGCCGTAGCGCGGCTTGAAGGAAACGACGGCGCCGGGTGTTCCGGGTTGTGCGTAGATCATGGTGGGCCTCTGTCTGGGTCGATGCCTGTCGTGCAAACAGGCGATGAACCGATAGTAGAGAGCCCCAGGTGCCAGACGAATGCGCCGTTGGCAGGGGGGCTCTCGTTATTTGGTAGTAGGTTTGCCCACAAATCCCAATGGGGTGGAAATCTCTGTGGGATGTGGTGAACCTGGATTAGTGCTTAGCCACCAGGTCCTTCGGCAATTTGAAGGTCCAGAGCATGCCGCCCTGGTTAAAGTCCTTGATGCGCTTGGCCACTTCGCCGCCCCACAACGGCACCGCGCCACCCCAGCCGGACAGCACCGAGACGTACTGCTCGCCGTCCATTTCCCAGGTCACAGGTGAGCCGAGCACACCGGAGCCGGTCTGGAATTCCCAGACCTTCTCGCCGGTCCTGGCATTGAATGCCTGCAGGAACCCCTCCGGCGTGCCGGTGAATACCAGATTGCCTTTGGTGGTCAGCACCCCGCCCCACAGTGGCGCGAAGTTCTTGTGACGCCAGACTTCCTTGCCGGTTTTCGGGTCGATGGCGCGCAGCACGCCGATGTAGTCTTCGTTCAGTGGCTTGATGGTGAAACCGGCACCGAGGAAGGCCGCGCCTTTTTTGTAGGCGATGCCTTCGTTCCAGATGTCCATGCCCCACTCGTTAGACGGCACGTAGAACAGGCCGGTGTCTTTGCTGTAGGCCATCGGCATCCAGTTTTTCGCGCCGAGGAACGCCGGGGCGACGAACACCGAACTGCCTTTGGCTTCGGTGCCCGGTGCACCCGGTCGGCTGGCTTCGTTGTAGATCGGCCGACCGTCCTTATCCAGCCCGGTGGCCCAGGTGATCTTGTCCACGAACGGGAAACCGCGGATGAATTTGCCGTTGGTGCGGTCCAGCACGTAAAAGAAACCGTTGCGGTCAGCGGTGGCGGCAGCCTTGATTTCCTTGCCGCCCTCGGTGTAATTGAACGAAATCAGCTCGTTCACGCCATCGTAGTCCCAGCCATCGTGGGGCGTGCTCTGGAAATGCCATTTGATGGTGCCGTCGTCCGGGTTGAGCGCCAGGCGCGAGGACGAGTACAGGTTGTCGCCAGGACGCAGGTGCGAGTTCCACGGTGCCGGGTTACCTGTACCGAACAGAAGCAGGTTGGTTTCCGGGTCGTAGTAGCCACCCAGCCACGGCGCTGCGCCACCGGTCTTCCACAGGTCGCCCGGCCAGGTTTTGCCCGCCTCGCCGCCGGAAATGCCGTTTTCTACGGCCTTGCCATCCTTGTAGACGTAACCCATATGACCTTCGACCGTAGGGCGAGTCCACAGCAGATCACCGTTCTTCGGGTCGTAGGCTTCGATCTTGCCGACCACGCCGAATTCGCCACCGGCCACTCCGGTGATCAGTTTGCCGTTGATGACCATGGGCGCGGCGCTGATCGAGTAGCCTTCCTTGTGATCGGCGACCTTCTTGCTCCAGACCACTTTGCCGGTGTCCTTGTTCAGCGCCACCAGCTTGGCGTCCAGGGTGCCAAAGAACACCAGGTCGCCATACAGCGCGACGCCGCGGTTGATCACGTCGCAGCAGGGCCGGATATCGTCGGGCAGGCGTGCGTCGTACTGCCAGAGTTTCTTGCCGGTGCGCGCATCCACCGCGAACACCCGCGAGTAGGAACCGGTCATGTACATCACGCCGTCCTTGATCATCGGCTGCGCTTGCTGGCCACGCTGTTTCTCGCCACCGAAGGAGAAGGCCCACACTGGCCGCAAATCCTTGATGTTGTCGACGTTGAGCGTATCGAGCGGACTGTAGCGTTGACCCTGCACGCCCAGACCGTTGGTGACGATCTGCCCCGGGTTCGTGGGGTCCTGGAGAATCTCCTGGTCGGTGACGGCCGCCAGCGCCTGGCCGGACAGCAGCATGGCGCTGAGCAACAGGCTCAAGACGAAGGGTTGGCGACGTGCGGGTTGGGTCATGACGGCTGCCTCTGCGGTTTTTTGTTATACCCGGGAAAATTTCCCGGTCTGGTGCAGATTCTTGGTCGCCGGGGCCCTGGCAACAATTGCCCGCAGTGTGGAGATTTGTAGTTCCTTAGTACGGGGTCGTAGCGCGTAACCCATGTGGGAGCGAGCCTGCTCGCGATGGACGGGAGAACGCCGCTGGGTGTCAGGTTCCAGGGTTATCGTTGGCGACCATCGCGAGCAGGCTCGCTGCCACAGAAGGTCAGGTGGTGAGTGGTATTCAGTTGTCGGGGGTGGAATCCACTCGGGTCATTTGGGCGCGCTCGTAGCGGGGAAACAGATGACTGACGCTGCGAATCAGCTCATATCGACTCAGGTTGATTGTGGCGAATCGCTCGGGAATGGGGCTGCGGATCATCTCCGCCATGTCGCTGCCATTGGCCGCGCCGTCGCGCATCAGCTGGTCGAGCCACCCCAGGTAGTCGCGCATCTGTTCGAAGGGCCTGGCGTCAGTTGCCAGCGGGCCATGGCCGGGCACGATCAGCGTCCAGGGCAGGCCTTCAAGCGTGGCGATGTCGGCCAGCCACACCGCCAGCCCAGGGCTGTTGGGCGTGGTCAGTGCCCGTTGATAAAACACCAGGTCCCCGGCAAACAACACGCCGGTTTTCTGGTCGAGAATAGCCAGATCCGCGCCGGTGTGCCCACCCAGGCTCAGCACGCGTAAATCGTGATTCCCAAAACTGTGCACACCCGGCTCCAGTGTCCGGGTTGGCAATATGACTTCGGTGCCACGCATCCAGTCGCCCACCAGCCGGTACATATTCTCGGCCATGGCATCACCCTGCTGACGCAACAACTGCGTAGTCCCCGCCAGCGCGGCAATCGGCACGTCGGTAAAGGCCTGGTTGCCGAGCACATGGTCGGGATGGTGATGAGTCAACAGCACCTCGATCACCGGCTTGTCGGTCGTCGCCGCAATCGCCTGGCGCATCGCTTCGCCATAACGCTTCGAGGGCCCGGTATCGATCACCACCACGCCGCGCTCGGTGACAATGAAGGCGGTGTTGACGATGTTGCCGCCGTTGCCCTTGGCGAAGTTGTCGGTGCTGCCTTCCAGCAACCAGGTGTCCTGGGCAATGAGCCTGGGCTTGAGCGAGTACTCGAGGTCGGCCAGGGCCGGCAGGCTCATTCCGATCAACAACAACAGCATCCAGCGCATCAGGCGCTCCTTGGGGTCAGGGAATGGCCGCATCGAACTCATTGCCGCTGTTGTCGCGCAGTAACAGGCGCGTCTGCCCTGCCCCTTCGATATCGAACGTCAGGTTGGGGTTTTCGCTGACGGCGGGAAACAGCTCAAGGCGCGCCAGGACCTGATCATTACCATCACGCAATTCGGCATGATTGATGAAGAATTCCGGGATGCCACTGACCATGCCGTTGTCCATCGGATGCGCGACCTGCAGGCGCAGGCGACTGAACTCGCCCCGCGGGTATCGACCGCCCAGCACTTCGCCGATGTGCTCCTCCCACCCCGGCTGGGTGCGCACTACGCTGGGTGCGGTGCAGCCGCCACCCGCCGCGTCGATCAGCGTCGAACCGACATGCCACAGGCCGTCGCGGGTCAACACGGCGGCGCGCAACGGGGTCGCCTGTTCGATGCGGATACGGATCGACAGCCAGGGCAAGACCCCGCTCACCGGCTGGAAATCGACGATCTTCGGCAACGGGTTCAACTCGGCCCAGGCGAGGATTTTCACCACTTCGCCCTTGAACGCCCGGGCGTCGATCTCCAGCGGTACCTGCCGGGCATCTTCGGCGAATGGCGGGGCCAGCAGTTTTACCCGGTCATCGAACACGAACGGCGCATCACCGAGCATTTGCGTGTGATAAAAAGCCCACATCACCGACGGCACCGGGTCTTTGCCGGGGTCGATGGCCGCTGCATGGGCAGCGATGGGCAGCCAGCAGGCCAGCAGGCAGCTCGCTTGCCAGTTCACTGCTGATACAGCTCGGGCACGTCATAGCGCAGGCCGTACCTGGCATACAGCGCCTTGACCGAACCATCGCTAATCATCCCTTCCAGCGCCTCCTCGACCGCATACGCCAGCTGTCGATTGCTTTCGTGCACAGCCATGCCGATCTCCCAGAGTTGCTTGCCCATATTCGGGTAGGCGTTTTCCGCCAGCGCAACCTGGGGGTCGGCCGCTTCGTGCACTTGCCAGTCGATCTCGCCGCGCATCGCCATCACCGCATCGACTTCACCCGCCTTCATCGCGGCAAATGCCTGGTGCACGCCGGGATAATGGTGGGTCTTGCCGGCGAGCATGCCGTTGAACACCGAGGTCAGGTAGAACGACGGAACGCTGTCCACCTCGACGCCGATCGGATGATGCTCGAACACTGCCACGCTGGCGACCTTGTCCAGGCGGCGACGGTCGTACGCCACCTGCCACTGTTCGTTCTGATAGGGCCCGAACATCACCACGTGGCTGTTCTCCAGTTCGCCCAGCTCGTTGCGCTTGCGCGCGTAGTCCTGGTCGTAGGGTACGCGCATCATCAGGTCAGCCAATTGCAGGTCGTGCAATTGGCTGGGACGCCAGATGTAGTCGCGCAGGTCGTCGTCGAGTTTTTCTCCCGCCGGCGCCCACATCAGGGTCAGGCGCACACCGAGTGCCTTGGCCAGTGCTGCGGCCAAGTCCACATCGACGCCCCGGGGCTGACCGGCGTCTTCGAAACTGTAAGGGGCGAAGTCCTTGTAGACCGCCACTTTCAGCTCTCCGGCGGCGATCATTTCGTCATAGGTCCGCACCTGCGCCTGTACCACCTGGCAGCACAGCAACAACGCACTGATCAACAGCGTGAACAGGCGCATGCCTTACTCCTCGACGTGGACCGTATCCAGGTAAGTGCGCACCGCCCACAAGGCTTCCTGGCTCAGGTAATCGGCCATCTTGGGCATGTAAACGCGGCCGTCGCGTACGGCGCCATGGCGCACTCGCTCGACGAACCATTCATCACCGGCGTCACCGACATCGAGCATGCGCAGATCCGGGGCAATACCTCCGGACTTGGCTTCCAGGCCATGACAGGCCGCACAATTCTGGTTGTAGGCCGAAGAGCCGATTTCCACCGCCTTGTCGTGCTGCGGCGAGGTTCGATAAGGGTTCACTGCGGCCCAGCCATCGGCATCGAGCGGCACGCCAGCGTCCTTGATCGGGGTCAGCCCCGGGGTTTCGACGGCTTGGGGGACGACGTTGCCATGAGCCCAGGCGGAACCGGTACTGATAAAACCGGCCAGCAGTCCGGCAACAAGCAAGGCGTTGCGTTTTGTTGTCATTGTTATGCCCTCAGGATTGCACGCAAAACCTCTTTAAAGAGGCTATGGCAACCATCTTAGGAAGCACCTGGCGCCAGCCCCATGCTGCTTTAGTGGCCGCCTTCTAGTCCCTTGGTAGTAGGGCTTGTGGCGCACACCCAAATCAGGTGCCCCTTGGGAAGTTTTCCCGGCCACAGCGGGATATTTTCCGTATCCGCCAACCCACCGGGCGCACCACCCTGTGCAGGCCAAAACCTCCACTGGGAACTGCAACCATGACAATAAGATCGCTACCCGCCCTTTCCCCCTTGACCCTTGCCGTACAGGCCTTCGTGCTGGTGAGCAGCCTGTCGCTCGGCACTGCCAGCCATGCCGCCACTGCAGCCGCGGCCCCTACCCGCAACGTTTCGTGGGAGGACATTGCCAATGATCACCTGACCACCAAGGACGTGCTGCAGTACGGCATGGGCACCAACGCCCAGCGCTGGAGCCCGCTGGCCCAGGTCAACGACAAAAACGTGTTCAAGCTGACGCCGGCCTGGTCCTATTCGTTCGGGGACGAGAAGCAGCGCGGCCAGGAATCCCAGGCCATCGTCAGTGACGGCGTGGTTTACGTCACCGGGTCTTATTCGCGGGTCTTCGCGCTGGACGCCAAGACCGGCAAACGCCTTTGGACCTACAACCATCGTCTGCCGGACAACATTCGTCCGTGCTGTGACGTGGTCAACCGCGGTGCCGCAATCTTCGGCGACAAGATCTACTTTGGCACCCTGGATGCGCGCCTGATCGCCCTGGACAAGAACACCGGCAAAGTGGTCTGGAACAAGAAGTTCGGTGACCATGCCGCCGGCTACACCATGACCGGCGCACCGGTGCTGATCAAGGACAAGACCAGCGGCAAGGTGCTGCTGATCCATGGCAGCTCCGGCGATGAGTTCGGCGTGGTCGGGCAACTGTTTGCCCGCGATCCGGACACCGGAGAGGAAGTCTGGATGCGGCCTTTCGTCGAAGGTCACGTGGGCCGCCTGAACGGCAAGGACAGCACCCCCACCGGCGACGTCAAGGCGCCGTCCTGGCCGAATGACCCAACCACCGAAACCGGCAAGGTCGAGGCCTGGAGCCATGGGGGCGGCGCACCGTGGCAGAGTGCGAGCTTCGATCCGGAAACCAACACCATCATCGTCGGCGCCGGTAACCCCGGCCCGTGGAATACCTGGGCGCGCACGCCCAAGGATGGCAATCCCCACGATTACGACAGCCTCTACACCTCGGGCCAGGTCGGCGTCGATCCAAGCACCGGCGAAGTGAAATGGTTCTACCAGCACACCCCGAACGACGCCTGGGATTTCTCCGGCAACAACGAGCTGGTGCTGTTCGACTACAAGGACAAAGACGGCAAGACGGTCAAGGCCACCGGCCACGCTGACCGCAACGGGTTCTTCTATGTGGTCGATCGCAACAACGGCAAATTGCAGAACGCCTTCCCCTTCGTCGATAACATCACCTGGGCCAGTCACATCGACCTCAAGACCGGGCGGCCGGTGGAAAACGAAGGCCAGCGTCCAGCCAAGCCACTACCGGGCGAGACCAAGGGCAAGCCGGTGGAGGTTTCGCCGCCGTTCCTCGGAGGCAAGAACTGGAACCCCATGGCTTACAGCCAGGACACCGGGCTGTTCTATATCCCCGGCAACCAGTGGAAGGAGGAGTACTGGACCGAGGAGGTCAGCTACAAGAAAGGCTCGGCTTATCTGGGCATGGGTTTCCGTATCAAGCGCATGTACGACGATCACGTCGGCAGCCTGCGCGCGATGAACCCGACCACCGGCAAGGTGGTGTGGGAACACAAGGAGGCATTGCCGTTGTGGGCCGGTGTGCTGGCGACAAAGGGCAACCTGGTGTTTACCGGTACCGGTGATGGTTTCTTCAAGGCCTTCGATGCGAAAACCGGCAAGGAGTTGTGGAAGTTCCAGACCGGCAGCGGCATCGTCTCGCCGCCAATCACCTGGGAGCAGGATGGCGAGCAGTACATCGGCGTGACCGTTGGCTATGGCGGCGCGGTGCCGTTGTGGGGCGGCGACATGGCCGAGCTGACCAAACCAGTGGCTCAGGGCGGGTCGTTCTGGGTATTCAAGATTCCGAGCTGGGATAGCCAGGTAGTCCAAAAGTAAACCACGAACCCCTTCCCTGTAGGAGCGAGCTTGCTCGCGATGAACCCGAAACCAACACGGGGCACCAGACACCCCGCGTCATCGTTCACGACCATCGCGAGCAAGCTCGCTCCTACAGACCTCCCTCAGCCAGAGATCTCTTCATGAAATATCTGCCTCTAGTACTGCTACTGAGCGTTACGACGGTCCACGCCGCCGCCGACGTTCCGCTCATCATCAACGGCTGCACCATCGCCGATCACAGCCAGTGCCCCGGTGCCGACCTCAAGGGCGCGAACCTGAGTAACCAGGACCTGCGCAACATGAACCTCAGCGGCGCCGACTTGCGCGGGGCCGACCTGCGCCATGCGCGCCTGGACCTGGCAAACCTGGAAAAAGCCCGGCTGCAAGGCGCCAACCTGACCCGCGCCAGCCTGCAACAGAGCAACCTGCGCCTGGCGAATCTCACCGGGGCAAAATTGCTGGCGATCCAGGGCTGGGGCATGTTTGCCCAGGGCGCACAATTCCAGGATGCCGACCTCAGTGGTGCCTACCTGCAATTCGCCCGGCTTTCCGGGGCCAAGATGCACAGTGCCAACCTGCGTGCGGCAGATCTGGAGATGACCTGGCTGAGCAAGGCGGACCTCAAGGGCGCGAATCTCGCAGACGCGAATCTGCAGGAATCCAAGTTTGGTGAAAGTAATCTTGAGCAGGCGAACCTGAGTGGATCGCGCCAGCATTATGCGAACTTTCAAGATGCCAATATGGAGGGGTGTTCGGGGTGTCCAACAACGTGGAATAAATGAGCCGACCATATCCTCCTACGGAATGGTTTGCCTCCCCAAAGTCATGATTGATATCCAACATTTTGTGGGCAGACCAAGCTCGCTTCTACCGTGGGAATGGGTGTGTTCTTTCACCCCGCCTTGCGCACCACTCCCATATCGATGCCCAGATGCACCAGCTCGGCGTGGGAGCTGACTTGCAGTTTGCTCTTGAGCAAGGTCAGGTGATTGGAGACGGTCTTGGCGCTGATGCTCAATTGCTCGGCAATCATCCGGGCCGGGGTGCCCTTGGCGAGCATCACGAAAATCTCCAGCTCGCGCTGGGTCATGCTCTTCAGGCGCGGGTCGCTGGCGTCGTGTTGCGGATGGCAGGCCAGTTGCGTGGCAAGGGGTTGTTCGATATAGGCGTGCCCGGCCAGGATGCGCCGCACGGCTTCGATCAGCACCTCAGGTGCCGAGCTTTTCGTCAGGTAACCCGAAGCCCCCGCTTCCAGTGCCTGGCGCACTAGCGGTAATTCATCGTGCATGCTGAAAAACAGCACACGCAATTGCGGCAGGCGCTGACGCAGGCGGCGGGTGGTCTCCAGGCCGCTGATGCCTGGCAGGCCAAAATCCATGATCACCAGGTTCGGTACTGCTTCCTGGACGCGGATCAAAGCCTCTTCGCCAGTGGCCGCTTCACGCACCTCCAGGGCGGGCAGCAGCGCGCGCAGCAAACTGGCGTAGCCCTGGCGGACCACGGCATGGTCATCAACCAGCAGAATATTCATCACACCTCCAATGGCATGTTCAAGGCCAGCGCCCAACCGGCACCGGGATGGCTGATAATCCGCAGCACGCCGCCCAGGCTGCGGGCGCGCTCGCACATCGAGTACAGGCCGACGCCCGGTTGCTGCGGTTGCCGGGCGCCTCGGCCGTTGTCGCGCACCAGCAAACGCAAGCGCCCACCCTGATGCTGCAGGCGGATCCGCACCTGGCTGGCATCGGCATGGCGCACGATGTTGGTCAAGGCCTCCTGCAGCAGTCGATAAAGATGGGTTTTACTGCTGCTGGACAACGCTGGCATCTGCACGCTGACCCGCAGCTGGCATTCGATGCCCTGGCGCACCTGCCATTGCTCCACCAGCAAAGCCACTGCCTGCTCCAGGGGCAGATGCTGCAGTACTACCGGGTAAAGGTCCTGCACCAGGGCGCGAAATCCTTGCTGCAGATGCTCGCAGTTGTGTTCCAGTTCGCGCACTGTGCGTTCCACTGCTTGCGGCTGGTCCGCGACCCAGCGCAGCAGACAGGCCTGGGCGCGAATACCCGCCAGGTACTGGCCGAGGTCGTCGTGCAGGGTCTGCGCCAGATGAGTGCGCTCCTGCTCCTGCACTGCCAGCAAGGTCCGGGTCAAATGCGCGTTATCGGCGCAAGCCTGCTCCAGCGCCTGGGCCATCTGATTAAAATGCGTCGCCAGCTGCCGTGCTTCAGGAACCCCTTCGGTGGGCAGGCGCACCTTGAGCTGGCCGTCGGAAACTTGCTGCAGTGCTCGGAGTAATTCATCGAGCAGGCCCATGCCGCGGCCAACCGCCCAGCGAATGGTCAGCAGGCTTACCAGCAGCGCAAGGCCGCACAATGCCAACAGTTGCTGGAGGGAATCCCAGACCTCGTCGATCTCGTCACGCGGATCGACCGCAATCTGCACCCGACGGCCATCCTGCAGCTCCAGCACCCGCTCGTGGTGCCGCGCCTGGGCAAACAGCACGCTGGCAAGCCACGCGTCCGGGCCATGTTGGGTGCCCGCCCGAGGCGCTTCGCCGGGTTCCAGCCAGCGCACCCGCACATGCCGCAAGCTGCGGGTGAGCCCGGGTTGCAAACTGGCCGGGTCGCGCCCGGCCGTTTCACTCAGGTACTCGACCACGGCCTGGGCCGATTGCAGTTCTCGCTCCACATCCGCCAGCGCCTGATGCAACAGCAAGCCCGTGCACGCCAGCGTCACCAGGGTGAAAAACCCGCACACCCAGAGGTTGATTCGCCATAGCGCCGACATGCCTAGCGCCCCGGCGTCGCGGAGAACACCGCCAGCGGCGCGGGGCGCGAGCCATGCAGTTTATCCACGCCGATCAGGCTGAGGATCAGCAGGAACGGCAGCAGTAGCGCTTTGAAAATCCGCATGGCCCAGCGCCTCCAGAGGTCGTGGCTGTTACAACCCATGCTAAAACCGCGCCGCGCAGGTGGAGTTACTACCTTGGTACTGGCTGACTGGTACTTTCTGCATATTTCTTATCGCCCTTCGGGTTCCTATGCTGGCGCTACCTGGAACGGAGTGCACCATGCGCCAGCTAGCCCCCTACGCCCTGACCTGCCTGCTGGCGATCGCCTGCACCGCCCTGCCGTCCGCTCACAGCCGGGCCGCCGAGGCGCCGTTGCAGGTGCGGATCGGCTACCTGGGCTATCGCCCCGACCCGGGTCCTGTGCTGTCGAACATCATTGCCGAACCGGACGATGCCGGCTTGCGCGGCGCCGAACTGGCGATCACCGACAGCAACAGTACCGGGCGCTTTCTCAACCAGAGCTACACCCTGGTCGACGGCAGTGCCGACAGCCCGCAAGCCCTGCTCGAGGCCGCCCAGGCGCAACACCGGCAAGGTCTGCGGTTGTTCGTGGTGAACGCCCCGGTCGACAGCCTGCGCCAACTCAGTGCGGCCCTGCCCGACAGCCTGCTGTTCAACGCTGGCAGCCCCGACGACAGCTTGCGCACCACCGACTGCCTGGCGAACGTGCTGCACAGCCTGCCCAGCCGGGCGATGCTGGCGGACGCCCTGGCGCAATTCCTGGTGGTGCGCAAATGGCAGCGGGCGCTGCTGATCGTCGGCCCGACCGCCGACGATCAAGCCTATGCCGCGGCCCTGCGGCGTGCAGCGAAACGCTTCGGCTTGAAGCTGGTGGCGGAGAAAGCCTGGAGTTTCGACAACGACCAGCGCCGCAGCGCCCAGGCCGACATGCCACTGTTCACCCAGACCGCCGAGTACGACGTGGTGCTGGTGGCCGATGAGCGCGGCGACTTTGGTGAATACGTGCCCTACCAGACCTGGTACCCACGCCCCGTCGCCGGCACCCAGGGCCTGACCCCGGTGGGCTGGCACAAAACCGTGGAAACCTACGGCGCCGCGCAGTTGCAGAAACGTTTCGAAGCCCTGGCCGGACGCTGGATGAACGACCGGGATTTTGCCGCCTGGATCGCCGTGCGCAGCGTCGCCAGCGCGGTGAGCAAGCTGCGCCAGGCAGACCCCCTGGCAATCCGTCAGCTGCAACTCAGCGATCAACTGCCCCTGGACGGTTTCAAGGGCCGCAAGCTCAGTTATCGGCCGTGGAACGGTCAACTGCGCCAGCCCATTCCTGTCGTGCAACCCCGGGCGCTGGTCAGCACCTCGCCCCAGGAAGGCTTTCTGCACCCCTTCAATGAGATGGACAGCCTGGGCTACGACAAGCCCGAGGTCAGCTGCCGCTTTCCCTGACCCCTGACGTTCAACAACTACAACAACAACAAAAAGGAATTCGCCATGCGCCGCACCCTGCTCTCATGCGCCCTGCTGCTCGCCGCCGGGCATGCCGCGGCCAGCACCGCCTGGGTCTCCAACGAGAAGGACAACAGCCTCAGCCTGATCGACATGCAGACCCTGCAAGTCACCGATACCCTGCCCGTCGGCCAGCGTCCACGAGGCCTGTTGCTGTCCCACGACAACACGCTGCTGTACATCTGCGCCAGCGACTCGGATCGCGTGCAGGTCATGGACGTCGCCACGCGCAAGATCATCAAGGAACTGCCATCCGGCAAGGACCCCGAGCAGTTCGCCCTGCACCCTAACAATCGCTGGTTGTATGTCTCCAACGAAGACGATGCGCTGGTGACGGTGATCGACACCGAAACCTCCAAGGTGCTGGGCCAGATCAGTGTCGGCGTCGAACCCGAAGGCATGGCCGTCAGTCCCGACGGCAAATGGGCGGTCAACACCAGCGAAACCACCAACATGCTGCACTGGATCGACACCAGCACCCAGACCCTGGCGGACAGCACGCTGGTAGACCAGCGCCCGCGCTTCGTCGAGTTCACCCCAAACGGTGCGCAATTGTGGGCCTCGGCGGAAATCGGCGGCACGGTGACCATTCTCGACGTTGCAACCCGCCAGGTGCTCAAGACCCTGACGTTCCAGATCAAGGGTGTGCACCCGGACAAGGTGCAGCCGGTGGGCATCAAGCTCAGTGCCGATGGCAAATACGGCTTCGTTGCCCTCGGCCCGGCCAATCATGTGGCGGTGATTGATGCCAAGACCTTCGAGATCCTCGATTACCTGCTGGTGGGCCGGCGAGTCTGGCAGATGGCGTTTACCCCGGATCAGAAGCAGCTGCTGGCCACCAACGGGGTCAGCGGTGACGTATCGGTGATCGATGTCGACAGCCTCAAGGTCAGCAAGTCGGTCAAGGTTGGACGTTATCCGTGGGGCGTGGTGGTCACGCCATGAACGCGCTGGAGGTCAGCGACCTGAGTTTTGCCTACGGCGCGCGGGAGGCGTTGCGCAAGGTGAGTTTCAGCCTGGCGCCAGGGCGGTTTGCCGCATTACTGGGGCCCAACGGCGCCGGCAAATCCACGCTGATCGCCTTGCTCACCCGACTCTACGACCTGCAACGCGGCGACATTGTCGTGGGCCAGTGCTCACTGCGCACTACGCCACGCCCGGCCCTCAGGCAGTTGGGTGTGGTGTTCCAGCAAAGTACCCTGGACCTGGACCTCAGCGTCGAACAGAACCTGCGCTACCACGCGGCGTTGCATGGCCTGGGCCGCCGCCAGACCGCGCTGCGGGTCGATGCCGAGCTGGCCCGCCAGGGCCTGACCGAGCGGCGCGGTGAACGGGTTCGCGAGCTCAATGGCGGGCACCGCCGCCGGGTGGAAATCGCCCGTGCGCTGTTGCACGAACCGCGCCTGCTGCTGCTCGACGAGGCCAGTGCGGGCCTCGATCCAGCCAGCCGCCTGGCCCTCAACCAGCATATCCGCAGCCTATGCCGCGAGCAGCAGATCAGCGTGCTCTGGACCACTCACCTGCTCGACGAAGTGCAAGCCGGCGACGACCTGTTGATTCTGCATCAAGGACGCCTGGTCGCCAGCGGTCAGGCTGATGCCCTGAGCCTTGAGCACGGCGGCGACCTGGGTTCGGCTTTCGCGCACCTGACCAACCCGGGAGCTTCACGATGAATGCCTACTGGCACTGCTTCAGCGGCATCGTGCTGCGCGAATGGCTGCGCTTTGTGCTGCAACGCACGCGTTTCCTCAGCGCGCTGGTGCGGCCTTTGCTGTGGCTGCTGGTGTTCGCCGCCGGTTTCCGCGCAGCGCTGGGGATCGCGATCATCGAGCCCTACGACACCTACATCCCCTACGAGGTGTACATCATCCCGGGCCTTGCCTGCATGATCCTGCTGTTCAACGGTATGCAGGGCTCGCTGTCGATGGTCTACGACCGGGAGATGGGCAGCATGCGCGTGCTGTTGACCAGCCCGCTGCCGAGGACCTTCCTGCTGTGCAGCAAGCTGCTGGCCACCGCGCTGATTTCGCTGTTGCAGGTGTATGCCTTCCTGGCGATTGCCTGGGTGTACGGCGTGCAACCGCCGGCCATGGGCCTGCTGGTCGCCTTGCCCGCGTTGCTACTCGTGGCATTGATGCTCAGCGCACTGGGGTTGTTGCTGTCCAACGCCATCCGCCAGCTGGAGAACTTCGCCGGGGTGATGAACTTCGTGATTTTCCCGTTGTTTTTCCTGTCTTCGGCCCTGTACCCGCTGTGGAAGATGCGCGAGTCGAGTGAGTGGTTGTACTGGCTGTGCGCGATCAACCCGTTCACTCATGCGGTGGAGTTGGTGCGGTTTGCGTTGTATGAGCGGTTCAATCCGCTGGCGCTGGCCGTCTGCGCTGCATTGACCCTGGTGTTTGCGCTGCTCGCAGTGTTGACCTTCAACCCGCAACACGCGGCCCTGCGCAAATCAACCTGAGCCCGCATCGTGTTGGGCACCCCAACAGTGGAGCTTCATTCATTCACCGGGAACGGGGTGCGCAGGGTAAAAATTACTACTTTAGTACTGGTTTTCATGTCTATCGTCGCATTCCCAAAGCACCGCGACTGGCATGTAATGGGTGCATAACTATAAGGATTGCCCCCATGCCCCGTGCCCGACGTCGCCTTCTGCGTCCCACACTCGCTGCGCTGTCCCTGAGCTTGCTCCTTTGCACCGCCCACGCCGAGACCGCGTTGTTCTCAACCGACGGTTATCGCATCGGGTTGTACCGCAGCCCTACCCCGGCTCAAGCGCAGGGCGCGACGATCATCGACACCGCCGCCCTGCAAGCCCTGCTGAGCCAGACCCCGCGCCCGGTGTTGATCGACGTCTACCGCCGCCAATGGCTGCAAGGGAAATTCATCGAAGACCAGCCCCACGAAAATCTACCCGGCAGCCATTGGCTGGCCAACACCGGTGACGGTGACCTGACTGCGGCCTGGGCAGAGTATTTCGCGCGTAACCTTGAAGCCTTGACCCAGGGTAATCAGGCACAACCACTGGTGTTCTACTGCCGCTCCGACTGCTGGTTGAGCTGGAATGCGGTCAAGCGCGCTGCCGCGATGGGCTATAAGACACTGTACTGGT
>NZ_JZRI01000092.1:0-1310 GCF_000952175.1 Pseudomonas sp. ES3-33 | reverse complement strand
TGTCTAGTCCTGAAATAGGTTTACATCTGTTTCACCCCAACGCCCGATGCACCGCATCGGGCGTTTTGTATTTCAAGGACAGGTGCGGGCGCTCCTGGTTGTAGATTAGGATCGCCTCTCTCACCATCTTTTCAGCCTCTGGCAGATCTTTAGGCCGATGAAGCAATAACTCAGTTTTAAGGATGCCGTTGACCCGCTCTGCCAAGGCGTTTTGATAACAGTCATAGCCATCAGTCATTGAGCACGTTATGCCGTGTCTTGCGTGCAGTTTTTGGTAAAGCGTCGAGCAGTACTGCACTCCACGATCCGAGTGGTGAACCAATCTCTGACTGCTTCGTCGCGTCTTCAGCGCCATGCGCAAAGCTTGAGCCACCGAGTCGGCATGCAGACTGCCATGCACGTGATAACCGACAATTTTTCTTGAGAAGACATCCGTCACCAAGCTCAAGTACGCCGGGTCATCACGCTTGGTGGACAGGTAAGTGATATCCGCCACCCAGACCTGCTCCGGGCCGGTGGCAACGATTTGCTGGGGGCCAGGCTTCAGGAGGTTGGGATGGCAACGGAAGCGGTGATGACTGTCAGTTGTCTTGTGATAGGCCCGTTTTCTGCGTACCAAATACCGGTGATCGCGCAACACTTCAAACAAGCGATCTCGGCCGACATGTAGCTCCGGCTTATCATGCTTCGCGTGCATCAGTGAGTGCAGTTTGCGGGTGCCCAGACAGGGTTGCCGCACGCGGACTTCCTGCACAAACTTGATAAGCTTCTGATCCTGCTCGACCCGCGCCCGATAGGCCCGATCACGCTTGTAATAGGCCTGTCGACTAATCCCCATAAACTGGCAAGCCCTGCAGACACTCAGGGTTTGGGTTTGCGCAACGACTTGCCTGGCCGCTTTTTTACGATAGATACGCCGTAATCGTTCTTCAGAACATCGACCACGTCTTCGAAGAATTTGGCTTTCTGAGTCGCCAACGCCAACTGCTCCTCAAGCTCTTTGATTCTCTGCTCGGGAGTTAATGGCAAAGTAGGCTCGTCCATCGGTCGGACCCTCTAGGAGCGAATGGATGCGCCTTGGCTCCAGTCCTGCCGACCATGCTTGCGTAACCACACCAACACCGTCGACCGGCCCTGAATGCCATAGCGCCGTTGAGCCTCTTTATAACTCAACTCGCCTTTTTCGACTTGGTCGACAACCGACAATTTAAAAGTCAGCGTGTAATCTCTCTGGCTACGTTTTTCGCCCGTATTCATTGCACCTTCCTGATAAGAAGCCAGAAGGTGTAAACCTTATTCAGGACGAGACA
>NZ_JZRI01000091.1:0-3138 GCF_000952175.1 Pseudomonas sp. ES3-33 | reverse complement strand
GTCGAACTTTCGGTTCATTTCGTCTTCACACACCGCAATCTGGTGCTCGTTAGAGCAAGCAAATTGCTTGGGTGTTATATGGTCAAGCCTCACGGGCAATTAGTATTGGTTAGCTCAACGCCTCACAGCGCTTACACACCCAACCTATCAACGTCGTAGTCTTCGACGGCCCTTCAGGGGACTCAAGGTCCCAGTGAGATCTCATCTTGAGGCTAGTTTCCCGCTTAGATGCTTTCAGCGGTTATCTATTCCGAACATAGCTACCCGGCAATGCCACTGGCGTGACAACCGGAACACCAGAGGTTCGTCCACTCCGGTCCTCTCGTACTAGGAGCAGCCCCTCTCAAATCTCAAACGTCCACGGCAGATAGGGACCGAACTGTCTCACGACGTTCTAAACCCAGCTCGCGTACCACTTTAAATGGCGAACAGCCATACCCTTGGGACCGGCTTCAGCCCCAGGATGTGATGAGCCGACATCGAGGTGCCAAACACCGCCGTCGATATGAACTCTTGGGCGGTATCAGCCTGTTATCCCCGGAGTACCTTTTATCCGTTGAGCGATGGCCCTTCCATACAGAACCACCGGATCACTAAGACCTACTTTCGTACCTGCTCGACGTGTCTGTCTCGCAGTCAAGCGCGCTTTTGCCTTTATACTCTACGACCGATTTCCGACCGGTCTGAGCGCACCTTCGTACTCCTCCGTTACTCTTTAGGAGGAGACCGCCCCAGTCAAACTACCCACCATACACTGTCCTCGATCCGGATAACGGACCTGAGTTAGAACCTCAAAGTTGCCAGGGTGGTATTTCAAGGTTGGCTCCACGCGAACTGGCGTCCACGCTTCAAAGCCTCCCACCTATCCTACACAAGCAAATTCAAAGTCCAGTGCAAAGCTATAGTAAAGGTTCACGGGGTCTTTCCGTCTAGCCGCGGATACACTGCATCTTCACAGCGATTTCAATTTCACTGAGTCTCGGGTGGAGACAGCGCCGCCATCGTTACGCCATTCGTGCAGGTCGGAACTTACCCGACAAGGAATTTCGCTACCTTAGGACCGTTATAGTTACGGCCGCCGTTTACCGGGGCTTCGATCAAGAGCTTCGCGTTAGCTAACCCCATCAATTAACCTTCCGGCACCGGGCAGGCGTCACACCCTATACGTCCACTTTCGTGTTTGCAGAGTGCTGTGTTTTTAATAAACAGTCGCAGCGGCCTGGTATCTTCGACCGGCATGAGCTTACGGAGCAAGTCCTTCACCCTCACCGGCGCACCTTCTCCCGAAGTTACGGTGCCATTTTGCCTAGTTCCTTCACCCGAGTTCTCTCAAGCGCCTTGGTATTCTCTACCCAACCACCTGTGTCGGTTTGGGGTACGGTTCCTGGTTACCTGAAGCTTAGAAGCTTTTCTTGGAAGCATGGCATCAACCACTTCGTGTTCTAAAAGAACACTCGTCATCAGCTCTCGGCCTTAGAATCCCGGATTTACCTAAGATTCCAGCCTACCACCTTAAACTTGGACAACCAACGCCAAGCTGGCCTAGCCTTCTCCGTCCCTCCATCGCAATAACCAGAAGTACAGGAATATTAACCTGTTTTCCATCGACTACGCTTTTCAGCCTCGCCTTAGGGACCGACTAACCCTGCGTCGATTAACGTTGCGCAGGAAACCTTGGTCTTTCGGCGTGGGTGTTTTTCACACCCATTGTCGTTACTCATGTCAGCATTCGCACTTCTGATACCTCCAGCAAGCTTCTCAACTCACCTTCACAGGCTTACAGAACGCTCCTCTACCGCATCACCTAAGTGATACCCGTAGCTTCGGTGTATGGTTTGAGCCCCGTTACATCTTCCGCGCAGGCCGACTCGACTAGTGAGCTATTACGCTTTCTTTAAAGGGTGGCTGCTTCTAAGCCAACCTCCTAGCTGTCTAAGCCTTCCCACATCGTTTCCCACTTAACCATAACTTTGGGACCTTAGCTGACGGTCTGGGTTGTTTCCCTTTTCACGACGGACGTTAGCACCCGCCGTGTGTCTCCCATGCTCGGCACTTGTAGGTATTCGGAGTTTGCATCGGTTTGGTAAGTCGGGATGACCCCCTAGCCGAAACAGTGCTCTACCCCCTACAGTGATACATGAGGCGCTACCTAAATAGCTTTCGAGGAGAACCAGCTATCTCCGAGCTTGATTAGCCTTTCACTCCGATCCACAGGTCATCCGCTAACTTTTCAACGGTAGTCGGTTCGGTCCTCCAGTTAGTGTTACCCAACCTTCAACCTGCCCATGGATAGATCGCCCGGTTTCGGGTCTATTCCCAGCGACTAGACGCCCTATTAAGACTCGCTTTCGCTACGCCTCCCCTATTCGGTTAAGCTCGCCACTGAAAATAAGTCGCTGACCCATTATACAAAAGGTACGCAGTCACCCAACAAAGTGGGCTCCCACTGCTTGTACGCATACGGTTTCAGGATCTATTTCACTCCCCTCTCCGGGGTTCTTTTCGCCTTTCCCTCACGGTACTAGTTCACTATCGGTCAGTCAGTAGTATTTAGCCTTGGAGGATGGTCCCCCCATATTCAGACAAAGTTTCTCGTGCTCCGTCCTACTCGATTTCATGACTAAGAGATTTTCGCGTACAGGGCTATCACCCACTATGGCCGCACTTTCCAGAGCGTTCCGCTAATCTCAAAGCCACTTAAGGGCTAGTCCCCGTTCGCTCGCCACTACTAAGGGAATCTCGGTTGATTTCTTTTCCTCAGGGTACTTAGATGTTTCAGTTCCCCTGGTTCGCTTCTTAAGCCTATGTATTCAGCTTAAGATACCTAACTTATGTTAGGTGGGTTCCCCCATTCAGACATCTCCGGATCAAAGTCTGTTTGCCGACTCCCCGAAGCTTTTCGCAGGCTACCACGTCTTTCATCGCCTCTGACTGCCAAGGCATCCACCGTATGCGCTTCTTCACTTGACCATATAACCCCAAGCAATCTGGTTATACTGTGAAGACGACATTCGCCGAAAATTCGATAATACTCAATTAAGAGCAACTCACAAATTTTACCTTAGCCTGATCCGTTACCAGTGAAAGTAACGTTCAGTCTATCTTTCTATCACATACCCAAATTTTTAAAGAACGAAC
>NZ_JZRI01000009.1:0-12063 GCF_000952175.1 Pseudomonas sp. ES3-33 | reverse complement strand
AGACAAGGTCAGGCGCAAGTCCTGCCTTCAGGAGCCATCGGCCTCCCCCAGAAACACATCTTTGTATGTCAGCACCAACGAGCTTAGACCTCTCTCGCTGGGTGCTGGGTCAACATACAAGGAGCTGCCGAAGGCCGCGATCTTTTGACCTTGATCTTCTTTCCCGAATTTCAAGAGCAAAAGATCGCAGCCTTCGGCAGCTCCTACCTGAAATTGTCGGACATAAAAATGCCCCCATTGCCTGAGCAGGCTATGGGGGCATTTTAGTGATGCGAATGGCTTACTTCTCGACGAACGCACGCTCGATCAGGTAATCACCCGGCTCGCGCATCCGCGGCGAAACCTTCAGGCCGAAGCTGTTCAACACTTCGCTGGTCTCGTCGAGCATGCTCGGGCTGCCGCACAGCATGGCGCGGTCGTCCTGCGGGTTGATCGGCGGCAGGCCGATATCGCTGAACAACTTGCCGCTGCGCATCAAGTCGGTCAGGCGACCTTCGTTTTCGAATGGCTCGCGGGTCACGGTCGGGTAGTAGATCAACTTGTCACGCAGGGCCTCGCCGAAAAACTCGTTCTGCGGCAAGTGCTCGGTGATGAATTCGCGGTAAGCGACTTCATTGACGTAACGTACGCCGTGGCACAGGATCACTTTCTCGAAACGCTCGTAGGTTTCCGGATCCTGGATGACGCTCATGAATGGCGCCAGACCGGTACCGGTGCTGAGCAGATACAGGTGCTTGCCCGGTTTCAAATCATCGAGTACCAGCGTGCCGGTAGGCTTCTTGCTGATGATGATCTCGTCGCCTTCCTTCAGGTGCTGCAACTGGGAAGTCAGCGGGCCATCAGGCACCTTGATGCTGAAGAACTCGAGATGCTCTTCCCAGTTCGGGCTGGCGATCGAGTAAGCGCGCATGAGCGGCCGGCCGTTGGGCTGTTGCAGGCCGATCATCACGAACTGACCGTTTTCGAAGCGCAGACCCGGGTCGCGGGTGCACTTGAAGCTGAACAGAGTGTCGTTCCAGTGATGAACACTGAGGACACGCTCGTGGTTCATGTTGCTCATGTACGGGGGACTCCTGGAGATTTTGCCTGCGCCGGTGATGTGCGCAATTGCATCGCATTCTAATGGCAGCGACAATATCTGTTAAATGGATTATTAAGATAAGGGTTATCGGTTATATAGATATGCGATTTACTCTCCGTCAACTGCAAGTCTTCGTCGCTGTCGCCCAGCAGGAAAGCGTATCCCGTGCTGCGGGACTGCTCAACCTCTCACAATCGGCGGCAAGCACTTCGATCACCGAACTGGAGCGCCAGTCCAGCTGCCAGCTGTTCGACCGCGCGGGTAAACGGCTGAGCCTCAATGCCCTCGGCAAACAGCTGCTGCCCCAGGCTGTGGCCCTGCTCGACCAGGCCAAGGAAATCGAAGACCTGCTCAACGGCAAGTCCGGTTTCGGCTCCCTGGCAGTCGGCGCCACCCTGACCATCGGCAATTACCTGGCCACCCTGCTGATTGGCAGCTTCATGCAGCGTCATCCTGAAAGCCAGGTGAAGCTGCATGTGCAGAACACTGCCAACATCGTGCAACAGGTCGCGCACTATGAAATTGATCTGGGTCTAATCGAAGGCGACTGCAGCCACCCGGACATCGAAGTGCAGAGCTGGGTCGAGGATGAATTGGTGGTGTTCTGTGCGCCCCAGCATCCTTTGGCCATACGCGGTACGGCGAGCATGGACGAGCTGTCGCAAGAAGCCTGGATCCTTCGGGAACAGGGCTCCGGCACGCGCCTGACGTTTGACCAGGCCATGCGACATCATCGCAGTGCGCTGAATATCCGCCTGGAACTGGAACACACCGAAGCGATCAAGCGCGCGGTCGAGTCAGGCCTGGGAATTGGCTGCATCTCGAGGCTGGCACTGCGTGATGCATTCCGGCGCGGCAGCCTGGTAGCGGTGGAAACCCCGGATCTGGACCTGGCGCGACAGTTCTATTTCATCTGGCACAAACAGAAATACCAGACCTCGGCGATGCGCGAGTTCCTCGACCTGTGCCGCGCCTTCACCGCCGGGGTCCAGCGCAGCGACGAGATCGTCCTGCCCACCATTGCTTAAAGCAGAATGACTGCCCAGACCAGCGCGATCATGGTCAGTGCCACGAACTGCGCGGCGCTGCCCATGTCCTTGGCATTCTTGGACAGCGGGTGCAATTCAAGCGAGATGCGGTCAATGGCCGCTTCCACGGCGGAATTGAGCAGTTCGACGATCAGCGCCAGCAGGCAAACGGCGATCAACAACGCCTGTTCCACCCGGCTGACATTCAAAAAGAACGACAGCGGTATCAGAATGACGTTAAGCAGCACCAACTGGCGGAATGCCGCCTCACCGGTGAAGGCCGCGCGCAGCCCATCCAGTGAATAACCCGAAGCGTTGAGGATGCGTTTGAGGCCGGTCTGGCCTTTGAAAGGAGACATAGAGTTAGCAACTGCACCAAAAAGGAGTGGGAAAGCTAGACCAGTGAAAGTCAAAAAAGCGTGAACGAGCCGGGTTTAATGGCTCGAAATTGACTCAAGTTGTTGCAAGAGCAACGCCGCCTGGGTGCGAGTGCGCACATTCAGCTTGCGAAAGATGGCGGTGACATGTGCCTTGATGGTGGCTTCCGAGACGCTCAGTTCATAAGCGATCTGTTTGTTCAGCAAACCTTCACACACCATGGTCAACACCCGGAACTGCTGGGGCGTGAGGCTGGCCAGGCCTTCGCTTGCCGCCTTGGCTTCGGCGGAGACACTGACCGCCTCAAAGGCCTGCGGGGGCCAGAACACATCGCCGTCCAATACCGCCCTGACGGCCTTTTGAATGACGCTCAGGTCGCTGGACTTGGGAATGAAGCCACTGGCCCCGAACTCGCGAGACTTGACCATGATCGAGGCCTCTTCCTGGGCCGACACCATCACCACCGGAATCTGCGGGTATTGCCCGCGCAACAGCACCAGGCCGGAAAATCCGTAAGCGCCTGGCATGTTCAAGTCGAGCAGAACCAGGTCCCAGTCGGACTTTTCGTCCAGGCGGGTCTCCAGTTCGGCAATACTCGCCACCTCCACCAGCCGGACTTCGGGGCCCAGGCCCAGGGTCAACGCCTGATGCAATGCGCTACGGAACAGTGGGTGGTCATCGGCAATCAGGATTTCGTATGTGGCCATTTTTCAAATGATCCTGTTTTTCAAACAACTCGAGGTACAGCCACGGAGCTGCACCAACAGGGCACGTTCAACGCCAATCACAAGCTAAAACGGCGTCTCAAACCTTGGCCGCGCCCCAATCGGCGCCAAGCATGCCCAGCGAAACCGGGGTGGTCAAGGTACATGGCCAGTACAGATCTTTACAGTATGGGCGACAATCAGCCCAAGGCAGCAGAACCGTTCTGCACGAAGGGCATCAGCTCGGCATGTGCGGGGGTAGAAACATTCATGTCCAGCTGGTGCTTGGCATCGAGGTAGTGCTGGCTGAACACGTCGAAATAAGCGTCCAGTGCCGATGCGGCCGCCACATCGCCGGCCAGATCCAGACACAGCGCCGCCACTTCGGCCGTACACAAATGTTCGCTACGCGTCGACCGGCGCAGGCGATAGCGTGACAGTTTCTCGGGCAGCAGGCTGAGGATCGGGAGCGCATCAAAGTACGGGCTTTTACGGAAGATCTTCCGCGCCTCGGTCCAGGTCGCGTCCAATAGAATGAACAGTGGGCGCTTGGCGCTATCGACCTCGACGGTGTTCGTTACCCGCTCAGGCTCGACATACTCGCCCGGAAACACCAGATACGGTTGCCATTGCGGGTCGCGCAGCAACGCCAGCAACTTCGGGTCGGTTTCAGTACGTGACCAGATGAATGCATGGTTGTCGCGCACCACGTCGGCAATCAGCCACCCGGTGTTGCTGGGCTTGAAGACTTCCTTGTTGGTCATGATCAGGCACACGCCGGAGCGCGCATCGACCTGCGGGCGCCAGGCACACAGGCAGTGGCTTTCGATCACGCGACAGGCGCGGCAGCGAGTGGCCCTCCAGCCCCGGGCCTGTATCGGCTTGATGCCCTCTTCCTCACGCTGATCGCGCAAAAGGGCAACGGCATTCGCCGCAAAGAGAGGGGCAGAAGGGATTATCGACACGAACAACACTCGGCTGGGCATAAAGTAGTAGCAGTTTATCAGAGCAGCCCGCGCAAGCCTGTACCGTCCAGGCCTCGTCCCCTATAATTCGCCGCCACTGAACGCACAGTCATGTGACGGGTCGAACCACCAGTCACTGAACCAGGAGAGTTTCATGCTGCGCTTTATCGTTCCTACCGCTGCCATTTTGCTGGCGTCGTCCTTCAACGCCCAGGCCGCTTCCTTGAAAGACATGGAACTGAGCAAAATGCTGCAAAACGTTGCCGCTCAAAGCAGCGTCGGCACTCCGCGGGCAATCAATGAAGACATTCTCGATCAGGGTTACACCGTTGAAGGCAAAGAGCTGATCAACCACCTGAGCGTGCAGAGCACTCACGCCGACAAGATGCGCGCCGACCCGAAGGCTGTTTATTTCCAGCTGGGCTCCACCGTCTGCAACAACCCGGGCTTTCGCAAGCTGATGGCCAAAGGCGCGATCATGCGTTACGAATTCACCGAGGTTAAGACCAACCGTCCGGTCGCCAGCGAGCGTTTCCAGGAATCGGATTGCCCGAAAGTCAATCAGAAGAAAAAGTGATCATCGGCAATTAGCGCGTCGCTGTTCGTCCTCGGCGCGCAATTCCGCTATAAGGGCCTGCAAGTAACGCGAACGACGCTGGCCACCTGCAAGACGCCGGCAGCACTCTTCCTCGAGACTCAAATGGTTGGTCTCGGCTGATACCTTGAGCAATCGATACAGCTGCGTATCGATTTCCAGAATGACCTTGGTCATAGCTTCCCGCCTCCCTGCCCTTTCGCCCCAATTGCGCGATAAATCCTTTGAGTTACCTGTACCGTGCGTCTTGCCCTTGCGCAAAACGGTCGCGTCACGCCTGTTAGTAAGTAAATCAGAGCGCTGAACTCTCGGATCAGGTTCAGACGAGTGGTGAAATCACTTCTCGAATCGTTAATAAGCGATTGCCATGAAAGACTTTGCGGCGCAATGATCAAGTCAGCGCGAATCCTCGCCAAGGACTAGATTTAGAGTAATCACCACTACATCTTTGGGCCGGGAAGGAGCCGCCCGTCATGGATTTTTGAAGTTGCGAACGTTTTTTTCATTCACCGAAAAAAACCAGAGCCCGCACGCAAGGAGAAGTTGAATGCCTTACCAACCGAATGACCTCCTTAGCCGTCATTTTGCAGAAAGCGGCCACGACCTCACCAGCAAGGTCGAAGAACTCCTCAACCTGGTTTCACCTGCCAGCCCGAACTCCCCGATCTACCGAGACATGATCCTCACCGTGCTGCGCATGGCGCAGGAAGACCACAACCGCTGGAATGCCAAGATCACCCTGCAGGCCCTGCGCGAACTGGAAGACGCCTTTCGCGTACTGGAACAGTTCAAGGGACGACGCAAAGTCACGGTTTACGGTTCTGCCCGCACACCTGTGGAAAACCCTCTGTACGCAATGGCTCGCGAGCTGGGCGCTGCGCTGGCGCGTTCAGACCTGATGGTGATCACGGGCGCCGGTGGCGGGATAATGGCGGCAGCCCACGAAGGCGCCGGCCTTGAACACAGCCTTGGCTTCAATATCACACTGCCCTTCGAGCAGCACGCCAACCCGACCGTCCGGGGCACGACCAACCTGCTGTCATTTCACTTCTTCTTCACGCGCAAGCTGTTCTTCGTCAAGGAGGCCAATGCGCTGGTGCTCTGCCCCGGAGGTTTCGGCACCCTGGATGAAGCCCTGGAAGTACTGACATTGATCCAGACCGGCAAGAGCCCTCTGGTGCCGGTGATACTGCTGGATGCGCCAGGCGGTACTTTCTGGCAGGGCGCGCTGGACTTCATTCACCATCAGCTCGCAGAAAATCGCTACATACTGCCCACCGACATGAAGCTCGTCAGCCTGGTCTACAGCGCCGAAGAAGCGGTGGAACAGATCAATCAGTTCTACAGCAACTTCCACTCCAGTCGCTGGCTCAAGCACCAGTTCATCATTCGCATGAACCACAGGTTGAGCGACCAGGCACTCGACCATATGCAGGAAGCGTTCGCCGATCTGTGCCTGAGCGACCATTTCCATCAACACGCCTACAGCGGCGAAGAACACGACGACGAACAGTTCAGCCACCTGGCACGACTGGCGTTCACCTTCAATGCGCGGGATCACGGACGTCTGCGCGAACTGGTGGATTACATCAACCTGCCGGAAAACTGGGCACAACCCAAACCCCAGGCTCAACAGCGCACGCGGGAACCTTCAAAGGTGACGTGATGCGAATAAAAAAGGCCCGCTATCATTGGCGGGCCTTTTTCATTTAATCGTCCATCCCTCGACCGCTGAACAGCCGACTGATCATTTCCATCGAATAGCCGCGATAACTCAGGAAACGCCCCTGCTTGGCGCGCTCCCTGGCATCGATGGGTAGATGCCCGGCAAACTTGCGCCGCCAGGTTTCTTCCAGCTGATCGTGCCAACTGATCCCGCTCTCGCGCAGAGCGAGCTCGATATCGGCGCGCTGCAGGCCACGCTGGCTCAGTTCTTCACGGATACGCAGCGGGCCGTAACCCGAGCGGGCACGATAGGACACGAAGCTTTCAAGGTAACGGGATTCGGACAACAAACCCTCTTCCGTCAGACGGTCGAGTGCAGTGTCGATCATTTCAGGGAGAGCGCCGCGCTGACGCAGCTTACGCGTCAGCTCGACTCGACCATGCTCGCGTCGCGCGAGCAGGTCCATTGCGGTTCGCCGCACTGCGACGAGTGTATCGAGTACGGCGGTCATCGGATCAATCAAACATCTACATCAACCAGGTCATCTGCTTTCACCCGATCTGCCAACGCTTTGACGTCTGGTGCCGGACTCAGCAGTTTGTCGCGCAGCTGCTTCTCAAGTTTCGCCGCGATTTCCGGGTTGTCTGCCAGGAACTTGGCCGAGTTGGCCTTGCCCTGACCGATCTTGGTGCCTTCATAGGCATACCAGGCACCGGACTTCTCGACAAAACCATGCAGTACGCCCAAGTCGATCATCTCGCCATTGAGATAGATGCCCTTGCCGTAAAGGATCTGGAATTCAGCCTGACGGAACGGCGAAGCCACCTTGTTCTTCACAACCTTGACGCGGGTTTCGCTACCAACGACTTCATCACCTTCTTTCACCGCGCCAGTACGACGGATGTCCAGGCGAACCGAAGCGTAGAACTTCAGCGCGTTACCACCGGTGGTGGTTTCCGGGCTGCCGAACATGACGCCGATTTTCATCCGGATCTGGTTAATGAAGATAACCAGGCAGTTGGCGTTCTTGATGTTACCGGTGATTTTACGCAGGGCCTGGGACATCAGACGGGCTTGCAGGCCAACGTGCATGTCACCCATTTCGCCTTCGATCTCGGCCTTTGGAACCAATGCAGCCACGGAGTCAACGATGATCACGTCAACTGCGTTGGAACGCACCAGCATGTCGGTGATTTCCAGGGCTTGTTCGCCCGTGTCCGGCTGGGAAACCAGCAGGTCGTCGACATTGACGCCCAACTTGCCAGCGTACTCCGGGTCGAGTGCGTGCTCGGCGTCGACGAATGCGCAGGTGGCACCGGCTTTTTGCGCCTGGGCGATGACCGACAGCGTCAGTGTGGTTTTACCGGAGGATTCAGGACCGTAGATTTCAACGATACGGCCTTTAGGCAGACCGCCAATGCCGAGCGCGATGTCCAGACCCAGAGAGCCAGTAGAGATAGCCGGGATCGCCTGGCGGTCTTGATCGCCCATACGCATTACGGCACCCTTGCCGAATTGACGTTCGATCTGACCCAGGGCCGCAGCCAAGGCTTTCTTCTTGTTGTCGTCCATTAAAGTCCTCACGTAATCAATAAGGCCTGACGGCCAACACCTGTATAAGTAGACAGTATTATTCCACAGCGCTTCAGGATCGCCTACCCCTGATTTGAGATTTCTGAAGCGGCATGCCGTAGCAGCCCCTCTAGCGCGGCCTTCACCGTTTGTCGGCGGACCTCGTCGCGATTGCCCGGGAAGTGCTGGACCTCGCTGAACAGCTGCTCCCCGACGCCCCAGGCCAGCCAGACCGTACCGACCGGCTTGCTCGCAGATCCGCCATCCGGCCCGGCAACACCGCTGACCGCCACGGCAAAAGTCGCCCGGCTTTTATCCTGGGCGCCCCTGACCATGGCCTCGACCACCTCGCGACTGACCGCGCCTACGGTGGAGAACAGCTCGACAGGCACATTCAGCTGCTCGGTTTTCTGCCGGTTGGAGTAAGTCACGTAACCGGCTTCGAACCATGCCGAACTACCGGGAATCCGGGTAATTGCCTCGGCGATCCCGCCGCCGGTGCACGACTCTGCCGTCGTGACATGAGCATTGAGAACCTGCAGGCGTCTGCCAAGTTCAGCGGCGAGCTGGGTGATTTCTTTCACGGTCATCTCCTTGTCGGGCGGGATAAGCACTACCGTACACGAGCCGATTACGCTTGCAAGGCGCGCCCCCCATCAAAAATGTGAGGAAATGCGCGGTGCGCGCGGGGATGGAAGTGCATCGCAGGGCTTTCACTCCTGCGGCGGGCGGACTGCCCATGGTAATCTTGCGCCCATCGCGGAAAAGCCGGGCCGACGTCCCTCCTTTGCCCTACACATTTCAACGAATTTGCCTGATATCCGATGAATAAAGCGCTCTCCGATCTGTCCTCCCACACGCCAATGATGCAGCAGTACTGGCGCCTGAAAAACCAGCACCCCGACCAGCTGATGTTCTACCGCATGGGCGACTTCTACGAGATCTTCTATGAAG
Organism: Pseudomonas sp. ES3-33; assembly: GCF_000952175.1. NCBI lineage: Bacteria > Pseudomonadati > Pseudomonadota > Gammaproteobacteria > Pseudomonadales > Pseudomonadaceae > Pseudomonas > Pseudomonas sp. ES3-33. The sequence continues at coordinate 3,120 of NZ_JZRI01000009.1, read as the reverse complement.
ATGCGAAGAAAGCCGCCAAATTGCTGGACATCACCCTGACCGCGCGCGGGCAGTCTGCAGGACAAGCGATCCCCATGTGCGGGATTCCTTACCACGCGGCGGAAGGTTACCTGGCGAAACTGGTAAAGCTTGGCGAGTCGGTGGTGATCTGTGAGCAGGTCGGCGACCCGGCCACCAGCAAAGGGCCAGTGGATCGCCAGGTGGTGCGGATCATCACGCCGGGTACGGTGAGCGACGAAGCGCTGCTGGATGAGCGCCGCGACAACCTGATTGCCGCGGTGCTGGGAGACGAGCGCCTGTTTGGCCTGGCCGTGCTGGATATCACCAGCGGCAACTTCACCGTGCTGGAAATAAAGGGCTGGGAAAACCTGCTGGCGGAACTGGAACGCGTCAATCCGGTGGAGCTGATGATCCCGGATGACTGGCCAAAGGACCTGCCCGCAGAGAAGCGCCGCGGGGTTCGTCGTCGCGCGCCGTGGGATTTCGAGCGTGATTCGGCGTTTAAAAGCCTGTGCCAGCAGTTCTCCACCCAGGACCTGAAAGGGTTCGGTTGCGAAAACCTGACCCTGGCGATCGGCGCTGCCGGCTGCCTGTTGAGCTACGCCAAGGAAACCCAGCGCACCGCCCTGCCGCACTTGCGCAGCCTGCGACACGAGCGCCTCGACGACACGGTAGTGCTGGATGGTGCAAGCCGGCGCAACCTGGAACTGGACACCAACCTTGCCGGTGGCCGCGACAATACCCTGCAATCGGTGGTTGACCGCTGCCAGACCGCCATGGGTAGCCGTCTGCTGACGCGCTGGCTAAACCGTCCGCTTCGCGATCTCAAGGTGCTATTGGCACGCCAGACGTCCATCACCTGCCTGCTTGATGCCTATCGATTCGAACAGCTGCAACCGCAGCTCAAGGAGATTGGCGACATCGAGCGGATTCTGGCGCGGATCGGCCTGCGCAACGCCCGCCCCCGCGACCTCGCCCGCCTGCGAGACGCGCTCGGTGCGCTGCCGCAACTGCAGGTGGCGATGGCTGAACTGGAAGCGCCACACATCATTCAACTGGCCGCGACCACCAGCACCTACCCGGAACTGGCCGCGTTGCTGGAAAAAGCCATCATCGACAACCCGCCGGCGGTTATCCGTGACGGCGGCGTGTTGAAAACCGGCTATGACAGCGAACTTGATGACCTGCAATCCCTGAGCGAGAACGCCGGGCAATTCCTGATCGATCTGGAAGCGCGGGAAAAAGCCCGTACCGGCCTGTCGCACTTGAAAGTGGGTTACAACCGCATTCATGGGTATTTCATCGAACTGCCGAGCAAGCAGGCTGAGTCGGCGCCAGCGGATTACATTCGGCGCCAGACCCTCAAGGGTGCCGAACGCTTCATCACACCGGAACTCAAGGCTTTCGAGGACAAGGCGTTGTCGGCCAAGAGCCGGGCGCTGGCCCGCGAGAAGATGCTGTACGAAGCATTGCTCGAAGACCTGATATCAAAGCTGCCGCCACTGCAGGACACTGCTGCGGCGTTGGCCGAACTGGACGTGCTGAGCAACCTCGCCGAACGTGCTCTGAACCTGGACCTGAACTGCCCGCGCTTCGTCGAAGAGCCGTGCATGCGCATCAGCCAGGGTCGCCACCCAGTGGTCGAGCAAGTGCTGACCACCCCGTTCGTGGCCAACGACCTGAGCCTGGACGACAACACCCGCATGCTGGTGATCACCGGTCCGAACATGGGCGGTAAATCCACCTACATGCGCCAGACCGCCTTGATCGTGCTGCTGGCGCATATCGGCAGTTTTGTTCCGGCAGCCAGTTGTGAGCTGTCGCTGGTCGACCGCATCTTCACGCGGATCGGCTCCAGCGATGACCTGGCTGGCGGGCGCTCGACCTTCATGGTTGAAATGAGCGAAACGGCGAATATCCTGCACAACGCCACCGAGCGCAGCCTGGTACTGATGGACGAAGTCGGACGCGGCACCAGTACGTTCGATGGCTTGTCCCTGGCCTGGGCAGCGGCGGAGCGCCTGGCGTTCCTGCGCGCCTACACCCTGTTCGCTACGCACTACTTCGAACTGACGGTATTGCCCGAGGCCCAGCCCCTGGTCGCCAACGTGCACCTCAACGCCACCGAACATAACGAACGCATCGTGTTCCTGCACCACGTCCTGCCGGGGCCTGCGAGCCAGAGTTATGGCCTGGCCGTGGCACAGTTGGCCGGCGTACCTGGCGAGGTGATTCTGCGTGCCCGCGAGCACCTTGGCCGACTGGAAGCCACCGCCTTGCCGCACGAGGCGCCCAAGCCGGTCAAAGGTAAAAACCGCGCGCCGCAGCAGAGCGACATGTTCGCCAGCCTCCCTCACCCGGTGCTGGATGAACTGGCTAAACTCGACCTGGATGACCTCACGCCACGCAAGGCGCTCGAAATGCTCTATGCACTGAAGACACGGATCTAACGCACTTGCTTGCAAGCTGTTAGAATCTCGCGCGGTTTGGGATGCTGCAGGCTACAGCCAGGCCTGCAGACTATCGCTCCCAAACCTGGCGACCCCAACGTGAAGGGGCTCCGCTGCCGCCGCCTGAGGAGAAAATTAGAAATGACCTTCGTCGTCACCGACAACTGCATCAAGTGCAAGTACACCGACTGCGTAGAAGTCTGTCCGGTGGACTGCTTTTACGAAGGCCCGAATTTCCTGGTGATTCACCCGGATGAGTGCATCGACTGCGCGCTGTGCGAACCAGAATGCCCTGCTGTGGCCATCTTCTCCGAAGATGAAGTCCCGGCCGGCATGGAAAACTTCATCCAGCTGAACATGGAGCTGGCCGAAGTCTGGCCAAACATCACCGAACGCAAGGATCCACTGCCGGATTCTGCGGCATGGGATGGCAAGACAGGCAAGCTCGAACACCTCGAGCGTTGATCTGATCGCGTTCGCGAAAAGGCCCGTTACGGGCCTTTTTTTTAAGATCAAAAGATCTTGCTTTTCTACAGGCAAAAAAAGGGGCGGTTTGACCCGCCCACATTTTTTCCCTAGTCCCTGTTTTCCTTTTCATCATCCTGATGAATCGCATCCTGCGATGTCCTTCCCCTCATCCTGAGGGGCGTGTCTATCCGTCGACACAACC
>NZ_JZRI01000089.1:0-3800 GCF_000952175.1 Pseudomonas sp. ES3-33 | reverse complement strand
GCTTAGTTAAACTCATCCCCCACCGGATACCGGCTCGCATTCAGGCTCTCTTTGATCTTGCGCAAATGCGGTTGGAAATCCACGCCCCGGCGCAGGGTCATGCCGGTTGCCAGTACATCCAGCACGGTCAGTTGAATGATCCGCGAGGTCATCGGCATGTAGATGTCGGTGTCTTCCGGCAGTGGAATATTCAGGCTCAGGGTGCTGGCCTTGGCCAGGGGCGAGCCCTCAGCGGTCAAGCCCAGCACCGAGGCGCCGTTTTCCCGGGCAATGCGCGCCACTTCCACCAGCTCGCGGGTGCGGCCGGTGTAGGAAATGATCACGAACAGTTCACCGGTATGTGCCACCGACGCAATCATGCGCTGCATCAGCACGTCGGCATGGGCGGTGACGGCCAGGTTGAAACGGAAGAACTTGTGCTGCGCATCCAGCGCGACCGGGGCTGAAGCGCCGAGGCCGAAGAAGTGGATCTGCCGGGCCTGGATCAACAGGTCGACAGCGCGGCTGATCAGGTTCGGGTCCAGGGCCTGCAGGGCGCTGTCCAGGGACGCGATGGCGCTGCCGAAAATCTTCTGGGTATAGGCTTCCGGATTATCGTCCGCCTCGACCGCACGGCTGACGTACGCGGCTCCGCTGGCCAGGCTCTGGGCCAGTTGCAGCTTGAGTTCCGGGTAGCCGCTGACACCGAACGAACGGCAGAAACGGTTGACCGTCGGCTCACTGACCTTCGAGGCCTGGGCGAGGGCGGCGATGCTGAAGCGGGTGGCCTGCTGTGGGTTGAGCAGGATCACCTCGGCGACTTTGCGTTCGGCCTTGTTCAGGTCTTCAAGGCGATTCTGGATCTGTTCCAGTAAATTTCGCACGCGGTCCATATATGTTCCTTGATTCACCTGTAAAAAGCCGCTCGGCTATGCGAATTGAGCCTTTGGTGAGGCCCGGGACGGTGGCCTATCCTACTGATGGCTCCGACTGACCACCACTCGCAATCCATATTTTGCGAAAATGTTGTGGTTATTACTACATTTTCTCTTGAGCGATGCCTTGAAAAAAGGTATTTGTAGCTTAACTTGATAAAAGAACCAACATCATGCCTTCGATTACGGTTGAACCGTGCACCTTTGCCTTGTTCGGCGCCCTTGGCGACCTGGCCCTGCGCAAGCTGTTTCCTGCTCTCTACCAGCTTGACGGTGCAGGCCTGCTGCACGAGGACACGCGCATCATCGCGCTGGCCCGTGAGCCGGGCAGCCAACAGGAGCACCTGGCGTTTATCGCCACGGAGCTGCGCCGCTACGTGGGCGCCAAGGAGCTGGACGAAGCCGTGGTCGAGCGTTTCCTCGCCCGCTTGAGTTACCTGCATGTCGATTTCCTCAAGGCCGATGATTACGTCGCCCTGGCGGAGCAAGCCGGTAGCGCCCAGCGAGTCATCGCCTATTTCGCCACCCCGGCCGCCGTCTACGGCGCCATCTGCGAAAACCTGGCGAAAGTCGGCCTGGCTGAAAATACCCGCGTGGTGCTGGAAAAACCGATCGGCTCGGACCTGGAATCCTCGCGCACGGTCAACGACGCGGTGGCCGAGTTTTTCCCGGAAAACCGCACCTATCGCATCGACCACTACCTGGGCAAGGAAACCGTCCAGAACCTGATCGCCCTGCGATTTGCCAACAGCCTGTTCGAAACCCAGTGGAACCAGAACTACATCTCCCACGTGGAAATTACCGTGGCCGAGAAAGTCGGGATCGAAGGCCGCTGGGGCTACTTCGACAAGGCCGGCCAGCTGCGCGACATGATCCAGAATCACCTGCTGCAGCTGCTGTGCCTGATCGCCATGGACCCGCCAGCCGACCTGTCCGCCGACAGTATTCGCGACGAGAAGGTCAAGGTGCTCAAGGCGCTGGCGCCGATCAGCCCGGAAGGCCTGACCACCCAAGTGGTGCGCGGCCAGTACATCGCCGGCTACAGCGAAGGCAAACCGGTGCCGGGCTATCTTGAAGAGCCGAATTCGAATACCCAGAGCGACACCGAAACCTTTGTCGCCCTGCGCGCCGACATTCGCAACTGGCGCTGGGCCGGTGTGCCGTTTTACCTGCGTACCGGCAAGCGCATGCCGCAGAAGCTGTCGCAGATCGTCATCCATTTCAAGGAACCGTCGCACTACATCTTCGCGCCGGAGCAGCGCTTGCAGATCAGCAACAAGCTGATTATCCGCCTGCAACCGGACGAAGGCATTTCCTTGCGTGTGATGACCAAGGAGCAAGGCCTGGATAAGGGCATGCAGCTGCGCAGCGGTCCGTTGCAGCTGAATTTTTCCGATACCTGGCGTAGCGCACGGATTCCCGATGCCTACGAACGGTTGTTGCTGGAAGTAATGCGCGGCAATCAGAACCTGTTTGTCCGTAAAGATGAAATCGAAGCCGCGTGGAAGTGGTGTGACCAGTTGATCGCCGGGTGGAAAAAATCCGGTGATGCGCCCAAGCCGTACGCGGCCGGGTCCTGGGGCCCCATGAGCTCCATTGCACTGATCACGCGGGACGGGAGGTCGTGGTATGGCGATATCTGATTTGAAACTGCCTCAGGGCGTCAGCGCCCATGAGTACAAGAGCCCGGTGCTGTTGGCCGATGCCTTGGCACTGAATGTGGCCAAGCAGCTGAGTGACGCTATTGATGCTCGCGGCACCGCGACGCTGGTGGTGTCCGGTGGCCGTAGCCCGGTGGCCTTTTTCCAGAACCTGGCCAGGCAAAAGCTCGACTGGTCCAAGGTGGTTGTCACCCTGGCCGACGAGCGCTGGGTGCCGGTCGAGCATGCCGATAGCAATGCCGGGCTGCTCAAGCGCTACCTGCTGCAAGGCCCGGCGGCCAAGGCGCAATTCCTGAGCCTGTACAGCGCCACGGCGAACCTGGAGCTGGCCGCCGAGCAAGCCGATCGTCTGTTGGCAGAGTTGCCGCCGATCGACGTGCTGATACTCGGCATGGGCGATGACGGTCATACCGCGTCGCTGTTTCCCAACAGCCCGAACCTGGCTGAAGCATTGGCAGCCGATGGCACTCGACGCTGCTACCCGATGCTGGCACCGACCGTGCCGCATCAGCGCCTGACCATGAGTCGTGCGCTGCTGGCCTCGGCCGAGATCACTGTTCTATCGATTTCCGGTCAGTCCAAGCTGACCACCCTGAGTGCCGCATTGGCCGGTGACGATGTCGGCGCCATGCCGATTCGCGCGTTTCTGCAACCTACGTTAGAGATTTACTGGTGCCCATGAGCCAAGGATCAGCCGCTATGAAAAACACTCCCCCGACCGTTTCCATGGCGGACAAAGTTGCCCTGATCGACAGCCTCTGCGCCAAGGCGCGGATTCTGCCGGTCATCACCATCGCTCGCGAGCAGGACGTCCTGCCCCTGGCCGATGCCCTTGCCGCCGGTGGCCTGACTGCCCTGGAAGTGACCTTGCGTTCGCAGTTCGGCCTCAAGGCCATCCAGATTCTGCGCGAGCAGCGCCCGGAACTGATGACCGGTGCCGGTACCGTGCTGGATCGCAGCATGCTGGCCGCGGCCGAGGCGGCCGGTTCGCAGTTCATCGTCACGCCAGGCATTACTCGTGACCTGCTGGAAGCCAGTGTCGACAGCCCGATTCCACTGTTGCCGGGGATCAGCAATGCTTCCGGGATCATGGAGGGTTATGGCCTGGGCTATCGCCGTTTCAAGCTGTTCCCGGCGGAAGTCAGCGGTGGCGTCGCGGCGATCAAAGCCCTGGGCGGTCCGTTCGGCGAAGTTAAATTCTGCCCGACTGGCGGCGTTAGCCCGG
>NZ_JZRI01000088.1:0-43719 GCF_000952175.1 Pseudomonas sp. ES3-33 | reverse complement strand
CGCCCCGTTAACCACGCTGGCCGAACGCAGGCATTGCGCAGCGGGGAAACCGGCAAGGATGCCGGTTTAGCCGCGCTGGGCCAGGGATGGCCCATCGCGGCGACCCGCGGAGTAATGCCGGAGTGAGAGCACACCGAGCCTGAGCGAGGTGCCGAGTGGTGGGGCAAGAGCGCTTTGGTTACTTTCGCGCTTTTCGAAAGTGACCCGCCGTAAGGGCGGAACCCTAAGCAGCCGTTACCGCATCAATGGATATGTACACAAAGCAAGATCAAAAGATCGCAGCCTCGTTTCTCTCGACAGCTCCTACAGAAGAACGGTGTAGCGCGCCGTAAGGGCGAAAGCCTAAGCAGCCGTTACCGCAGCAATGGATATGTACACAAAGCAAGATCAAAAGATCGCAGCCTCGTTTCTCTCGACAGCTCCTACAGAAGAACGGTGTAGCGCGCCGTAAGGGCGGGACCAGCTACTGCAGCAGCGGATATGTACCCGACCACCGGAGGACCAACCCATGTGCGGACGCCTGACCCAATACCGTGGCATTCACGATTTTGTCGCAGCACTGAGCATCCCCGACGCACTGATCAACCATATCGGCGATGAACCCCTGGCCCGCTACAACGCCGCCCCGACCACCCGTCTTGCCCTGCTCCACCTGGAAAACGACGGCCTGCACGCCGACCTGGTGCGCTGGGGTTGGCGACCGCACTGGGCCAAAGACCGCGCACCGCCCATCAACGCCCGAGTGGAAAAGGTCGCCCACGGTCCCTACTTCCGACCCATCTGGCCGCACCGGGCCATCGTACCGGTAGACAACTGGTTCGAATGGGTCGACAGCGGCGACGGTAGCAAACAACCCTGGTTGATCCGCCGCAAGGACCGGGCGCCGGTCTACTGCGCCGCCATTGGCCAGTTTCCCGCAGCCGCCGCCGAACCTACCCCCGAGGACGGCTTTGTCATCCTGACCGCCGACAGCGCCGGCGGCATGCTCGACATCCACGACCGCCGCCCCATCGTGTTATCGCCGGAACTGGCCGAGGAATGGCTCGACCCCGCCACACCCAGGGAACGCGCCGAACAGATGGCATTATTTGAAGGTGAAGCCAGCGAAGTGTTCGAGTGGTTCCGGGTCAGCAAGGCAGTCGGCAATGTGCGCAACCAGGGTCCCGAATTGATCGAACCGCAAGCCTGAAAGGAACCGTTAAATCTGCAGGCCCTCGCAACGTTACACATAGTGTTTCACCCATGTAACAGTCCAATGAAATATGGCCATTTGCCGCGCCAACCGCCTGTCTGACAATTTAATTGTCATACATACATTCAGGGGCAGTGCCGCTAGCATGCGCGCCGCATTTCCACGGACGGAAAACCCAGAAACTCCAGCCTTGCAGAGAACCCAGTTGCGCGACGATTCCTACATCCAGCAAGTCAGCAGTGTCGAGTGTGTCCACCTCTCGACTACGGAACGTTATCAACTCGATTGTTTCATCGGGCAATACATCAAGACCCGAGACCTGGCCTCAGTGCCCAATATCGATACCACGCTGCGCGCAACCTTGCAGCTCTACCCGGGCAAGCCGCCGGTGATGGTCAATGAACTGAATGCCTGGATCGACAGGAAGTTGGGCTATCGGGCAACGCACCCCGATTTCTGCGAGCAGGAAGATGTCTGAGCGTCCCTCTGAATCGCGGCAGCGCCTGCACACAAGCTTGCAGGCGCCGCCGCGAGCGAAAGATACGCTTCAAGGTTTCAGCGGACGCTCCTGATCACGGTCCGAGAGTTCTCGACTGTCGTCATGTTTCCAGTCTTGGGTCGAACGCTTTTTCTGCTCTTCTATTTCCTCTTGCGTAGGCTCATCCGGGTCCGGCTGCTTGGGTTCATTCGCCATGTTCGCCTCTCTTCCTGAAGGGATCGTTAATCGGTTTAAGCGTAGAACAGATTCACAGCCACCAACGCAGCACGAAGAACACCGCCATGCTCAACAGCATGCTGAGCAAGGTGCTGCGGGTGTACAGCACAAGCCCCACCGCCACCAATGAACTGAGCAAGTACGGGTTGTCCCATTGCAGGTTCAGTTGTTTTTCCGGCATGAACACGATTGGCCCGCAGATGGCGGTGAGCATGCCCGGCACGGCAAAGCCGAGAAACTGCCTGGCGTTACTGCTCAGGCGCACGGGCAGGCGCGGCTCCAGAAACACGTAGCGGTTGAGGAACACCAGCGCACCCATCCCGAATATCACCGCCCAGACCATCATGCTGTTTGCCTCAGATAAAGTTTGTTGCACATAAATCCCGCCGTCATACCTGCCAGCCCCGCCAGCACCAGCGCCGAGCCCCACTGCCAGTAACTGAACAGCACGGAACAAAACAGCGCCACCGCGACGCACACCACCGTGGGCACGTTACGCACCACCGGGGTGATCAGGGCAATGAAGGTTGCGGCAATCGAGAAGTCCAGGCCCAGGTGCTCCAGCCCCGGGATGCTGCTGCCGAGCACGATGCCGGCCAGGGTGAAAAGATTCCAGGCCACGTAGAACGTCAACCCGACGCCAAGGGCGTACCAGCGATTGAACTGCTGCTTGTCATGCTGGCTGGTCAGGGCGAACAGTTCGTCGGTCAGCAAAAAGCCCAGACCCACGCGCCAGCGTCCCGGCAGCGGTGAGATCACCGAGCGCAGGCTCATGCCGTAGAGCAGATGCTGGGAGGTCAGCAGCAGCGTGGTCAGCAGTATCGAGAAAATCCCGGCACCGCCCTTGAGCATGCCGATGGCCACCAGCTGTGCCGCGCCGGCAAACACGATGCTCGACAGGCCCTGGCCTTGCAGGGGCGTGAGGTTGGCTTCGATGGCCATGGAACCGGCCAGCAGGCCCCAGGGCGCAGTCGCCAGGGACAAGGGAAGGATCGCCACGGCGCCGCGCAGGAATGCGCTGCGGGGCATATGAGCGTTGGACATGACGTTCTGCGACCGGAAAAAAGACCTGCAACTTTGCCAGTACTTACCCGCGAAGGCATGCACAATTTCGAGTTATTTGCCGGCCATCGACCGGGTAACATGGTGCGGTCCATCCGGCACACCCAGGGAAGCCCACATGCTGTACCGAATCGCCGCCGACGGGCTGGTGCTATTTCATCTGCTGTTCATTGTGTTCGTGCTGTTCGGCGGGCTGCTGGTGCTCAAATGGCGCCACTTGGCGGTGCTGCACCTGCCTGCGGTCGCGTGGGGTATCTCGGTGGAAGTCTTTCACCTGATGTGCCCGCTGACCGACTGGGAGAACCGCATGCGCGATGCCGCCGGCCAGAGCGGCTACGGCGGTGGTTTCGTCGAGCATTACATCTGGCCGGCAATCTATCCCGCCGGCCTGACCCCGGGCATCCAGGTGGGCCTGGGCGCCGTGGTGCTGGCGCTGAACCTGTGGGTCTACCTGCGGCTGGTCAGGCGTTTGCGGCGAGATGGGCGCCACTGAATCTACTTGTCGATCACGCTCATGTTGCGCCCACTGGCCTTGGCCACGTACAGCGCCCTGTCAGCGGCACGCACCAGGTCGTCGGGCTGCTCATGCGCGGCCGGGTCCCAGGCGCAGACCCCGACGCTGACGGTGACCACCCCTTCGACGCCCTCGCTGTGTTCGATCGCCGCCAGCTGCACCGCCCGACGAATTTTTTCCGCCACCAGGAAGGCGCCCACATAGTCGGTGCCCGGCAGCACCACGGTGAACTCTTCGCCACCGTATCGGGCCGCCAGATCACCTGGGCGCTTGATGTGCGAGTTGATGATCGAGCTTATCTTGCGCAAGGATGCGTCGCCCGCCACGTGGCCGTACAGATCGTTGAAACGCTTGAAATGATCGACATCAATCAACAGCAGCGCGAGGTGAGTCTGGGTGCGCCGGGCGCGGCGCATCTCGGTCAGGATGAACAGATCGAACTGGCGTCGGTTGGACAGGCCGGTCAGGGCATCTTCCAGCGCGAGCAGCTCCAGGCCGCGATTGACCTCGAGCAGTTTTTCCTGGGCGTCGAGCCGCACACTCTGAATGCGATTCTGCTGCTGCATCAGCCGGATCAGCCGATAACCGAGGGCACCCAGAAGCCCGAGGAACAGGGCCACGATGCCGGCACTCAGCAGCGATGCCTCGCGCCAGCTGGCTAACACTTCGTCCTGATTCAGCGCGGCGAATACAATCAGCGGGTACCCTTCGACCCGGCGAAAGCCCACCACCCGTTCCACGCCATCGACCACCGACCTGACCCTGGCCGTCCCGGCGTTCCCCAACGGCAGCAACTGGGTAAACAGCGGGCCATTGGCCACACTGCTGCCGACTTCCGATTCCTTGAACGGACGGCGCACGACAATCGTGGCGTCATCGGCGATCAGGTTGATCACGCCGTTCTGGCCCATGTCGATGCTGTCATAGAGCGCGAGGAAATGGCTCAGGTGGATGGTCGCCAGCGCCACGCCGGCAAAACTGCCGTCCGGATGATTGACCCGGCGCGACACCGTCATGATCCATTCGCCACTGGAGCGGCTCTTGATCGACGGGCCGATGTGCGGTCCACGATCAGGATGATCGCGGTGGAAGATGAAGTATTCCCGGTCCGAGTTATTGGCGTTGGGCAGGCCGGCGCCGTTGGAGTTGGCGATCCACTGCCCGCTCTGGTCGTAGACAAACAGGCCGTGCAACTGGCTCAGCTCCCGGCGCTGCACCCCAAGCAGGCGTTGCATCCTGGGCAGGCGCGCCGATTCGATGCCTTCGTTTTCCAGCCGCTCGACCAGCGTCAGCAGCAGCGTGTCAGCCTGCTTGATTGACGCCTGCGCCTGCCAGGCCAGGGCCTGCGCAAGGTTGGACATCGCCACTTCCTTGTCGCGCAGGTGGTACTGGCGCGAGTTCCAGACTTCCCAGCCGGCGACGGTGGCCATCGACACGCACACGGCGATCAGGAAAAACACCAGTGAGCGGATTTTCAGCCTGGACACCGCCTGGCTGCCGTTCAACAACATGGCCGGTTGGGTGTTATCGAGTCGATCGTTAATGGACAGCTGTCCCATGTCATTCCCTGACCTCTTATGGTGTCGGCGTCTGCTTGAGGGCGTCGATCCAGGCGGGATCCAGTCGTGTCTGCCCGGTTTCGATACCCAGCGCTTCCATTCGCGCCTTGTGCTGGTCAATCTCGCGGTTCAATTGCCCGTGGTCGCTGGAGTTGCCGTCCAGCTCATGCATCTGGGTCAGCCCCAGATGATAGAAGCGTAGCAACTTCATCGCGTGGGGATCATCGCGATCCACCGCCGCCGTCACCTGATGCATGACATTGGTAATGCTCATCAGGCTGCGCTTGAGCTGCCAGCCATACACGGCGGCCGCCATCCACGGCTGGCTCCAGAACAGCCCACGCATCAACGCGACCATCAGCAACACCGCCACGAACACCCCGCCGACGTTAAAGCGCATGTTGTCGCCGCCAGGCTCGCCGAATACGGCCACCGCCACGCTCGACAACAGCATCGCCAGCACCAGGAACACCAAGGCGATAATCACCGTGCTGCGCCGCGTCTGTTGTCGATAGGTCTGGGCGTTCATTGGCTGGATTTCAAACATTACGACAGGGTTCCTTGCATCAGGTCATAGATTGAGGGGCAAAAGACTGCGGGGCATTATCGCCTCATCGACAGATTTAGCTATGCTGGAGCTCCTTTTCATCTTTTCATCGTCAAAGGGCAACGTGGCGATACCGCGCAGTTCGTGCCATCTTCTTTCATGGATACACACTATTCGGATGCCATTTACCGGCCCTTCGTGTGAATGACATCGTTTTAAGGATCATTGAATGACCCAACGACATGTAATCAACGCCTCTGTCAGCCCTAAAGGCAGCCTGGAAACCCTTTCCCAACGTGAAGTCCAGCAACTGAGCGAAGCCGGTTCCGGCAGCACTTACACCCTTTTCCGCCAATGCGCCCTGGCCATCCTCAATACCGGCGCGCACGTTGATAACGCCAAGACCATTCTCGAAGCGTACAAGGATTTCGAAATCCGCATTCACCAGCAGGACCGTGGCGTGCGCCTCGAATTGCTGAACGCCCCCGCCAACGCGTTCGTCGACGGCGAAATGATCGCCAGCACCCGGGAAATGCTGTTCAGCGCCTTGCGCGACATCGTCTATACCGAAAACGAGCTGGACAGCCAACGCATCGACCTGAGCAATTCCCAGGGCATCAGCGACTACGTCTTCCACCTGCTGCGCAACGCCCGCACCCTGCGTCCCGGCATCGAACCGAAGATCGTGGTGTGCTGGGGTGGCCATTCGATCAACACCGAGGAATACAAGTACACCAAGGAAGTCGGCCATGAACTGGGGCTGCGCAGCCTGGACATCTGCACCGGTTGCGGCCCCGGCGTGATGAAAGGCCCGATGAAGGGTGCGACCATCGCCCACGCCAAGCAACGCATCCATGGTGGCCGCTACCTGGGCCTGACCGAACCGGGAATCATCGCCGCCGAGGCGCCGAACCCGATCGTCAACGAGCTGGTGATCCTGCCGGACATCGAAAAACGCCTGGAAGCCTTCGTGCGAGTGGGCCACGGCATCATCATTTTCCCGGGCGGCGCCGGCACGGCCGAAGAGTTCCTGTACCTGCTCGGCATCCTGATGCACCCGGACAACGAAGGCCTGCCCTTCCCGGTGATCCTCACCGGGCCCAAGCATGCAGCGCCTTACCTGGAGCAGCTGGACGCGTTCGTCGGCGCAACACTGGGCGATGCGGCGAAACAGCACTATGAGATCATCATCGACGACCCGGCCGAAGTCGCCAGGCAGATGACCCAGGGCCTCAAGGCGGTCAAGCAATTCCGCCGCGAGCGTAACGATGCGTTCCACTTCAACTGGCTGTTGAAGATCGACGAAAGCCTGCAACGCCCGTTCGATCCGACCCACGAAAACATGGCCAACCTGAACCTGAGCCGCGACCTGCCCGCCCACGAACTGGCCGCCAACCTGCGCCGGGCGTTTTCCGGCATCGTCGCCGGCAACGTCAAGGACAAGGGCATCCGCCTGATTGAGGAACACGGGCCGTATCAGATCCGTGGCGATGCCGCAGTCATGCAGCCGCTGGATCAACTGCTCAAGGCCTTCGTCGCCCAGCACCGGATGAAACTGCCGGGTGGCGCGGCGTATGTGCCGTGTTATCGAGTGGTGGCCTAGCACCAGCATCTGTGTACGCCGGACATCTCTGTGGGAGCCGGGCTTGCCCGCGATGGCGTCTGCGGATTCGACATTGATGTGACCGGGAGATTGCTATCGCGAGCAGGCTCGCTCCCACAGGGGATTGACGGTGTGCGCAGAATTTGTGTACGGCGGACATCTCTGTGGGAGCGAGCCTGCTCGCGATGGCGGTGTACCTGATGCAGCGATGCTGGCCGCTGCCACAGGTTAGCGCTCGTTCAGCCGGTCATAATTTATCGGCATCAATCACTGCTTTGGCAAAGGCCTTCGGGTCTTCCTGGGGTAGGTTGTGGCCGATACCGCCCTTGATCAAGCGGAACTCATACTTGCCGGTGAAGCGTTTCGCATAGTCCTCGGGAGCTGGATGCGGCGCGCCGTTGGCGTCGCCTTCCAAGGCGATGGTCGGCACGCTGATGGTGGGCGCCTTGGCCAGCTGCTGTTCCAGGGCCTCGTAACGGCTTTCCCCTTGTACCAACCCCAGGCGCCAGCGGTAGTTGAAGACGGTGATCGCTACATGGTCGGGGTTGTCCAGGGCTGCAGCGCTGCGCTCGAACGTGGCATCGTCGAAGGCCCACTTCGGTGAGGCGAGTTCCCAGATCAACCTGGCGAAGTCATGACGATTTTTCTCATACCCGACCTGGCCGCGATCGGTCGCGAAATAGAACTGGTACCACCACTGCAACTCGGCCTTGGGCGGTAATGGGTTCTTGCCTGCCGCCTGGTTGCCGATCAGATAACCGCTGACCGCCACCAACGCTTCGACTCGCTCCGGCCAGAGCGCCGCAACGATGTCTGCCGAACGTGCGCCCCAATCATAGCCACCCAATACGGCCCGCTTGATCTGCAGCGCGTCCATGAAGTCGATGACATCACTGGCCAGTGCGGCAGGCTGGCCGTTGCGCAGCGTCTTGTCGGAGAGAAAGTGTGTATCGCCATACCCCCGCGCATAAGGCATGAGCACGCGATAACCCTGCGCGGCCAACAAAGGTGCCACCTCGGAGTAACTGTGAATATCATAAGGCCAGCCGTGCAGCAGAATGACCACGGGGCCCTCGGCCGGACCCACCTCGGCGTAAGCTACATTCAGCAGACCCGCCTGGACGTGCTTCAACGGGCCGAACACGGCAGATGGATCGACTTTGGTGCTGACCGTAGCCGCCGCGGTTGCGGTTGGGGTGGTGCTGGCCTGCACGTTGGCCGAAACCAGGAGGCCCAACTGCAGCAACACCGCAGCAAGGATCGAAGGCCCCACCAGGCGCCGGTGCTTAGCGGTTGTAATGGTCGACAAGGCGTTGTTCACGTCGGGTGACTCCTGCAGGTGGCGGATGAGCAGTCTGCTCTCGATGAAGCCTATTTGGCCGGCCCGAGGTATCCACGTTGTGTCGTAAAACCTGTGCTATCGCGACATAACGTGTCCCACCGTGCGACGGATACAGTCCGATACAAAACCCAGAGTTCAATAACAAGAGAATCGAGCGATGGAACACGTCAACCACATCCTGATTGTCGACGACGATCGGGAGATCCGCGAGCTGGTCGGTAATTACCTGAAGAAGAACGGCTTGCGCACCACAGTCGTGTCCGATGGACGGCAGATGCGCAGCTTTCTGGAGGCCAACCAGGTGGACCTGATCGTGCTGGACATCATGCTGCCCGGCGACGACGGCCTGCAGCTGTGTCGCGAACTGCGCTCGGGCAAGCACAAGGCGACGCCGATCCTGATGCTCACGGCGCGCAACGATGAAACCGACCGAATTCTCGGGCTGGAAATGGGCGCCGATGACTACCTGACCAAACCCTTCTCCGCCCGCGAACTGCTTGCCCGCATCAACGCCGTGCTACGGCGCACGCGGATGCTGCCGCCTAACCTGCTGGTCAGCGAAAGCGGCCGCTTGCTGGGCTTCGGTCGCTGGCGCCTGGACACCACCGCCCGTCATCTGCTGGACGAAGATGACACCATGGTCGCCCTGAGTGGTGCCGAATATCGGCTGTTGCGGGTGTTCCTCGACCATCCCCAGCGCGTGCTCAGCCGCGATCAATTGCTGAACCTGACCCAGGGTCGCGACGCCGACCTGTTCGACCGCTCCATCGACCTGCTGGTCAGCCGGTTGCGCCAACGCTTGATGGATGACTCGCGCGAGCCGACCTACATCAAGACCGTGCGCAGTGAAGGGTATGTATTTTCCTACCCGGTGCAGATGCTCGGCGCACAGGACTGAATCAGCACAGGCCGATCAACATCCTTGATAAAGACTATGCCCATGGGTGTTTTTTCATCGACGGGCTGCAGCTCTACAGTGGCCACATCTTCTTCCCACGCTCTGGAGCTGCTCATGAAAATCATCATTGGTCTTGGATTTGCCCTGTCGGTCCTGGGTGCCACTTCGGCCATCGCTGCCCCCCACGCAACCGCACAAGTGGTTAGCGCTGCACAGGTCAGCCAACCGGCTACCTTGAACGTCAATACGGTGGGCGTCGATCACAAGGACGATCAGGCAAGCAAACTGTATGTTGCGGAGAACCGGCCGGAGTTTGGTTCGAAATATCAGCGTTATTGATCCGCCCATTGCCCTTGTGGGAGCGAGCTTGCTCGCGATCACGGATCCTCATTCAGCGTTGCCGTGTGCTGACTGACGCTATCGTGAGCAAGCTTTGCTCCCACACTTTATGTCCTGCAGGCGCGTCCGACAGGCCATGCCCTACAGGGGTTGGGTCAATCTGCGGGCAAGCGCTTTGGCCTGCAATGCAACGTCCGTCACCGCCGTACTCTCCCACCACATTCCACGCAACGGCGGCCCCATGGCGAACAGCCGACTGGCGACTTGCCCATCGGCACCGATCACCGCGCCGTCCGCAGTGGCGGCGATTCCCAATGCCAGCGGTCCGGGCTGAACCAGGCCCCGCGCCAGCAACTGCCGGGGCAGAGGTCGGGCAACCCGTCGCCAGTCATATTCGATGCCACTGGAATTGATCAACGCCAGGCCATGTACCACGCACTCACAAGGCTCGCCACGCCGACGGATGCGAATTCCCAGCTCATCCCCCGACGAAGGTTCAAGCCCCTTGAAGGACGCCGCCTGAATCCGCAGCCGCCCTTCCCCGTGCAACCGCGCGACCAGCTCGGCACTCAAGGGTGGCGAGCGGTGGTGATGGCTCTCCCACCACGGCCGTACGTGCCGCACGAACTGCCTACGCTGCAAGTCCGTCGCCTGGCTCCACAGCCGTGGAATGTGCACACGCACAGTGTCCAGGGGCGCTTGCCAGTCGATCCCCCGGGCAATGGCATCGCGGCAATGGCGGCGCAGTTCGCGTACCAGTTGCCGTGGCGTACGGATGCTCGGGTCTTCGCCGAGGAAATCGGCCCAGGCCGGCGGCTGGCGGCGCACATGGGGCAGCAGGCCGTGGCGGGAAAACACTTCGATCGGTCCGCGGTGCCCAGCCTGCTCCAGCGAGACCACAGCATCGACCATGGTCAGGCCGGAACCGATGATCAAAACCGTCGACTGCGGATCAAGCTGGCGCATCGCAGCCACGTCCCAAGGGTCCAGTGCCGCTGCATTCAGGCCACTGGAGTGGGCCTGTGGCGTGCGTGCGGCGGGAAACATTCCAGTGGCCAGCACCGCATAAGTCCCGCGCAGGCGCTGCCCGTCGCTCAAGGTCAACCGCACGCCATCGGCCAGGTTCTCGAGGTCGACGACCTCAGCGCGCACGTGTTCCACGCTCGAACCGTTCGCGGCGCCAGCCACCTGGGCTTCGGCCAGGCGCTGTTGCACATACTCGCCAAATAGCCCGCGCGGGGGGAACAGCTCACTGACCGGCACAGACTGCTGATCGGACTCGGGCCAGCCGCCCGCCGCTATATGTGCCGTCAGCCACTGCGTCAGGTCATCGGCACTGTCCGGGTCGACGCTCATCCGCGCCGCGTTACCGTTGAGCGTGTGACCGAGTTCCACCGCACTGTAGGCCTCGCCGCGACCCAGCTCGGCCCGGGGCTCAATCACCAGCACCGAGCGCCGGCCTGGCAGGCGCAGCAGCTGCACGGCCAGCATCGCGCCACTCAGGCCGCCGCCGATGATCAGGATGTCCGCCTGGCGGATGGCGTCATTCGCCTGCTCGTGGGGGATTTCACTCATGGCGTTCTCACAGGTCAGTGTTTTCCTGGACGATCATAAGCGCCAAACCCGGGCCAGCGTCATAGAGCAGTACCAAAGTAGCGATAGCAGCCTTGGCGATCGGCGCTGCTGGCCGTTCAGATCACCACGTTACGCACGAAACGCGCGGCGACTTCGCCTTCATTGCGATAGGAGTGCGGCTGGTTACTGGCGAACATGTAGAACTCCCCGGCCGCAATAGTGTGGGGAACGTCACCGAGCATCAGCGTCAGGCAACCTTCGAAGACGTAAAGCTGTTCGCTCCAGCCATCAGCATCGGGTTCGGAGGGATAGTGTTCGCCTGGCTCCAGGCGCCATTCCCAGAGCTCCACCTCCCTGGTGGCGCTGGCTTTGGACAGCAACACCGCCTTGCTGCCGGGAATGGTGCCGGCCCAGGCCAGTTCGTTGATGCGACTGGGATCGCGGGCATCGGGGGCCTGGATCAGGTCGCTGAAGGCCACGTCGAGTGCTTCGGCAACGCGGTCGAGGGTGGTCAGGCTGACATTCTTTTCACCGGCTTCGATTGCCACCAGCATCCGCCGGCTGACCCCGGATTTTTCCGCGAGGGCGGTCTGGCTCATATCGGCGGCGTGGCGCAGTCGCCGGACATTAAGGCTGACGTGTTGCAGGACCGAAGCCCGTTGCGTGGAATCTTTGTGCACTATATTGCTCACTCGGTAGGGTTGGGCAGTATACTGCGCAACATACGGCGCATTGTGCGTCCCCCTCCGGTAGCGCGCAAGGACATGACGTCGGTGAACTCCTCCCCCAATACTTCTCCCCGCTTCTCGCGGTTCAGCAAAGCCGAATGCGTGCTGGTGGTGATCACCATGGTCTGGGGCGGGACTTTCCTGCTGGTGCAGCATGCGATGACCGTCAGCGGCCCGATGTTCTTCGTCGGCCTGCGCTTCGCCGCAGCGGCGCTCATCGTCGCGTTGTTTTCCTGGCGGCACCTGCGCGAGCTGACACTGTTCGAGCTCCGGGCCGGGTCGTTTATCGGTGTGGCGATCATGCTGGGCTACGGCTTGCAGACGGTCGGGTTGCAGAGCATTCCAAGCAGCCAGTCGGCGTTCATCACGGCGCTGTACGTGCCCTTCGTGCCGTTGCTGCAATGGCTGGTGCTGGGGCGGCGTCCGGGGCTGATGCCGAGTATTGGCATCATGCTGGCGTTTACCGGCTTGATGCTGCTGTCGGGGCCGGCGGGGGCCTCATTGAATTTCAGCCCGGGTGAAATCGCCACCCTGATCAGTGCCGTGGCGATTGCTGCAGAAATCATTCTGATCAGTCGCTTTGCCGGTCAGGTCGATGTGCGCCGGGTGACGGTGGTACAACTGGCGGTCACCTCGGTGCTGTCGTTCCTGCTGGTGGTGCCGACCCAGGAGCGCATTCCGGACTTTTCCTGGCTGCTGCTGTGCAGCGCCCTGGGCCTGGGTGCGGCGAGCGCGGCGATCCAGGTGGCGATGAACTGGGCGCAGAAAAGCGTCTCGCCGACCCGCGCTACCCTGATCTATGCCGGCGAGCCGGTCTGGGCCGGAATTGTCGGACGGATGGCCGGGGAGCGGTTGCCGGCGATTGCGTTGGTCGGCGCGGGGTTGATTGTGGCAGCGGTGATTGTCAGTGAGTTGAAGACCAAGGGTAAGGCGGTGGTGGCGCAGGAGGACCTGGAGAGCGAAACCCAACGCTGACCGGCAATAGGTGCGGCGTTTGATCGAGAGTCTTCGCGAACAAGCCCGCTCCCACTGTGGATCTGTGCCAAACGCATGCCCTGCATTCACCGATGATCTAATGTGAGAGCAGGCTTGCTCGCGATGAGGCCAGACCTGCATGTCACAGAATGCCAAACCCCCAGACAGCATGACTTTTGCGCACTCCATGTAGGATTCTGCCACAGGTTCGCGTTTGGTAATCCGGGGACTGGCACGTATGATGCTTCATAAACCTCCGCAGATTAGAAGCCTATGTCCCTGATAGTTCTACTGCTTCTGCCCTTTGTTGGCAGCTGTGTGGCCGCCGTTCTGCCGCACAACGCGCGTAATGCCGAATCATTGTTGGCTGGCCTGGTCGCCCTCATCGGCACCGTCCAGGTCGCTTTGCTGTACCCGCAAATTGTCGATGGCGGGGTCATTCGCCAGGAATTCTTCTGGCTGCCCAGCCTGGGCCTGAACTTCGTCCTGCGCATGGACGGTTTTGCCTGGCTGTTCTCCATGCTGGTGCTGGGCATCGGCACACTGGTCTCGTTATACGCTCGTTACTACATGTCGCCGGACGACCCGGTGCCGCGCTTCTTCGCGTTTTTCCTGGCGTTCATGGGCGCCATGCTCGGGCTCGTCATCTCCGGCAACCTGATCCAGATCGTATTCTTCTGGGAGCTGACCAGCCTCTTTTCCTTCCTGCTGATCGGCTATTGGCATCACCGCGCCGACGCCCGACGCGGCGCCTACATGGCGCTGATGGTCACGGGTGCCGGCGGTTTATGCCTGCTGGCGGGGGTCATGCTGCTTGGCCATGTGGTCGGCAGCTATGACCTCGACAAGGTCCTGGCCGCCGGCGAGCTGATTCGCGCACATGCCCTCTACCCTGTCCTGCTTCCTCTTATCCTGATCGGCGCCCTGAGCAAAAGCGCGCAATTCCCCTTTCATTTCTGGCTGCCCCACGCCATGGCGGCGCCGACGCCGGTCTCCGCCTATCTGCACTCGGCAACCATGGTCAAAGCCGGGGTGTTCCTGTTGGCGCGGCTCTGGCCGTCGTTGTCCGGCAGTGAAGAATGGTTCTACATCGTCAGCGGCGCCGGTGCCTGCACCCTGTTGCTGGGCGCCTACTGCGCAATGTTCCAGAACGACCTCAAGGGGCTGCTGGCCTATTCGACCATCAGCCATCTGGGCCTGATCACCCTGCTGCTGGGCCTGAACAGCCCCCTTGCAGCAGTCGCGGCGGTATTTCATATTCTCAACCACGCCACCTTCAAGGCTTCGCTGTTCATGGCCGCCGGGATCATCGACCACGAAAGTGGCACCCGGGACATTCGCAAGCTCAGTGGCCTGATCCGGCTGATCCCCTACACTGCCACCCTGGCCATGGTCGCCAGCGCCTCCATGGCCGGCGTACCGCTGCTCAACGGTTTCCTGTCCAAAGAGATGTTCTTCGCCGAAACCGTGTTCATCAATGCCACGGCCTGGGTCGAAATGGCCCTGCCGATTGTCGCGACCATCGCCGGCACCTTCAGCGTCGCCTACTCGCTACGGTTTACCGCTGACGTGTTCTTCGGCCCGACCGCTACCGACCTGCCCCACACGCCCCACGAGCCGCCACGGTGGATGCGTGCACCGGTCGAGTTGCTGGTGTTCGCCTGCCTGATAGTGGGGATTTTCCCGGCACAGGTGGTGGGCCCGCTGCTGGCTGCCGCTGCGCTTCCCGTTGTCGGTGGCCAATTGCCGGAGTACAGCCTGGCCATCTGGCACGGCTGGAATGCGCCGATGATCATGAGCCTGATAGCCATGAGCGGCGGCATTGTCCTTTACCTGCTGCTGCGCAATCAGCTCAAGCGTGGACGCTTCAAGTACCCGCCGCTGATTGGCCGCTTCAACGGCAAGCGCCAGTTCGAACGCAGCCTGGTGGTGATGATGCGCCTGGCTCGGCGCCTGGAGCGGCGGATCAGCACCAAGCGCCTGCAAACCCAGCTGTTCCTGGTGGTACTGGCCGCCGTACTGGTCGGGCTGATCCCGATGCTGCACGGCAGCCTGACCTGGGGCGACCGACCGAAAATCCCGGGCTCGGCCGTGTTCGTGACCCTGTGGCTGCTGGCGATCGCCTGTGCCCTGGGCGCCGCCTGGCAGGCCAAGTATCACCGCCTGGCAGCCCTGACCATGGTCAGCGTCTGTGGCCTGATGACCTGCATCACCTTCGTCTGGTTCTCCGCGCCGGACCTGGCCTTGACGCAACTGGTAGTCGAAGTGGTCACCACGGTGCTGATCCTGCTTGGCCTGCGCTGGTTGCCGCGGCGGATCGAAGAGGTGGCGCCGTTGCCGAGCACCTTGCGCAAGGCGCGCATCCGGCGCTTGCGCGACTTGCTGTTGTCGACGGCTGTCGGTGGCGGCATGGCGCTGTTGTCCTACGCCATGTTGACCCGCCAGACCCCCAACGACATTTCCTCGTTCTACCTCAGCCGCGCCTTGCCCGAAGGCGGTGGCAGTAACGTGGTCAACGTGATGCTGGTGGATTTCCGCGGCTTTGACACCCTGGGTGAAATCACCGTGCTGGCCGCCGTGGCGCTGACCGTGTTCGCCCTGCTGCGACGCTTCCGCCCCCCCAAGGAGAGCCTGCAATTGCCGGCCCAGCAACGCCTGCTGGCGCCCGACGTGGTGACCGACCTGGTCAACCCGCGCCAGGCCAGTGATACCGCCCTGGGCTTCATGATGGTGCCGGCGGTACTGGTGCGCCTGCTGCTGCCGATCGCCTTCGTGGTGTCGATCTACCTGTTCATGCGCGGTCACAACCAGCCCGGTGGCGGGTTCGTTGCCGGGCTGGTGATGTCGGTCGCGTTCATCCTGCAGTATATGGTGGCCGGGACCCAGTGGGTCGAGGCGCAAATGAGCCTGCGGCCGCTGCGCTGGATGGGCACCGGGTTGTTGTTCGCCACGATCACCGGGCTTGGGGCCATGGCGGTCGGTTATCCGTTCCTGACCACCCACACCTGGCATTTCGACCTGCCGGTGTTCGGCGCCATCCACATCGCCAGCGCCCTGTTTTTCGACATTGGCGTGTATTCAGTGGTCGTGGGTTCGACCTTGCTGATCCTCACCGCCCTCGCCCACCAGTCGGTGCGTGGCCACAAGACCGCGGCACTGCCCAAATCCGTCGCCAGCAAAGGAGCCGTCTGATGGAAGAAGTCATCGCAATCGCCATCGGCGTCCTGGCTGCGTCCGGAGTGTGGCTGGTCCTGCGGCCGCGGACATTCCAGGTGGTCATGGGCCTGTGCCTGCTGTCCTACGGCGTCAATCTGTTCATCTTCAGCATGGGTAGCCTGTTTATCGGCAAGGAGCCGATCATCAAGGACGGCGTGCCCCAGGACCTGCTGCACTACACCGATCCATTGCCGCAGGCGCTGGTGCTGACCGCCATCGTCATCAGCTTCGCCATGACTGCACTGTTCCTGGTCGTGCTGCTGGCTTCCCGGGGCCTGACCGGTACCGACCATGTGGACGGCCGGGAGCCTAAGGAATGAACCTGATGCCGCACCTGATCGCCGCACCGATTCTGCTGCCGCTGCTGACTGCCGCCTTGATGCTGATGCTCGGGGAAAAACACCGTCCGCTGAAGGCCAGGATCAACCTGTTCTCCAGTCTGGTCGGGCTGGGCATTGCCGTGCTGTTGCTGCAATGGACCCAGGAAACCGGCATTCCCGGCTCCATCGGCGTGTACCTGCCGGGTAACTGGCAGGCACCGTTTGGCATTGTGCTGGTGGTCGACCGCCTCTCAGCGATGATGCTGGTACTGACCGGGATCATCGGCGTCAGCGCCCTGCTGTTTGCGATGGCCCGCTGGGACGGTGCGGGCTCGAGCTTCCACGCGCTGTTCCAGATCCAGATGATGGGCCTGTATGGCGCCTTCCTGACCGCCGACCTGTTCAACCTGTTTGTGTTTTTCGAAGTGCTGCTGGCCGCCTCCTACGGGCTGATGCTGCACGGCTCGGGACGCTCACGGGTCTCGGCCGGCCTGCATTACATTTCGATCAACCTGTTGGCCTCGTCGCTGTTCCTGATCGGCGCGGCGCTGATCTACGGCGTCACCGGCACCCTGAACATGGCCGACCTGGCGCTGAAGATCCCCCTGGTGACGGAGGCCGATCGGGGCCTGCTGCATGCCGGCGCGGCGATCCTGGCGGTGGCGTTCCTGGCCAAGGCCGGCATGTGGCCGCTGAATTTCTGGCTGGTACCGGCCTATTCCGCGGCCAGCGCCCCGGTGGCGGCGATGTTTGCGATCATGACCAAGGTCGGCGTCTACACCTTGCTGCGCCTGTGGACCCTGCTGTTTTCCGAGCAAGCCGGGGCGTCGGCGTATTTTGGCGGCGACTGGCTGATCTATGGCGGCATGGCGACCATTATCTGCGCAGCGGTGGCGATCATTGCCGCGCAACGCCTCGAACGCCTGGCCAGCCTGAGCATCCTGGTGTCGGCGGGCATCCTGCTGGCTTCCATCGGCTTCGCCCAGCCCAAGCTGATCGGCGCGGCGCTGTTCTACCTGGTCAGCTCGACCCTGGCGTTGAGCGCGCTGTTCCTGCTGGCCGAGCTGATCGAACGTTCGCGCTCGGCCAATGAAATACCCTTGTTCGATGACGGCGACCTGCTGCCCCGGCCCATGGAATCCCTGCAGCCAGCCAAAGGCATCAACCTCGATGACGAACAGAAAGCCGTGGTCGGCCAGGTGATTCCCTGGACCATGGCCTTCCTCGGCCTGAGCTTCATCGCCTGCTCACTGCTGATCATCGGCATGCCGCCGCTCTCGGGCTTTATCGGCAAGCTGGGTTTGCTGCACGCCCTGCTCAACCCAATGGGCCTGGGCACCGGCAGCGATCAACCGGTATCGAACGCCGCGTGGGGCCTGCTGGCGCTGCTGATCATCTCGGGCCTGGCATCGCTCATCGCTTTCTCCCGCCTGGGTATCCAGCGCTTCTGGACGCCCGAGGAGCGACCGTCGCCGCTATTGCGCCGTTTTGAATGTGTGCCGATCTTCGCGTTGCTGGGCTTGAGTATCGCCCTGACCTTCAAGGCCGAGCCGCTGCTGCGTTACACCCAGGCCGCTGCAGACGCCTTGAACAATCCCCAGCAGTACGTCATGGCAGTGCTCGGCACTCGCGCCGTGCCAAGCCCCGAAGCGCAAGCCGCGATCGTCGAGGTGCGCCCATGAGCCGTCTGTTTCCCGCCCCCTGGTTGTCACTGGCGCTGTGGGTATTGTGGCTGGCGCTGAACCTGTCGATCAGCCCGGGTAATGTTCTGCTGGGGGCCATCCTCGGCATCTGCGCGCCATTGATGATGCGCAAATTGCGCCCACTGCCGATCCGCATTCGCCGCCCTCTGGTGATCCTGCGCCTGTTCCTGCTGGTGGGCCGTGACGTGGTGGTGTCCAACCTCGCCGTCGCCTGGAGCGTGCTCAATGCCGGACGCCGACCGCCACGCTCGCGCTTCATCAAGGTGCCGCTGGAGCTGCGCGACGCCAATGGCCTGGCGGCCCTGTCGATGATCACCACGGTGGTTCCCGGCACGGTCTGGTCGGAACTGGCACTGGACCGCAGCATTCTATTGCTGCACGTGTTCGACCTGGATGACGAAGCGCTGTTCATCGAGCACTTCAAGGCGACCTACGAACGCCCCCTGATGGAGATCTTCGAATGAGCCCGCTGCTGTCGAATGCGATCCTGCTGAGCCTGTTCATCTTCTCGCTGGCCATGGTCCTGACCCTGATTCGCCTGTTCAAGGGCCCTTCGGCACAAGACCGGGTACTGGCGCTGGACTACCTGTACATCGTCGCGATGCTGATGATGCTCACCCTGGGCATCCGTTATGCCAGTGACACCTACTTCGAAGCAGCGCTGCTGATCGCGCTGTTCGGCTTCGTCGGCTCGTTTGCCCTGGCGAAATTCCTCCTGCGCGGCGAGGTGATCGAATGAACGCTGAATTGTCTTTGTGGGTTGAAGTGCCGGTGGCGATCCTGCTGGTGCTCAGCAGCCTGTTTGCGCTGATCGGCGCCACCGGGTTGCTGCGCATGAAGGATTATTTCCAGCGCATGCACCCGCCAGCCCTGGCGTCGACCCTGGGCGCCTGGAGCGTGGCACTGGCGTCGATCATCTACTTCTCGGCGCTCAAATCCGCGCCGGTGCTGCACGCCTGGCTGATTCCGATCCTGCTGGCCATCACAGTACCGGTGACCACCCTGCTGCTGGCCCGGGCGGCGCTGTTTCGCAAGCGCATGGCCGGGGATGATGTGCCGGCCGAGGTAAGTAGTCGGAGCATGGAAAGCGGGAACTGAGCCACGGGCACCCTGGGATCCTGTGGGAACGAGGCTTGCTCCCACAGCTCATCGGTAAATCAATGAGTGCAGATTTCTCAAACAGCCTGTGGGAGTTTCCTGTTATCGACCGCCGACTACTGAAGGTTCAGTTCAGTTTTTTTCTAATGGTTCTGGGCGGACGCTGCAATCAACTTGCCGTCGCTTGGTGGGTGCTTCAGGAAACCGGCTCGGCGCTCTACTTCGCCAACATGATTGCCTGTTCCATCGCGGCAGAGGTGTTGGCCAGGCCCCTGCTGGGCTGGATGGGCGACAAGTACAACAAAATCCGGATCATCAAACTCGCCTCATGGCTCAGCCTGACCAGCGCGCTGCTTATGTTGGTGCTGTCTGCCACCGGCGCGTTCAACCCCTGGACGGTGGGGGCGCTGATGATGCTCAGCAGCGCGATCGTTGGCGTGCGTGACCCGCTGCAGGCGTCGATCATTCCTTTGTTTGCCAGCGACGACAAAGTCTCGCTGGCCTTCAGGAGCAAAAGCGTGATGTCGTCGTTGTCGATGCTGCTGGGACCGGTATTGGCGAGCGGCTTGATTTACGGATTTGGCATCACTTTCGCTTTAGCTGCGGATTTTTTTGCGATCCTCGTCGCCGGGTTATTGATTGCGACCATCCCAAGCGCCATCGGCGCTCCCGACGACAGCCTAAACCCTGCGACCGCCAATGGCTTCAGCATGATCTACTCCGGCTTCAAGGTGGTCTACGGCGTGAAAGTGGAGTTTTACCTGGCGCTTGTTGCGATGTTGATCAACTTTGCCCTCTACCCGTTTTTCACCCTTCTGATTCCGCTGTATGTCAAAGACGTCATCCAATACCCGGTGACTTACATCGGTTTGCTGGATGCCAGCTTCGGACTAGGCATTCTGCTGGGCAGCTACAAGATCATCGGATGGTTGTCCGGCCTAATCCCTCGGGACATGTGTGTGTCCGCAGGGTTCGCACTATTGGGTTGCAATCTGTTGGTGTTCGGGACCGTTACCTCTTCGGTTATCGTCACCGTCGCGTTTTTCTGCGGTGGCGTCGGACTGATGCTGATCAACATCCCTACCTCGTCCGTACGGCTGCTGGCGACACCAAAATCGCACCGCAACCGCGTGTTCGCCACGGTTGCGTTCCTGTCCGCAGCGGCCAGTCCCCTGGGGAGCTTTGCCATGAGCACCTTCATTGGTCAGCTGGGAGTCGCGACGACCATTACGCTGCTGGGTGCCATGGTGCTGCTGTTATCCCTGCTGGTTCTGCTGATACCTGATTTCAAGCGATTCATGCGCTCCCAGGATACCCAGCTCAACGATGCTTACCTGGACAAGTACCCTGCAGCGTTCAGCGGGGCTTCCAGCAAGGCTTGATAGCCCCCTTGCCGTGCCCGCTCTTCAGATCCACGCCACCGCCAGCAACCCTGCCCCCAGCACCACACACAACGGCGAATACGCCCAGGTATCGAGGCGGGCAAATTTGGAATCCTTGACCTGTTTGAAAAACCCTACAAGATTCGAATCGCCAATCGCCCGGGCGAACATCAGCATCGCAATGGCGCTGATCACCCACTGCAGTGACCAGTGATGCACCGTCGGCAGGTACAGGCCGACCCGCAGGCACACCAGCATCGCGATCAGCAGCAGGCCGACCGCTACCAGTAGCGTGGCAAATCCAGAAGGCTTGAAGGCCGGCCTGGAGCCTTGGTCGTCCTCCATGGGCACTCGCGGCACGGCGGCCTCGCTGCCCAGCTTGCCACCGGCCGCCCAGTACAGGTGGACCAGGCTGATCAGGAGGAAGACGGCAGCCATCCATTGCGCAATTACCAGGCTCATAGT
Source organism: Pseudomonas sp. ES3-33 (assembly GCF_000952175.1). NCBI lineage: Bacteria > Pseudomonadati > Pseudomonadota > Gammaproteobacteria > Pseudomonadales > Pseudomonadaceae > Pseudomonas > Pseudomonas sp. ES3-33. The sequence goes on along the minus strand of NZ_JZRI01000088.1, from coordinate 22,486 downwards.
CAAACTTCCAGCGTGAAATGTGCGCGCAGGATGAACCTACCCGACCGATTATGTAAGGGCAGCCCCAAACTCACTTCAACTCGGCAGCAACTTTGGCGGCGACATCCTTGGGCACCCAGGCCTGCCACACGTCCGGATGCGCCTTCATGAACGCCTCGGCCGCCTGGCGTGGCGCGGTGTGTTTTTCGCTCATCTGGGCCAACGCCTTGTTCAATGGCTCGATCGGGAAATCAACCTTGCTGAAAAACTCGGCAATCTGCGGGTACTGCTTCTGGAACGGGGTGGACACACCGATCGACAGCTTCGACGCCAGCGAGCGGGTCGGCTGCGGATTGGGATTGTCGGCATCGGTGAGGGTCTTCCAGGCTTCGGCATTGAACGGCGGTTCTTCCAGCTGGATCAGCTTGAAGCGGCCGAGCAGCGGCGTCGGCGACCAGTAATAGAACAGGATCGGTTTGCCTCGACGAATCGAAGAACTGATCTCGGCATCCAGCGCCGCCCCGGACCCGCTGCGGAAGTTCACGTAGCTGTCGTCCAGCCCGTAGGCCTTGAGCTTCTGCTTGTTGACCACCTCGGACGTCCAGCCGATCGGGCTGTTGAGAAAGCGGCCCTTGCCAGGCGATTCCGGATCGCTGAACACGTCCTTGTACCTGGGCAGATCGGTGACGCTGCGCAGGTCAGGGGCCACGGCCTTGATACCCTTGGCCGGGTCACCCTTGATCACATACTCGGGCACCCACCAGCCTTCGGTGGCGCCCTTGACCGTGTCGCCCAGGCTCACCACCTTGCCTTCAGCCTCAGCCTTGACCCAGACCGGACTACGCCCGGCCCATTCTTCGCCGATCACCTGGATATCGTTGTTGGCCAGCGCGGTTTCCAGGGTAATGGTCGTGCCCGGCAAGGTATCGGTGGGCAGTCCGTAACCCTTCTCGACGATGATCCGCAGGATATCGGTGATCAGGCTGCCGCTTTCCCAATTCAGGTCGGCAAAATGGATGGGCGCCTGGGCGGCGGCCACCGGGCCGGATGAAGCGAACAAAGCGCCAGTGGCCAGGGCAGCGGCCAGGAACCGTCGTAATCCTTTCATGCTTTTGCACCTCGTGCTGTTCACAGCAATAGCAGGATGGCCGGGCAGAAGACCGCGAGCCTCAAAATACTCAGTCCACTGACTGTAGTAGAGGTTCCTGCTTTCGAAGGGCGTGAATCTGTTTTCGCAAATGTACTGCAGTGCCGGCCGCTTATTCGCTGGCCTTGAAGGTCACCAGTTCACCCTTGCGCCATTTCGCGGCCTTGGCCGTAACGGCCTTGAGTGTCTTGGTCAAACCTTCCTGCAACTGCTGGTGCGCGGCGAATACCATCACCACGCTATGGCCTTCCTTGAACACGATGCCGTGGCCATCAGCGGTAGTCACGAACGCATAATCGCCAAGGCCGTAAACGGTCAGTTTAATTTCGCGAAACTTGATATCCAGCTTGCCGCCTTCGCGACTGGGTAGCACGGATGCGCTGAAGTGATCGCCAACCTTGAGCTTGAGCCCGGGTTTATCATCAACGACCAACGACTCTTCGGTATCGATTTCGGCAATGTAAATGCCTTCGGCGTTTTGTTCGGTGATGTAAACGAAACGTGACTGAAACTGTTTAACCAGCTTTGCCCGCAGATCACCCAGCACGAACAAAGCATGCATATCGAGATTACTTACTGCCAAGGAAACATCCCCACATCTGAAATGGTGCCGCGCGCGAAACGGGCGCACGGCAGAAAATAGCGGCAATGCCGAAATGAACACATAAACCGGGGTGAATCCCAGGATCAACAGGATAATGGAATACCACCCACGTCGTCCTGTCTGGCGTTTTTCAAGACTTGGAGTACAGCGCCTTTTTTACGCCAGAGAAAACGGACTATCAACTCCGGGGAAAAATCGCTTTGAAAAAAGCATTTTTCCAACAGATCGCCAGGCAAAAATTGCTTTGGAAAGGCACGTACGCCCGGAACTGCAGGTGATTCTAGAGCAGCGACGCTCTTCCAGACTACCCATAACGACGAACAGACGTCGGCAAACCCGTGAAAAGGACTTCACAGGTGCACTTAAACACACTTCAGCCAACTGCCTGGCTCCCCGTGCAATCATTTGCAGGCCACGCCCTCGAGTGCCGCCACTGACTGCGGCTTCGACAGGCGTTTCGTCATGCCGGCGACTTATCTCAGCCGGCGGCAGGCAACTACTGCCATAATGCCCGACCAATGAAATCCGTCCCAACGGCGGGCGGCGTTCAAAACAACAGAATATTCTCATGGGAAGGCTGCGACGTGACGGAATTTGATATCGGCGAATTTTTCATCCGGGGCGAAGTCAGGGAAGTAGAGGGTGAGTTCCAGGCAGTCATCATCATGCGCGCCAAACCGCCGCTGACCACCGTCACCTGCCACCAGGTCGAAAAGGACCGCTGGTTCAAGACCGCCGACGTGGCCGCCATTGCCGCCCAGGATGCCGCCAAAGCACTCAAACTGGCTGTCGATGAAGGCGCGTTAAAGGCCTGATCTTCAGTTTGCCGTCTATGCTTGCCCTGCTTTAGAACATCGCTATCGAACTCCTGGAGCGCGGCCGCCTCAGATGCAATGAGCCGTACTTCAGCACTTGCACTCGACGCGACACTCAAGGAGATCAACATGGATGCACCTACACATGATTTGAAAGGCCTGTTTGACCAGCTGGGCCTGGATTCCAGCGAGAAGGCGATCGACGACTTCATCGCCAGTCACTCTCCCCTCCCCGACGACAAGAAGCTGATCGACGCCGAATTCTGGACGCCGCAGCAGGCAGCCTTCCTGAAAGAACAATTGCGCGAAGATGCTGACTGGGCGCGGGTGGTCGACGACCTCAACCTGCGCATGCACCAGGTTCACTAAGCAGCGGACTCAGTGCAGGCTGCCTTGTTGTTTTGCGCTCAATTGCGCAAGCCAGGCAGCTTTGCACTCCTGCGCTTCATTGCGACTGGCGAACGCCGTACCGCGACGCTCCCCGTTCAGCAGCACCACCCAGCAGACACTCTGCCCCATCGCCCGCAGGTTCGAGGGCACAGCGCTGCCAATCATCACCGCAACATCCACTTTGCTTTGCATATTGCCTCGCCTAATTCATTAGCCACCTAACTATGTCGGTAGGTTAATGAGTTTCCCGGCGAGGAAACAGCAACGCCGCTGCACAGCTTAGTTGCCGAACCGGTAACAATGGCCGCCAGGTCAGCGCGGACTCTCTGGTTTATAGCCCAGGCGCAAACCACCCCAGTGACGCCCTTTGAGCAGAATTGGCACCGAAAGATCGTGCATCAATTCACCGGTGTCGCGGGTATAGGTTTGCAGCAGCACGGGTTGCCGATGGCTGCCACAACGAATGCCCGTGCGATCGGCAAACTTGCGTTTGGTGCGATTGTTCAGCGCGTCCAGTTGCGCATCGCCAGTCAACGGTTGGCTGAACACCTTGTTATGGGTGGGCACGTAGCCCTGCTGCGTGCAGGCGATGGCGAACACCAGGCCCTCGTGACGGGCCAGCAGCGGTTCCTGGATGGCCGGCAACACCTGGTCGGTGTAACGATCGAAGCGGGTCTGAAACTTGCCCGGATGAGTGTTGGGAATCGCCTGGTAATTGCGATCGAACAGGTCATCGAGGCTGACACGTCCCTGGTCGATATCAGCTTCGAATCGCGCCGTGATCTGGCTTGCGCCTTCGCGGGCGAGGTCGTAGATGCGTTGGTGGTAATCATCCAGGCCGACTTCGGCAAGCCGCTCGCTGATGGTTTCGGCCTGCCCTTCCATTTGCACTGCGGCCAGTGCCAGTCGTTGGGTCTGCTGGTCGCTGACGCCCAGGTCGCTGCGCATCTGCTCGATGGCGTGGAACAGGCTGTCCAGTTGCTCGCGGTTGGTCGCCGCGCCCTGGGCGATTTCGCCGACCTGGTGTTCGACCCCGGCTGCCAGCCGCGCGATGTTCTCCAGGTGCTGTCCGGTTTGCTCGACCTGTTCGACGCCCTGGTCCAGGTCGCTGGACAGTTGACGAATCTGCTCCACCACTTGCGCCGTGCGTTGCTGGATATCGGCGACCATCTCGCCGACTTCGCCCGTCGCGGTCGCCGTGCGCGCAGCCAGGCCGCGCACTTCATCGGCAACAACCGCAAAGCCCCGGCCATGTTCACCTGCCCGCGCCGCTTCGATGGCCGCATTCAGGGCCAGCAGGTTGGTCTGGCTGGCAATGGACTGGATCACCAACGTCACTCGCTGGATGTCGTCGCTGCGCAGGCTCAAGGCTTCGATCATTTCCCGGCTGTTGCTCGCGCGCAGACTGAGCTGATGCATGCGCGCGATCGACTCGACCAGTTGCGAACGCCCGGCCGCGCTGCTGTGATGAGCTTCGCTGGCGGCCCCCAGCGCTTGCTGGCTGAGCAGTGATGTGGCTTGTTCGGTGGCAATCAGTACTTCGGCATTGCTGACGATTTGCGCAGCCGCCCCCAGTTGCGACTGCAGGCGGTCGGCCAGTTGCTTGACCGAATAGGCGACGCCGGCGGCTGAAAGCGCATTGTGGCTGGTGGCGTACGACAGATCGCGGGTCAACCCGGCGATGCCGTCGGATGTGTCGGCAGGCGCCTCAGGGGCTCTGCGCTGGCGCAGGCGCGGCAGCCAGATAATCAGCATCGCCAGCGGCAGGCCGACAGCCAGCGACCAGCCTCCCAGCGTGATGCCCCCTAGCAGGAGCAGCAGCGCGACACTTTGCAGCGTCGGCGTGAGCCATTGGTTGCGGGTTGCCGGTACTGGTGCCGGCACTGGCCCAACCAGAGATCCGTCTCTCGTCATCGTCATCACCCCACGTGTCTTCTAATTGTTGTACCCGCATTTAACGCCACTACCTGGCCATTATCCATGGTCCGTTAGTCGCGGTTATTGCAGCAGATCAATAGAAGCGTGTCGGGTTTTCTGCGGACGATAAAAAGCATCGCGGGCAAGCCTGCTCCCACAGGTTCAACGCAAACCTTGCGGGAGCGGGCTTGCCCGCGATTCAAGCGCTACGAAACGAAATCAGGCCTGACGCTGGTGCTTGTCGATCTGTTCGTGACGCTCTTGTGCTTCGATGCAGTACTTGGTGGTCGGGCTGATCAGCAGGCGCTTGAGGCCAATTGCCTCGCCGCTGTCATCGCACCAGCCGAAGCTGTCTTCCTTGATGCGCTCAAGGGCTTGTTCCAACTGAGGCAGCATGCGCTGGTCGCGATCGATCGCGTTTACCAGCCAGGTGCGCTCTTCTTCGACGGAAGCAGCGTCGGCCGGATCGGCTGGGGTGTCCAGGCTCTCGATGGCGATGCGGTTCTGTTCGATGCGCTCATGGGTTTCAACTTTCATGTTTTGCAACAGCTCGGAGAAAAAAGCATGTTGCTCGGCATTCATGTAGTCATCCGCCGGCATGGCCAGCAACTTGTCCTTTGTCATTGATATCTCTATAAAAAAACGTGCATTAAGGCGAATTAGGGAGCGTTCCGCTGGGCCTGGGAAGGCCAACGCAAAGGCGCCATTTATTCCAAGCGCCACCCGGCACTCAATTTACGAGGGGCGGCAGTCTAAGGCCGACTTGAGGCCTCAGCAACTGAAAAGACAGTGAATTCGTCCGACAAGACCCCGAAAATGCTCTACGGCAGTCGTTGCAGTGGTTATCGGAGTGCGTTTATAGCAAGAAATTCAATCGGGTGGCTGTATATAGAGGACAAACGGCGGCTCCCCCGTACATCTATTGCACCGCGCCCAACCTGAGCTAAGGTTGAGCATCCCATAAGCCCGACCCCAAGGAGAATATCCATGAAGTTGATCGGCATGCTCGATTCGCCCTACGTACGGCGCGTGGCCATTAGCGCCAAGTGCCTGGGCATCCCTCTGGAACACCAATCAGTCTCGGTGTTTCGTCACTTCGAGCAGTTCCAGCAGATCAATCCAGTGGTCAAGGCGCCCACCCTGGTGCTGGACAACGGCGATGTGCTGATCGACTCCACGCTGATCATCGACTACCTGGAGGCGTTGGCCGGGTCGGACTACACCCTGATGCCCGGCGAACTCGATCAACGCTTGCGCGCATTGCGCCTGACTGGCCTGGCGTTGGCCGCCTGTGAAAAATCCGTACAGCTGTATTACGAACGCAACCTGCGGCCCGCCGAGATTCAATATGAACCCTGGGTGGAACGGGTGGAGGGACAACTGGCAGCGGCGTATTCGGCGCTTGAGCGCGAGCTGGAGTTTGCGCCTTTGAAGGCCGATGGTTCGATCGACCAGGCCGGGATCAGCGTGGCGGTGGCCTGGAGCTTCTCTCGGCTGGTGGTGCCGGAGCAGGTAGACAGCGAGCGGTTTCCACAGATCAGCGCGTTTACCGCGTATGCGGAGCAGCTGGAAGCCTTCCTGGACACGCCGATCGAATGAATCCCCCTTAAACAAAAACGCCGCTTCTACCAGAGGCAGAAGCGGCAGGAGCACAAGCTCCAGGACTATCAGTGCATAAACAGGGCGATCAGGATAATGATCGGGATCGGTACACCGAGAAAGAACAACAGTAATGAGCGCATGAGGTTTCTCCTGGTTTAACGAATCGAGTTGGTAGTAGTGACGTAGGCGTCGGATTCGACATACACCACGGCATCACGGCGACGACCGCCGAAGGTGGCAGCGAGGCTGGCGAAGAAGGCACCGATCAGCAGCGCAACGAACATCCACAAGGTGGTAGTGGCAGCCACTTTGGCAGCGGTGTCCGCCGCTTCCTTGGCAGCCTGTTTGGCGTCGGCCACGGCTTTCTGGGTACGGGCATACACCTCGTCGACACGACGCTCGGCATCGGCCTGGGTCAGGTTGGTACGCTGGGCAACCAGTTGTGCAAGGTAGGTACGGTCTTCGGCGGCGAGTTGGCCGTCGTTCAGGCTGCGTACGAAGATGCGGGTGACGGTGCCACGGGCGGCGTCATCGCTGACGGCGGCTGGACGATCATCACGGAACAGGCTGTCGATGAAGTAACCATACTGGTCACTGTCGGTGTTACCGGCTGCCGAACCTGCTGCCTGGGTAGCCATGCTGGCTGCACCCCCGACCACACTGGCACCGGCTTGCACGCCACCACTGATGATGCTGCTGACCGAACCGACCACCAGGGTCGCGGCCACCAACGTTGCAACGCACCACGAAAGGAAGCCATGGGCGGTATCACGGAAGTAGACTTCATCGCCGTGCATGTTGGCCCATTTGACCCGCAGGCGGCCCGCAATGTAGCCACCCAGGCCCGATGCGACGATTTGCGTGAAGGCCAGCCAGACGATCGTGGAAATGCCCAGCCCCTTGGCGCTCACGCCTTCATTGGCCCATGGCGAAACCGCCGAGAAGCCAAGGCCAAATCCCAGCAATACGAGGATCAGCGACAACGCCGCCGCTGCAGCGGCACCGGCAAAAATCGCACCCCAGGAAACGCCCGACCGCGCGTTTGATTCTTCTGCGGCAGGATAGAAACCATCCGAGGATCTATTCATTATTGTGTCGCTCCAGGCAGGAAAGATGTTGTTACAAGTAGCTGCCTGAACAATTGCAGTCGGCGTGCCAAGCGCGCTTTTTTGATAAACCTATATTTTTCAATGATTTATAAAAATTGAACTTGCTAAAATCATGCAAATTGCAACAAAACGCCGATATCAGCGGGTTTTATGCACTGCATTCCCGGATGAATTTTTATTTAGAAAGAATGAGCGGTTTTCTTGGCAAAATGGGTCCACCGTTTTGAACCCCAATCAGGCCCGCCAATGACCCGAATCTTGACCATCGAAGACGACGCCGTGACCGCCCGGGAAATCGTTGCCGAACTCAGCAGCCATGGCCTCGACGTAGACTGGGTGGATAACGGCCGAGAAGGCCTGGAGCGGGCAGTCAGTGGCGACTATGACCTGATCACCCTAGACCGCATGCTGCCCGAGCTGGATGGCCTGGCGATCGTCACCACCTTGCGCACCATGGGTGTGGCCACGCCCATCCTGATGATCAGCGCCCTCTCCGACGTCGATGAGCGGGTTCGGGGGCTGCGCGCAGGCGGTGACGATTACCTGACCAAGCCCTTCGCTACCGATGAAATGGCAGCCCGGGTGGAAGTCCTGTTGCGCCGGCAGAACACAGTCACCTCCCAAGTAACTACGTTGCGGGTCGCCGACCTGGAGCTGAACCTGATCAGCCACGAAGCCAGTCGCGACGGCCAACTGCTGACACTGCTGCCCACCGAATACAAACTGCTCGAATTCCTGATGCGCAATACCGGGCAGATTCTGTCGCGCATGATGATTTTCGAGGAGGTGTGGGGTTATCACTTCGACCCTGGCACCAATCTCATCGACGTGCATATCGGTCGCCTGCGCAAAAAGATCGACCCGCCTGGCAATGTCCCACTGATTCGGACCGTGCGAGGCTCAGGTTATGTCATTGCCGAACCCCTCTAACGGTTGGCGCTCCTCCAGCAGCCGGTTGCTGGCGCTTTACAGTTCGCTGTTCGTGATCTGGAGCGGGATTCTGATGGGCGTGATGTACTACGAGGTGTCCACCTACCTCGACAATCTGGCCAAGCACTCGCTGCTGCAACGCCAGCACCTGTTCTCGCATTTCCAGGGTCAGCAACTGCTCGACGCCCTCGCCGTCAGCATGACGTTCGACATTCGCGGCATCGACGCCTATGGCCTGTTTGACGATCAGCACCGCTACCTCAGCGGAGCGCTGGATCACATACCGAAAGGTCTGCTGCTGGACGGCAAAATCCACATGCTGAGCGACTGCGCCGATTCCGATGACCCGAGCCTGCCAGCCGACAGTTGTGACGCGGTCGCCACCCAGACGAAGGACGGTCGCTGGCTGATCCTGGTGCGCGACAACGGCTCGCTGTTCGCTGTGACGCGGATCATTTTGCACGCGCTGTTCTGGGGAGTGACCCTGACCATACTTCCGGGCATCGCTGGCTGGCACCTGTTGCGCCGCCGCCCCCTGCGGCGAATTCGCGCCATCCAGGCCAGCGCCGAGGCGATCGTCGCCGGCGACCTGACCCGCCGCCTGCCGCTGTCCAATCGCCGTGACGAACTGGACATGCTGGCCGCCATCGTCAACGCCATGCTGGAACGCATCGAGCGCCTGATGAATGAGGTCAAGGGCGTCTGCGACAACATCGCCCACGACCTGCGCACCCCACTGACGCGCCTGCGGGCGCAGCTGTACCGGATTCAGCAGCAGGCGGACGACGGCTCGCCCCTGGCCGCGCAGCTTGATTCAGTGTTGGGTGAGGCGGATACCCTGATGGCACGCTTTCGTGGCCTGTTGCGGATCTCCGAACTGGAAGACCGGCAGCGGCGCTCCGGCTTTGTGCAGCTTGACCCATTGCCCATGCTGCAGGAGCTGCATGATTTCTACTTGCCACTGGCGGAAGAAGGCGAACTGACGTTCAAGCTGCAACTGCCCGCTACGTTGCCGCCGCTCAATGGCGATCGGGCTTTGTTGTTCGAGGCCTTGGCTAACCTGCTGAGCAACTCGATCAAGTTCACGCCACCGGGTGGCGAGGTGATTTTGCGCGGGATCGATGCGGGTGGGCATACGCGAATCGAAGTGCTCGACTCTGGACCTGGCATTGCGCTGGCAGAGAGAGAAGCCGTGTTCCAGCGCTTCTACCGCGCCGAGGGCGGGAATCAACAAAGCGGATTTGGCTTGGGCCTGTCGATAGTCGCAGCGATCGTCAGCCTGCATGGGTTCACCCTGGACCTCGGTGAAAGCGAACTGGGCGGCGCTCGGCTGGTGCTCGATTGCCGGCAACCGCCCATTGCCCAGACTTGAGGTTCATGTGGCGATGGATCGCGATGAGGCCGGCACATTCAAAATGTGCGTCGCCTGACCCACCGCCATCGCGGGCAAGCCCGCTCCCACACTGGCCCCATGTCGATCGGGGTTACCCGGGGTAATTAGCCCGCAAAGCTTGCACGCCACCCTGATAAATCCCGCTGAACAGCTCCACAACCTCCTCCTCGGTCACGCCCACCGGTACAAACCGCCCCGACCACGTCACGCGCGCACCCTCGCCCTGAGCCTCAACGCGGATCGTCGCCAGATAATCAGTGGCCGGAAACGGCGCCTGCAAAATCGAGTAGCTGTAAGTCTTCCCGGCGTTATCAAAAAATTCAAGCCGCTCAACCACTACCGCACCGTCCGAGGTCTGCAGGCTGCGCACGCGCCCGCCTTCGCTCAGTTCGCTTTTTGGAATGAACGGCAGCCAGTCCGGCAGCGAATTGAAGCCACCAATCAATTGCCAAACATCGTCGGCCGAAGCCGGAATATCAATGAACGCTGATGCAGTTGCCATGTAGGTTCTCTCTCAAATCAATCAAAAAAATCAGATCGCCATGCTGTCCACAACACCGCCATCGACGCGCAAAGCAGCGCCGGTGGTGGCCGAAGACAATGGCGAAGCGATGTAAGCCACAAGATTGGCCACCTCCTCGACATCTGCCACGCGCTGGATAATCGAAGTCGGGCGCGCCTTGCGTACAAAGGCGTCAGCTTCCTCCCGGGCGCTGCGGCCGGATTCGGCGGTGGCATCCTTGAGCATCTGCTCCAGGCCGTCGGTGAACGTCGGGCCGGGCAAGATCGCGTTGACCGTCACACCGGTGCCCGCCAGCCGCTTGGCCAGGCCATGGGACACCGCGAGGTTAGCACTCTTGGTCACGCCGTAATTGATCATGTCGGCCGGCGTCGCCACCCCGGATTCCGAGGACAGGAAAATCACCCGGCCCCAGCCTTGCTTGACCATGTCCGGCACATAATGCCGGGACAGGCGCACGCCGGAAATCACGTTGACCTCATAAAAGCGCGTCCATTCACTGTCCGGCGCGTCGAAGAAATCCACCTCATTGAAGATCCCCAGGTTATTCACCAGGATGTCCGCCCGCGGCTCGGCAGCGAACAGCTGGGCTGCGCCTTCTGCGGTCCCAAGGTCCGCCGTCAGGCCCCGCACCTGCGCGCCCGGCACGCTCTGGCGAATGCTCTCAAGGGCCTGCTCGACCTTGGCCGTATCCCGGCCGATCACCACCACCGTCGCACCGGATTCGGCCAGCGCCTTGCTGATGCCCAGGCCAATACCGGCCGTACTGCCACTGACAATGGCCAGTTTTTCGCTCAGATCAATTTTCATCTTCAAGCTCCCATCGTTGGCAACGGCGCCCGCTCGGACACCAGTTTCGCTTCACGCATTGCCTGCCAGAACGCCGCAGGAATAACCGCCGACAGCGCCGCCACATCCTCGGCAATCCGCCCCGGCCGACTGGAACCTGGAATGACCGCCGCCACTGCCGGGTTAGCCAGGCTGAACTGCAACGCAGCAGCCTTGATGTCGACACCATGGGCCGCGGCAATGCGCTTGATCTGTTCGACCTTGCTGACGATCTGCGGGCTGGCCTTCTGGTACTCAAAATGTGCACCGCCCGCCAAGATCCCGGAACTGTAAGGGCCACCGACCACAATCTCGACATTCTGCGCCAGCGCCGACGCCATCAAGCGCTGCAGGGCCCGGTCGTGATCAAGCAAGGTATAGCGCCCCGCCAGCAGAAAACCATCCGGCTGCGCTTCGGTCAGGTCCAGAGTCAGCTCACAGGGCTCGACCTTGTTCACCCCCAGCCCCCAGCCTTTGATCACCCCTTCTTCACGCAGGCGTGTCAGCACCTTGAAGGCACCGGTGCGGGCCTGATTGAAGTATTCGAGCCATTGGTCCCCGTAGAAATCCTGGGCAATATCATGCACCCAGACGATGTCCAGGCGATCGGTTTGCAGGCGTTCGAGGCTGTCTTCAATTGAGCGCAGCGTCGCGTCGGCGCTGTAGTCATTGACGATTTTGTTGGGCCGGCCGTGTTCGAACACTCCGCTCTTCTCGCCCAGGTCCCGCGCCGCGGCATCCTCGACCTCATCGAGAATCACCCGCCCGACTTTGCTGCTCAACACATAGTCGTCGCGCTTGTACCCAGCCAGCGCCGCACCCAAGCGGATTTCCGCCAGGCCCGAGCCATAAAATGGCGCGGTGTCGAAATATCGCACGCCGGCATCCCAGGCTCCGTGCACGGTGGCCAGCGCCTCTTCCTCGGGAATGGCACGGAACATGTTGCCCAGCGGCGCGGTGCCAAAACCCAGGGCGCCGGGCAGTTTGTCTTTCAAGCTCATGATGCAAACCTCGTCGTATTCAGAGATCGGTCAATCGACCGTTGAGCAGATTCTGGATTGTGATGATCGGACCGTCCAAGACATAATGTGCAGCACTTGAGTCCCTGAGGGTCTGACATGATCGACATCCGCCAACTGCGTTACTTCGTCGCTGTCGCCGAAGAAGAGCACGTCGGCCGCGCCGCCGAGCGCCTGCACATTTCCCAGTCGCCCTTGAGCCGGCAGATCGCCCAGCTCGAAGAACGCCTGGGTCTGACCCTGTTCGAGCGCAGCCAGCAACGCATCCGCCTGACCCGCGACGGCCAGACCTTCCTTGCCGAAACCCGCGCCCTGCTGACCCATGCCAACCGCCTGGAATCCCTTGGCAAACGCCTGGGTCGCGGTGAGGAAGGCGGCCTGTGCATCGGCTACATCGAAAACGCCATGCACGCCGGGGTACTGCCCAATGCCTTGCGCGTGCTGCGGGCAGACCGGCCAGGCGTGCACGTCGCGCTGTACAACCTGAGCTGCGCCGAACAACTCGAAGGCCTGCGTCAGCGTAGTCTGGATATCGCCCTTGTCAGCGAACCGCCGACCGACGACGACCCCGACCTCCTCGGCTTTCAGGTCCTCGACGACCCGATGCTCCTGGCCCTGCCCGAGCACCATCCGCTGGCACGGCAAAGCACACTGGCCCCCGCAGACCTGGCCACCCAGGAGTGGATCGGGGTGCAACACCGGCAGAACTGCGCCAGTCGCGAAGACTTCGTCAGTGCCTGCATCCGCGCCGGCTTCACTCCGGACATCCGCATGGAAGCCACCGAACCCTTCACCGCCCTGGGGCTGGTCGCCTCAGGGCTGGGGATTGCGATGATTCAGAAAGGCTTGAGTCGAAATGCGCCACCAGGGGTGGTGTTACGGGAGGTACCGTGGATAGCGTTTACCACGCCGTTGTGGGTGGCCTGGCACCGGATCAACTTGCGGCCGTTGGTGGAAACGTTCAGGAAGGTGCTGACCGAGTAAAGTTTGATCGAAGGCAGCAGCCAGTTGCGTGCCGACGCTCCGCCCTTCGACATTGGGCTGACGCCGCTGTCGAGGGTGTGAAGCGGCGTCAACGATAACGGTCCGGCAAAACGTTGGTGGCGCTCGCGAATAGCCCGACACATGACGGCGCCGCCGCAGGTGCTTTCTGCGTCTTCAGCTGCGGATCATGTTCGCGCAGGAACACCGGCAGGTCCGTTACCGGTGGCATGGCCGGGATCTCGAAGTACATCTGCACCACCCAGCCACGGTGATAGCTGGCATGGTTGATCACGTGCATCAGCATCGCGCCCGCGCTCATGGTGCCGTTTTCGCCGGAAACGAATGCGAACTCGACCGGTTTGAGCAGCGAGGCATCGGTTTGACTGGCGCTCCAGTCGCAGTACCAGTGATCGATATCCTTCTGCGCCTGGCGCAGTTCCGGCAGGTCGGCGTGGAGCAGACCGTGTGAGGTTTTGAAACCGTGTCCGCGGCCCTCCAGGTGGGCTTGCCAGATACAGTCCACCACGTAGATGTGGTTCAAGGTGCCAATCATATTGTTGAACACCGAGACCCGTTGTTTATCGACTTCACCGGGTGGCAGCGCGGCGAGGCTGTCGAACAGGCGCAGGTCCGCCCAGCGCTTGTAATCGGCCAGCATGCAGGCAGTAGCTGTATTGATCATTGCAGTTCTCCCATTGCGATGGGCGCACTGCCAAGTTTAGACCCGCTGAGCCCCGCCAGCCTGGGCGCTGATCACCGGTACAGGTGACGATTTGGGGAAACAGACAGCTGCGGGCAATCTATCCGCGTTGCGGTATCACACGGCATGCCTGCCAGGGCCTGCATAGGTGCACAAGAGCCTTGAAATGGCGAGTGAGGATTGTTGTCTGAAATGATTATCTGCCGCTCAAGGAACTACTGAGCCCCGACACGCATCTTAAGGTATGTGGTAATTCACTTACGCTTCAAGCTGTCGGAGGACACCGTCATGCGCCGTCTTGTTCTGATCTCTTCACTGGTACTTTGCTTGCCGTTCGGTTCCGCCATGGCCAAAGTCGATGCCGGCGATGTCGCCACTTCGGCCGGGGTTTCAGCGTCGCTGTATTCCACGTTCAAGGATCACAAATTGATGATTCCAGCCAAGGATGATGCCTCAAGCTTCGTTGCCAGCGGCGGCGCCATTCGCGGGGTGTATTTGGAGTCGGTGATGCATCAGATTCGCCAGGACAATCCTGGCCTGAACGCCAGCGATGAAGACCTGGCCCGGGCCATCCTGATCAATGATGGTGCTGCGTCGGGGCAGTAAGCCAACCCGACACGTCCTGCGGCAGCTCCTACGGACGGAGTTGTTATCGCAGTCTGCGGCAGCTCCTAAGGACGCAGTTGTATCGCAGCCTTCGGTAGCTCCTACGGGCGGAGTTGTTTTAGAGCTGTTGCAAGGTCAGTTGCCCGTCTGCACACAACACAACACCCACCCGTTCATAGCTTTCCAGCGTCGCGTGGGGCGTATCCATCGGGTGCGGATGCGTCGAGGTGATCACCAGCAGATCAGCGCCGGACGTCTCAGCCGCCTGGATGCCCACACTGGCATCTTCAAAAATCAGGCACTCGCCAATCTCTACCCCCAACCGCTCGGCCGCCAGTTTGTAACCGGCAGGATCAGGCTTGCCCGCGCTGACATCCTCGGCGGTGATCATCACGGCGGGCGCCGGGACACCGGCCGCTGCCATCCGCCGCAAAGCCAATGCCTTGGGCGCCGAAGTTACTATCGCCCACTGCCTGGCCGGTAGCGACTGCAAGAACCGCGCGGCCCCCGACACCTCGACAATGCCCTCTACGTCCTCGATCTCGGCCTGGGTAACCCAGGCTGCTTCTGTCTGTGCATCAATCCCCGGCAAACCTTGACGGTTAACCGTGTCGATGGCACGGGCGCCATGAATGGTGGGCAGGAACGACGCGACATCGATGCCGTGGCGCAGGGCCCAGGTAGTCCAGATTCGCTCGGCGGCAGCAATGGAGTTGAGAACGGTGCCATCCATGTCGAAGAGAAAGGCGCGGTAAGCGCGATTGAAAACAGCGTCGTCAGCAGGCAAAAGCAGACTTCCTATCCAGATAACGGGCGGGGTTTCACCCAATGTACAGGATCAACGTTGCACCGGGGCTTTCTTCAGCGCCCCTTCAACGCAATCGAGCAATTGCCCGAGCGCCCAAGGTTTCTTGATGAAAGAAACATCGTGCCGAACCCCGGAAGTCTCCGGCGTTTCGAACCCTGACATGATCATGATCGGCTTGTCCGGCCAGCGATCGCCGAACTGATTCGCCAGGTCGGCACCGTTGAGTTTGCCGGGCATGGTGATATCGGTCAGCAACAAACTGACCTTGTCGGAGTGCTGCTCCAGATAGACCGCTGCCGCGTCCGCACTGACCTGGGGTTCAACGGTAAAACCTTCGTCCTGAAGAATTTCGCAGAGAAACTCCAGGATCAACGGATCATCCTCCACTACAAGAATCAACCCGTCGGGAAGGTGATCGATTGCCGTTGTGACTGGACTCATGACGGTGCCACTCCCTGATTGCTCAAAAATTTCGCGGGCTCAAATCCGCTGCTTACAGGTATGAGCAGCGGACTCGGCGGAAATTCATTTTTGATACAGGCAGTCGACGAAATCAGGCGTCCAGCCGTTCACGAAGCGTAGATCACTTGGCCATGTCGTCCTTTTTCATGGCGTCTTTGGACATTGCGTCCTTTTTCATCCCGTCTTTGGACATGCTGTCCTTTTTCATCCCGTCCTTGGACATGCTGTCCTGCTTCATGGCGTCCTTGCTCATGCTGTCTTTGTTCATCGAGTCTTTTTTCATCGCGTCCTTGGACATCGAGTCCTTGCTCATACCGTCCGGACTCATGGTATCGGCGGCAAACACGCTGGCGGCCCCTGCTGCGAGGCACATGGACAGGGCAATGCTGGTCAGTTTTTTCATGATGAATCTCCTGGAGCTGAGGTGCGAATGTGCGCAACACGGGCTGCGCGGATGAACCTGGCGGGTGTCCGTCAGCTGCCACCGAACCAGTTGTAACCCTGGTCTTCCCAGTAGCCGCCGGTGTAGGTGTTACTGACGAAAATCGCCTGGATATGCTTGGGATTTTTGTAGCCCAGCTTGGTGGGCATGCGCAGCTTCATCGGGAAGCCGTACTCACGCGGCAGCACCGCGCCGTCGTAGGTCAGCGCCAGCAGGGTTTGCGGGTGCAGCGCGGTGGCCATGTCGATGCTGGTGTAGTAATCGTCCGCGCATTTGAAGCCCACGTATCTGGCGTGCGTATCGGCGCCGATACGCCTGAGGAAATCGCTGAAAGGCACCCCGCCCCAGCGACCTATCGCGCTCCAGCCTTCGACGCAAATGTGCCGGGTGATCTGTTCGGCCTGGGCCATGGCGCGCAGTTCCTCCAGACGCCAGCTGCGTTTGTCGGCGACCAGGCCGGTGACTTCCAGTCGGAAACTGTCGGCCTCGACGGTCGGCGCTTCGTCGATACCGTAGAAGGCATTGAACGGAAATGGCCGGGTGATCATCGACGCCGGATAGGTGGGCGCCAGTGCATTGGGGTTGAACAGCCAGCCCTGCACCCGATCGTTGAAGCGCGACATCGAAGACAACGCGCTCTCGACGCTGTCGTTGTCGGTCAGGTTGCAACCGGACAACATCGCCACCCCGCCGAGGGTCAGGCCACGCAACAGAAACGAGCGGCGCGAGCGGTCTTCGATTTGCGGGGCGATGATTTTGCGAGCGTCGGCGAGAATGGACGCTTCATCCAGCCCGGGTCCTTGAATGCGCTTTTTCATAAGGGTTCCTTGTGACCGAACAGCATGGCAACCAGGGTTTTGGGGACCAGCGCGACCATCACCAAGTGCACCGCGACAAACCCCAGCAACAGCGCCATGGCAATAAAGTGAACGTGCCGCGCCGCTTCGTAGCCCCCCAGCAGCTCGCGCAACAAAGGGAACTGCACGGACTTCCACAGCACCAGTCCGGAGACCACCAGCAGCGCGATGTCGAGCATTACAAACAGGTAGGCAAGGCGCTGCACCTGGTTGTACTGGCGCAGGTCCGCATGCCCCAACTTGCCCCGCAGCGCGGCCAGCAGGTCGTGCCCGACACCTTTGGGCGACAGGGGGAAAAACCGTCGCGACAGGCGCCCACTGATGAGGTTGACCAATAAATAAATGACGCCATTGACGACCAGAAACCACATCGCCGCGAAATGCCATTGCAGCGCCCCGCCGAGCCAGCCACCCAGGGTGATCGACGGGGGAAAACTGAAATCGTAGAGCGGCGAGGCGTTGTAGATGCGCCAGCCGCTGGTGACCATCACCAACACCGCCAAGGCATTGAGCCAGTGAGTCAGTCGTAACCAGCGCGGATGCGTGCTGACCGTGGGTTGCTGCAACATGGTGGCTCTCCCGGCGACTGGTGTTCGATGGAACCGAGTATGTGGGCCATCAGATCGCCAAATCCTCACGAAAAGTTAAATTAAACGTGATAACTCCCGACACCCGGAAAGCAGGCGCTAGCCCAAGTTGTGGTTAAATGCCGCCCCCTCAAATGACCGAACCAGGCCGATGAATCCAGAAGCGCTCGCCCTCCTCCACGCCCATCTGCTGACCGCCCTGGCAGACGCCCCCGCCGAAACCCGCCGGCTGTTCCATGGCCGCGGGCGTTGCTGGCCGGGCCTGGAACAGGTGACAGTCGACTGGTTGCAAGGGGTGGTGCTGGTGTCGCTGTTCAAGGAACCGCAGGCGGCGCAATTGGAGGCGCTGAAGGCAGACCTGTTGCGGCTGGCCGCTTCGCCTGCCTGGGTGGCCTGCGGCGCACATACGCTCGCGTTGCAGCACCGCTACCTGCCGCAAAGCACCACCGAATGGCTGGTGGGGGACGCCCTCGATGACATGACCATCACCGAGGGCGGCCTGCGCTATCGGGTGGACCTGGGCCGCAAGCAGAACAACGGCCTGTTCCTCGATATGCGCTACGGGCGCGACTGGGTGCGGGCCAATGCGCAGGGCAAGCGCGTGCTCAATCTGTTTGCCTACACTTGCGGCTTTTCCGTGACAGCAATCGAAGGCGGCGCCGAGCATGTGGTCAACCTGGACATGTCCAGCGCGGCCCTGAGCCGCGGTCGCGACAATCACCGGCTCAACGGGCACGACCTGGGCAAGGTGACGTTCCTGGGGCACGACCTGTTCAAGTCCTGGGGCAAGGTAATCGGCAAGGGGCCCTATGACCTGGTGATCATCGACCCGCCGTCCTTCCAGAAAGGCAGCTTCCTGCTGACCAAGGATTACCAGCGAGTCTTGCGCCGGCTCCCGGAGCTGCTGGGCTCCGAGGGCACGGTGCTGGCCTGCATGAACGACCCGGCATTCGGTGCAGATTTCCTCATCGAAGGCGTCACCCGGGAAGCGCCGAGCCTGCGGTTCGAGCGGCGACTGGAAAACCCGCCGGAGTTTCCAGACGCTGATATCGAGTGTGGGTTGAAGGCGCTCGTGTTCCGGCTATAGGACCATCGACCCCGCGTCGTGCACGTATTCCGCGCCCGGCGAAGATCCCCTGTGGGAGCGAGCCTGCTCGCGTTCGATCGTGGTGTGCCTGGCCTCCGACTCCGCCTAAGACAACGGCCATGCGGTGCCGGGACTGGACGCACACACGCTGCTCAAAGCCCTGGGTCAGGCCGGCTGGCCGGGCGCTGCGACCCGCTCCCGGTAAGTGCTCGGCCCGGGAATCACACTCACCGGGCCACTCCTCCCACCACGCCCTCCCCGTGCAACTGCTGCAACAAGGCCAGGCCGCTCGCCACGAAAGCGGGCACGTCTTCAGCACCGGCCTCCTGTGCAAGGGCTTGCAACTGGGCCTGGCCATTGAGTGCGGGAAACTCGTTTATGCGCTGCAACAGGCGCCAGGCCAATGGGCTCAGTTCGGAAAACTTCACGCTCCAGTCTTCGCCGCGACGCACCAGCAGCAACGTAGGCTGGGCCGGCGGCATTGACGGCTGGAAATCCGGCCCGACCTGCTGGACCGGCCAGGCATACGCCAATGGCCAGGCGAGCGGCGAAACGCGCAGCGGGCGATCCAGTAAGCTTGCGCCAGTGCTGACAGGCAGGGGTTCGGCGTCGGACTGTTGCAACGCCATCTCGACCCATTCGTAATGTGCCAGTTCGACCATGAACCCGGGCCAGTCGCCTTGGGGGACAGTCGCCACAAAGCCCACGAACTCCTCGGCGATTTCGCCGAATTTCGGCGTGCGCGCGCGATGGTCACGCAGAAAACTGCGCACCAGCAGGCGCCAGCGCGCCTCGCCGAGGATCCTGATCAACACAGGGAAAGTAGCGCTGAGCAATTGCGACAGATTGGCAAAGATCAGGTCGCGGTAAACCTGGGCCCTTGCCGCGTCCATGTGGCCGGGCGGCGCGCAATGGTCGGGGTCGCGCAGGTAGCGGCCAAAGGTAATCTGCTCCTGAAACAGGCCGGGCTTATCCACGATTCACTCCTGCGGCCTGCAGACGGCGGATGGTTTGCAGTTCGGCGACCAACTCGGCAAATACCGGGAAATTGAAGTCCCGTTCCAGCAGCGTCGGTTGCGCACCGAACCGCGCATAGGCCTGCGCCAGCAACGACCAGACCGCAGGCTTCACCGAAGCCCCGTGGGTGTCGATCTTCAAGGTGTCCGACTCGTCGAAATGTCCGGCCACGTGCATGCCCACCACCCGCCCCGGGTCGATGCCGAGCAGGAACGCCTGCGGATCAAAACCATGATTGATCGAGTTGACGTACACATTGTTGACGTCCAGCAGCAGGTCGCAGTCAGCTTCACGCAGCACCGCATTGGTGAACGTGACTTCGTCCATGTCCTGGCGCGGCGCCGCGTAATAGGACACGTTTTCCACCGCCAGGCGCCGCCCCAGGATGTCCTGGGCCTGGCGAATCCGCGCGGCCACGTGGTGCACTGCTTCTTCGGTGAACGGCAAGGGCAGCAGGTCGTAGAGGTGGCCGTCATCACTGCAGTAGCTCAGGTGTTCGCTGTACAGCGGCACATTGTAGAGCTCGAGAAAAACCCGGACCTCGCGCACAAATGCGACGTCCAGCGGTGCCGGCCCACCCAGGGACAACGATAAGCCATGACACGACAGCGCAAACTTTTCCGCCAGGGCGCGCAACGCCGCACCCTGTGCGCCCCCCACGCCGATCCAGTTTTCCGGGGCGAGCTCGAGAAAGTCGAAATCCCCTGCTGGGGCAGCCTGCAAGTCCTTCATCAGCCCTCGACGCAGGCCGAGGCCGACGCGGTTTTTTACTGGGGGCTTGGGACTGTGCATGCAGTTGATTCCGGGGTGGTGGAAACGGATGTCCAGTTAAGCGTCGGCATGTATCGGGCCTGTGTTCGGTGGGGGCCGGGAGTGTGGGCAACTGTATCGCCAGGCGGGCTGGATACACTCCAATACACGCAACACCCGAGTCCCCCTGGGGGAGCGGGCTTGCTCCAGTTAGCACTTTCGTCGTTTGGAAACGCGCCTTAGATCCTGCGAACTAAACTTAATGCACACAGGACACCCCTGGCGTCCTGTTCATTCCGTTCAACCTGATACTGGAGGCGCGCAAATAACACGCCGGTGGGGTCCGCGCAGGAGCAGCCGAAGGTTCGGCCCGCGATCGGACGATCTCTTGACCTTGATCTTTAACAATCAAAATCAAAAGATCGTCCGATCGCGGCCCGAACCTCCGGCAGCTCCTACAATGGGAAGATCTCTGGAGTGTTGAACATGCTAGATGGCCGAATCCGCGAACAACTCGATCAGCTCCGACACCTGATGACCGAACAACCCTTCGTGGTACTGACCGGAGCCGGTATCAGCACGCCCTCGGGCATCCCCGAT
Organism: Pseudomonas sp. ES3-33; assembly: GCF_000952175.1. Classification (NCBI taxonomy): domain Bacteria; kingdom Pseudomonadati; phylum Pseudomonadota; class Gammaproteobacteria; order Pseudomonadales; family Pseudomonadaceae; genus Pseudomonas; species Pseudomonas sp. ES3-33. The sequence goes on along the minus strand of NZ_JZRI01000088.1, from coordinate 1,333 downwards.
TACCGGGACAACCAGGGCGTGCGCCGTGGTCGGCAGCCGATGATGTACCAGGAGTTCCTCTCGGCTGCCGAATCCCGCCGCCGCTACTGGGCGCGGGCGATGCTGGGCTGGCCGCGCGTGCGCCTGGCCCAGCCAAACGTGGCGCACGAGGCGCTGGCCGATTTGCAATGCAGCCAGCGGATCAGCGCGCTGATCACTCAGAATGTCGACTCCCTGCACGATCAGGCCGGCAGCCATGACGTTATCGAACTGCATGGCAGCTTGCAGCGGGTACTGTGCCTGGATTGCGGGGAGCGCAGCGAGCGCGACTCGATCCAGGAACAGATGGAACAGCACAATCCTTACCTGGCAGGTGTGGATGCAGTGCAGGCGCCGGATGGCGACACCCTGCTCGACCCTGCTTTCGAAGCGCGCTTCCAGGTGCCGCGTTGCCCGCATTGTGCGGGTGAGCGGATGAAACCCGACGTGGTGTTCTTTGGCGAGAACGTCGCACAGGGAACGGCCGCCAGGGCCATGGCGACGGTTGAGAAAGCCGCTGGATTACTGGTGGTGGGGTCGTCGTTGATGGCGTATTCGGCGTTTCGCTTGTGCCGGGCAGTGGTGGATCAGGGCAAACCGTTGATTGCGATCAATCTGGGCAAGACGCGGGCCGATGAGCTGCTAGGCCTGAAGATCGAAGCGTCGTGCGAACAGCTGCTGCCGTTGCTGGCGCAAAACCTGTCCACCTGATTTTCCGGGGACCCGGTGGGGCTTGCCCGCGATGGCGTCTGCACATTCGACATTGGTGTGACAGGGAGATTGCCATAGCGGGCAAGTCGAATCGTCGCACCGCCGCTCCCACAGGTTTTTTGTGGTGGGCGCAGCATTTGTGTACGGCAGATATCTCTGTGGGAGCCGGGCTTGCCCGCGATGGCGTCTGCACATTCGACATTGATGTGACAGGCAGATTGTCATCGCCAGCAGGCTAGCTCCCACAGGGTTTTTGTGGTGGGCGCAGCATTTGTGTTCGGCGCAGATCACTGTGGGAGCCGGGCTTGCCCGCGATGGCGTCTGCACATTCGACATTGGTGTGACAGGCAGATTGTCATCGCCAGCAGGCTAGCTCCCACAGGGTTTTTGTGGTGGGCGCAGCATTTGTGTTCGGCGCAGATCACTGTGGGAGCCGGGCTGCCCGCGATGGCGTCTGCGGATTCGACATTGATGTGGCAGGCAGATTGTCATCGCCAGCAGGCTAGCTCCCACAGGGTTTTTGTGGTGGGCGCAGCATTTGTGTTCGGCGCAGATCACTGTGGGAGCCGGGCTTGCCCGCGATGGCGTCTGCACATTCGACATT
>NZ_JZRI01000087.1:0-14018 GCF_000952175.1 Pseudomonas sp. ES3-33 | reverse complement strand
TGCCTGAGCTGACGACGGGTGACGCTGCGGTCTGACCCGCCCAGGGATGGAATTCACCGCGTAGCGCCCGCTGGATCAGGCCCATCAGGTAGGCGGTGGGTTTGCGGATGCCACCGGCCGCGCAACGGGCCCCCGCCTCGTTCAATACTGCCTGGCGATCACTGGGCTCCAGTTTGTTCAGCGCAATGACGGCTGCCTGTTGCTCCTCTGGGCGCAGATGCAACGCAGCGGGCCACTGCAAGCTTGGCTTTTCCATACCGGAGCTCACGTGCTGTACAGTACTCATACATGCTTTTAATACAGTACAGGCAGCGTTCGGATTCCGAACGCTGCCATGAATGCTGGGTTCTAGACCTGGTTCGGACTCCGAACTGGGGGTTGCACGAATCCGAACGGCGGTGATTTCACCCAGTTCGGATTCGTGCAGGGGGGCATCGGGAGTGGGTGTCTCCAAGGCGTACTCTGCCAAGCGCTCACCCAAGACATCCAGTCGGGTGGGCAGCCGGCGCTGATCAATATCGGTATCCCGTTGAACCTCCTCCAGGACGTGCTGCGCAACGATACGGACGTTCTTGGCGGCATGACCGAGGCAATGCCCGACCAGCTCTAAATAGTCCGGATCCAGTTCCATGGCTTCGGCTGTGGTCAGTGGCTCGTCGTGCAGCACATACAGCGAACCTTGCAGGCGCCCCGTGGTGGGATTGCGCCCACGTGCTACCAGGCTGAGCCAGCGGGTGAGCCTGAGCACAGTGAGTACGCGGGCGATGGTCTCGCGAGAGGCCACAGGGCCATAGGGAACGGTCGACAAATAAGGTTGTAGATCTTGGTAGCGGGGTGTGGCCAAGCCCCGACCGTCCAATAACAAGCGAAACACCTGCCAGGCATTGCGCTCGAGCGGCGTCAAGCGACTGTCCAGCAGCAGGCGACGTGGCACAGTATCGAGGGATTGGCCGCTGTACAGAAATCCGGCCTGCAGGCCGTAGACGGAAGGTTTGGGGGACGGAGGACGGGTAGGCCACTGATCTTCTAACTGTCGGGTGCACTGTTGCAGCACCCGTTGCCAACGGGAGGTCGCCATCGCATTCACGGCTGAGGGCTGTGTTGCGCGATTTGCTGCCAGACCATCACCAGGCTGATCTGTTGTTCTTCGGCCAACATCATCATCGCGTCGAGTTGATCCTCGGCACCTTCTTGCTCACGCAACTGGCACCAGCGCCGCCAGAGCGCATGCTCTTGCGCTTCGCTCAGGTGATGAGGACGGCCCTTACGGGTTTCGATCTTCAGCAGTCGGCGACGCATGGCGGTTTCCGAATGGGCCAAGCCGAAGCACTGGTACATGATGGTACTGCTGGCGCCGAGTTTGAGGGCCCGGTTGATCAGCCGTTCGTTCTGTTCGTCGCGATCGGCTTGCTCAATCAGGCGCCGCAGCACCGGTGAATCAATGCGGATTTCGACCCAGGACACGCTGGCATGGGCCAGGCGCGACAAGGTGGTGGGCGGTAAGGATTGCAGCAGGGTGAGATCGTCTTCGCCCAAGCCTAATGCCTTGCAGCGCTGCCAGTTACCCTGACGCAGCTCATGCAGCACTTGGGTTAGCATGGCCTGATTGAGCAGGTTGAAGGACAGGCTCATGACAGCGCCTCCGGTGGGGCGAGCGAAGGCTCAAGCGTATGATCGATCAAGCGTCGAGCCAGGCGGATAAGCCGAAAGAGCTGGATCAACTGCTCATCTGGCAGACGCTCCAAGCCCACGTTCAGGGCGGGGCGTTCATTCAATGGGATCTGGTAGACGCCAGCTAGCAGCTGGCCGAACAGGGCCGCGGGCAGTTGTTGGCGATCCTCCCAATGGACCTCGTCATGTGCCCGCAGCAGGGCGGTCAGCAGCAACTGCATACCCGTGGAGCGGGGCGAGCTCTGCACAAGCGGCTCCATCCGTAGGGTATAGCCGAGCCCGTCCAGCTGCTCGACCACGCTGTCGGCCTGTCCGGCGTAACTCGCCAGGTACCGTGCCAAAATAAAAATAGCGGAGCGCAGCTGCTCGGGGGTGTCGTGTGCGGGCTCAATGTGCCAGAGGTCGCCCACTGTGTGAAACCCATTCGTCTGGGCCCGCGTGGGGCCGACGGCAGGTTCCTCAACGTCTGACAGTGACTCGTTCATGGTTTCGCGGGCAATCAGATCGCGAATGTGCTGTACCCGTGAAAGGGGACTGGGTGGCGCCGCTAGCAGGTTATCTATCTGCGCAGACGAGGAGGGGCAAGATTCAAGAGCGGATGGGGCTGACCCGGTTGGGCTCGAAGGGTGACCGATTTCGGGCAATGGGCTTATAACGATGTCTGGTTGCGGCTGGGGGCGTTGGCCGGCGGTCAGCTCCAACGCCAACATGCGATAGGACTGTCCGAGCACTTGGCTCATTCGTTCAAGGAGTTCATCCTGAACGCGCTCGACGTCAAAGTCCTCCGGCTCTGCATCAAAGCTGGCCAATGTGTCGAGCCAGAACTCGTTGAAGGCATAGGCGTTCGACGGGTAGCGGTTCCAGGTCTGCTCGGCCTGGCTACGCAAGCCCATCAGGCGCTCGACCTGAGGTTTTCCCAAGCCGGCATAGAGCACTTGCGGAATGGACGGCAGCAGGTGCTCCAGAGTGCCGAGCATCCGGCTGAGGTGTGCTTGTGAGATCGGATAACCACCGCCTGCTAGACGGGTGGCCAGCTCGCGTTGGGACAGAGAGGGACCCCCCTGTTCAAACATAACCTTAAGTTTGGCGACCGCTAGTGCCCGCTCGATGAAGGTGAGCTGACCGTGCAGATCACTTTCGGCCAAGTGGCCGAGCAGGGCGCTGACTTCATGGGTCCAGGGTTTGAACAGGCAGTGAATGCGAAAGAAACGTTCATCACGGGTTTCTTGCCACAGCTCACCCAGTATCGCCAGACGGGTATTACCACCGTTGCGGATGATGAAGGATGCATCACCGGGACGTCGGGTAATCGGGGGGGGCTGATCCAAACCACGCTCGCGGATCGAGGCCTTGAGCTCGTCGTACAGGGGGTTACGGAGAAAGCGCGGGTTGTGTTCATACGGTCGCAGCTGCTCTAGGGTCACCAGCATGGGCGTATCGACGAGAGGGTCGGCGATTTGATCCACCTCAAGGCGGTGCCCGAAGTGGCCGGTCATCAGCTTGCCGCTGATGTCCTCCTGAGTCGGCTTTTTCATTCGGCAAGCCTCACGCGTGGGGGTGATCCAAGTCATTACCGACGTGGAACCGGACGATTTCGACTGTCCCCGCGCTTTCAACGTACTGGGACAACTCGACCAGCAACTCACTCCTGCTCGGACGCCCGCCTCGCAGACGAAACACCACGGTGCAGTATTCTTCGTCCAGAACATCCAGCAGAGCATGTCGGGTCGGTAAGCCGGTTGGCTCAAGGGCTTGCCGCATCAGGAGGCTCCTTGCCAAGCGCTGTTGGCATGCAGGGAAGTAAAGCGGGTTTGCTCGGCGATGAACAAGACCCGCAGGAAGCCGGTCGGACCATTACGGTGCTTACCGATGATCAGTTCGGCGGTGCCGCGATCGGCGGTCTCGGGGTGGTACACCTCATCGCGGTAGACGAATAGGATCAGGTCGGCATCCTGCTCGATGGCACCCGATTCGCGCAGGTCAGCCAGTACCGGGCGCTTGTTACTGCGTTGCTCCAGTGAACGGTTGAGTTGGGAGAGGGCAATGACCGGGCAATTCAGCTCCTTGGCCAGTGCCTTGAGGCCCGCGGTGATCTCAGCGATTTCCAGATTGCGGGTCTCGCGGCCCGGGGCTCGCATCAGTTGCAGGTAATCGACCATGACCAAGGCCGGTGCGCCAAAGCGGCGAGCCGCGCGCCGGGCACGGGAGCGCAATGCCATGCAGGTCAGGGCCGGGCTGTCATCGATGATCAAGCGTTCCCCGTAGCCCTGTAGTTTGGCCGCGGCGGCCGTCAGGTGTGGCCAATCGTTGTCGCTCAGTTGGCCTTTCATGAGATTGGCCAGTGAGAGATGACCCAGAATGGCCAGCAGCCGATACACCAGCGCCCGTGCAGGCATTTCTAGGCTGTAGATCTGTACTGAAGCGCAGGGGCGAGCGGCGAGGGCGGTTTCGACAAAGTTCAGCACCAGACTGGTTTTACCCATCGACGGTCGTGCTGCGACCACCACCAGGTCGGCTGGCTGAAAGCCGGCGATCTTGAGGTCCAGCTCGACCAGGCCGCTGGGGACACCGGTGGTGATCTCGCCACTGTTAAAGTGCTGGTCGATCTCCTCGATCACACCCAGCAGGCAGTGATTTAGGTCGACGAATTCTTGCCGTTGTTGCGCCTGGCCCAGGGCGAACAACCGTTGCTCAAACAGCTCCTGGACCAATTGGCTGCTGGCTTGGGGTTCAGCGGCTTCGCGGCTGCAAGCGAACCCGAGCTGGATCAGTCGACGCAGGTGGGCCCGTTCGCGAACAATCTCAGCGTAGGTCTTGATGTTGGCCACTGAGGGGATGTTTTTGGCCAGTTCTCCCAAGTAGGCCAGTCCACCCCATTCGGGCTGGTCGGTGAGTTGTTCGGCCAGGGTCACCACGTCGAAGGGCTTATCCTTCTGCGCGAGGGCCTCAATGGCCTTAAAAATTGCCCGATGCTCGGAGCGAAAAAAGTCCTCGGCGATCAGCCGATCGGCCAGTAAGTCCCAGGTGCTATTGTCCAGCATCAGCCCGCCGAGGACACTTTGCTCCGCTTCGAGTGAGTAGGGTGGTGTCAGGTTGTCGATGTGCATCATGGCTTCTCCGCACTGGTGCCGACCCTCGAGATGGCGGCCTGCCATTCGGGGAACAGTTCAATGGCCAGGGCTTGCAGGGTTTGCAGAGCGGAGGGCGAGCGTCGACCGCTCGGGCTATGTGTGTCCACCCGGTGAACCGGAAGGCCCAACGAAGCGGCATTGACGTAGGCCACCCGATTGGGGATCACGGTGTTCAGCACGGCAATTGAGCTGGCGGCTGGGAAGCTGTCGCGCAATCCGCGCACGATCATCCGTGCATCCAGCCTGACCAAGTCCACCTGGTTCAACAGCAGGCGCAATGGCGGCACGGCAATCCCCAGGTGGCGAAAGGGCTCCAGATCGCCGAGGAGTTTTAGTGTGCCGCGGTTCAGTTCACGTGCGGCGAGCATTTCCGGGTTGATCGGGGAGAGCACCAGGTCAGAGGCGAGGATCGCCATCTCCAACAGCACGCTCCGCGCGCCCTGCGTGTCAATCAGCAGCAGATCATACTGATCGCGAAAGCCATCCAGCAGGTGTCGTAGGCGCAGGCGGCCATCTGGGGCATGCAGTAATAGCGTGTTGAGTTGCCCCCGATGGTCGTTGGAAAGAATCAGGTCGAGGTTATCCAGTCTGGTGTGGGAAACGATCTGTGGGGGATCGGTCAGGCTGAGTGCGATCAGCTCATAGGCGCCCGCCGGGGCGACATGCTCCAGCGGGTAATAACTGGACAGCGTGGGCTGGCTGTCCAGATCCAGCAACAGCACGCGCAGACTGGCATCGGCCAGGAGACCACCGAGATTGGCGGTCACCGTGGTCTTGCCAACACCCCCCTTGGTGGAAATCACCGACACCACGCGCATGCTCATTGCTCCTGCGGCGTCAGCCGTTCGGTAATCCAGCGCTCGATCTCCACCGAGTCCCAGCCCACTGCGCGTAGACCAATGCGTTTGGCTTGAGGGAAGCGGCCCTCCTTCATCAGGTTGTAGATGTGCGCCCGTTTAAACCCGGTTTTGCGTTCCACTTCATCGCGACGCATGATGTGGCGTTCGGCCGGTGGTTGATGACTGTCAGCGTGTGGGATGGATGAACTGGACATGCTGGTCACTCCTGGCGCCGCTTGGCGCGTGATGGGATGTGACCTGAATTGAATAGCAGAAAAGCGAGAGTGTCATTGCACTGCAATGGAGGGCATTGCAGTGCAATGCTGTTTCGCTCAAGTGGTTTTTTTGAGGGCGCGATTGGCTGCGGCGAATTTTGCGTCCAGCGTTCGTTTGCTAAGACCGGGAATGTCTTTAAAACGCGCGGTTATGGCATCGACGATCGCGGCTTGATTTTCGAGCACGGACATGGGTTTGCCGGCAGGTGACACGTCCAGGATGGTGTAGTTCAGAGCGCCAATGATCTGCAGGAGGGTGTGTTCGCTGCGCTCGCTGAGTTGCCCTTGCGACTTCACTAACGCGTTAAGGCTTTGCTGTTCAAGTCCCAGTGCTTGAAGGTCAGCCGTAACATCTTGAATCTGGCGTTGCAGGGTATTGCATTCTTGCATAGCAGCATCACGCTCTGCCTGGAGGGAAAGGTAAGCCAGCGGGCTGATGTGTTCATGTGTGTCATTGATGGACTCGAACAAAAAGCCCGGTCGCTGATCGGGGTAGTGACGTTGCATCCAGAAACGTAAGTCAGAATGGCGCACGGTTAACGCAATCGACTCCAACGGAGTTCCCGGCGGCACTGAAACACCGAAGTGACCATAGACCAACTCCCCATTACGCATCGCATCGTAAAGTCGTTCAAGATTGGCCTGAAGGCAGGGCCATTGAGGGAATAAGGTCCCTAGCCGCTCCGGGCAGTGCCATGCGGCTTGTAATATTTTTGCCTCGTAACGTACAAGGTTGCACCATCGCAAGGCGGCATCGATCGGTCGATAGAAGATTTTAGCCTGCGGATTGAAATTGTCGGCGTACATGTGCGGACGGACCTCCATTTCTGATGGATAGGCCTCCCGCGGAACATCCCTGCACCGCCCACCTGCTGGGAAACTGCTGGGAGTGGTTGCTTAATCGGATTTTAAATTCGGTGAGGCCATTCCATTTGTCTACGACCCTACGTGGCTAGCTTTGATCTTCGTCCAACGTTTTCCTGGGGTCTCACTGCAGGTCTCTGCGTTGCCCAATCGGGTCCGGAAAGGTAGATGTTTATCCTCTCGATGCCATGGCATCAACTGTGACGATAGCCGGTTTCAGGCTGAGTTCAATCTATCGGCCGCGGTCCATAGGGATCGACGCTTCAGAGCGTTATAGCGAAATGGTAAACGGACACCGGGGGGGCGGTCATCTTGGCATCGATACTGAGCCGGGGCTGGTGTCGTTTAAATACGTTGGCCATTACCCAGTCACAGAAGTGCTTGAAGACCGTACTCCATTTCCCGAAGTGAGATGGCAGATCGCGCCAAGGGTTGCCGGTGCGGGCAATCCACAGCATCGCCTCGATAAAGCACCGATTATCGGTACCGCGGCGCCTAGGGTCGCTTAGCTTGCCTACGCAGTGTGGTTCCATCTTCGCCCACTGGGCGTCTGAGCAAAGCCGCAATCACACTGCTTTAAAAGGCTGTAATTAGCGCCTCGGCCTGCTGCTTCGGGCGATCTGCTTGTGCGCCAGGCATGGCGCGTTGCGCGTTAGCTCAATCAGTTTGGCTGTGGTGGCCACGCTGGTGACTTGGAGGTGAAAGTCCTTTACACACCCGGCAAGGGGAGTGTTAGCCAGAGATAAGGGGGGCGCGGGCGACTGCGAATTTGAAGGAAGCCCGAGGCAACGTATGTCAGCCCATCTCCTGCAGCCACGGACGATAAGCGGGGAGAGGATGCTTGCCCTAATGTATCCGGGCTCATGTTTGGACGGTTGCGCTGCCCGGGCTTTGATGAGTAATCGCTTTCTGTCTGTCGTTAAAAATGCTGCAGCCTCGAAAGCTGTTTTGCCTCTCAGGTTCTCAGTCAGGATCTGAGCTGTTTATCGTCATCAACGCTGTCGTCGCCAAATGCTGGCCCGACGAACAGGAGGCGGATGAGGCGGCGCAGCGGCGTAAGACGGTCAAAATCGTCAAAGTCCAATACTTCCATGGAGCGCTACGACGTATATCCGACAGGCATAAGCAGGAAGGTCGCGCGAATTACCCTCAGAGATCTACATGTTTGCCAGCGTGCTACCGAGCGTCGAGAGGCGACGGGATGAACGAGCAAATGTCATGTATTGACGCCCGCGGTTTATCAAGCGGTCGGTTCGTTAGGTTTTGAAGGCAAAGACTTCGGCCATGAATCCGGACTTTGTTTGGCCCACGGTCGCTGTCCCTGATGGAGTTTTCAGGTCGGCTCCTCTATCAGCAGAGTGCATTTTGAATGCTCTGACTTCGAAGGGTCTTGCCAGCCACGGTTTGACCTGTTTTGCCATCACTTTTGAACGGTTGTGTTGGCAACGAGTCTATGATCGGGACAACAATTGCTCGTTAATTAGCATTTGATCTCGTCCACGCGACACTAGCCAGCGATGGAAGTCGCGGCAATGGGCCTTGTCGAAAGCATCTTTAGCACCCACCAAGAAATACGGCGAGGGTAATGGAAGTCCCCGCGCGAAAGGCATGATCAAACGCTCGTCCGCCAGCGAATTGGCAATCATCGAGCATTGCGCCAATACCACTCCCTGTCCCGACACAGCAGCCTGAATGGCCATCGATGACAATGAGTAGACCCGATAACCATCGCGTAATTGCGAATGGTCTACGTGTTGCGCGTCGAACCAGTCACGCCATGAGGGGGGGGATGCGAACTTCGGTAACCAGTCAATCGACAACAGCGGATAATTCAGCAAATCCGCCGGGCTGTGCAACGGTGCATCGCCGCGTAAAAGCTTTGGGCTACAGACTGGAACCACGCAATCGCGAAACAACTCTACAGCGTTTTCAGTCAATGCATAGTGCCCATAGGTCACCCGGAAATCGATTTCATAGCCATCGGAGGCCGGTTCCGTATGACTTCCGTCTAGAAATAGATTGAGGTCCGGGTGCTCACTCTGCCATGCGTAAATCAGCGGTGCCAGCCAGTCCGAAAACAACGATGGCAAGGCACTGATGCGCAAGTTGCTAGCGTTCTTCGTACGCTCGACTTCGACCTGAGCGATACGGAGGCTTTCGAATGCCGCAGCGCAACTGTCGTGGTAGCGCTGCCCCGCGGCGGTTAGGCGAATACGCTTACCGACCTTGAAGGTTAGGCTCAAACCCAGGCTGTCTTCCAGCAGTTTCATTTGCTGGCTTACCGCACCTGCCGAGATGCCTAAGCGCCTAGCGGCTTCGACAATTCCACCAAAACGTCCGACGGCGTCAAAAACCTGAAGAGCACGCAGAGAAGGCAAGTTATCCATCAGCATTTCCACAAAAGAATTTTCAGATTGATGCTTTAGCTCAGGTGCATAAAGTAACTGTTTTTAACATTTCTATGAAAGTAATTACCATCTTCTGGTGTAGATGGACAAGGCTTGACCGTAGAAATGACCTACGTGAAAAAAGAAATACGAGAGCCGTAGCTAGGTTGTCGTTCACGTGCTTGCTCACGGACGCAAGCTGATGTCCAAATGAAATGTGGAAGGTATCGATGGGAATAAATCTCCCGCCACCGCTACGATACGTAACAAAATCACAGTCTTGCTAACCATTCGCCCCGCCCCCCCTTTCAGTCAACATTGTCCAAAAATCGTAGCCCCGCGTGATCCTTTGCAAGATTGGCCTGTATATTGCCTGTCATGTATATACAGGTAATTTCATTTAATGACGTGTCTGTATGCAGTTCATCCAATAGACAAAGGAAAAACAAGAATGAAAAAGTTTGTCCTAGCCATGGTAATTGCACTCGCTTCTACCTGCGCCCTTGCCAGGGACTTGAGTGTCATTCGATTTGGTGTAGACCCGACCTTCGCTCCCTTTGAATCAAAAAATCCGGATGGCCAGTTGGTGGGCTTCGACATCGACCTCGGCAACGCCATTTGCGCCCAGCTCAAGGTCAAGTGTGTTTGGTACGAAACCGCTTTTGACAGCATCATCCCAGCGCTCCGGGCGAAGAAATTCGATGCGGTCCTTTCAGCTATGACTGTCAACGAAAAGCGCAAGGAGAATGTCGCGTTCACGGATCGGCTCTACAACTCGCCCAATCGGCTGATCGCGAAAAAGGACAGCGGCCTGCTGCCCACCGTCGAGTCGCTCAAGGGCAAGCGTGTCGGCATTGCCCAAGGCACCACCCAGGAAGCTTATGCCAAGGCCGTCTGGGCACCACAAGGGGTCATTCTGGTGTCTTACACAAATCAGGATGTGTTGTACCCGGACCTGATCAGTGGCCGTATCGATGCCACTCTGACGGATGCAGCCGTGGCCGATATCGGCTTTTTGCAGACATCTAATGGCACCGGCTTCGCCTTCGCCGGCGATGCCGTCACAGATGAAAAGTTGCTCGGCGAGGGGATCGCGATCGGTCTGCGCAAGGACGACCCGGAGTTGATGCAGGCGATCAATGGCGCGCTGGCAGAAATGCACAAGAACGGCACCTACGACGCGATTCAGAAAAAGTATTTCACCTTCGATATCTATAACTGATACCCGATGCCTGACTAGCTCTGATCACCAGCGTATCGGTGATCACGAGCCTGGTCGTGCCCAAAGGTTATTTCCGAACATTCAGCCCCCTGAATGGACGGTCTTCAGACCTCCATTGCCAAAGGAGAGACAGAACATGCTTTTACAGGGCTATGGTTCGCTCATTCTCGAAGGTACGTTTGCGACCATCAAGCTAGCACTACTCTCGATGTTGTTGGCCGTTGTGCTTGGCCTGATCGGCGCGTCGGCCAAGCTTTCAAAGCATCGGCTGTTGCGTTATCTGGCAGCCAGCTACACCACACTGATTCGCAGCGTCCCGGATCTACTGATCATGCTGCTGTTGTTTTTTAGCCTGCAGATCTGGCTCAACAACTTCACCGAATGGCTGAAACTCGAGCAAATCGATATCAATCCTCTGGCTGCCGGGGTGTTCACCCTTGGCTTCATCTATGGCGCCTATTTCACTGAGACCTTCCGCGGCGCGTTTCAGTCGGTCCCGGCCGGTCAACTCGAGGCCGCCATTGCCTATGGCATGAATCCCCGGCAAGTGTTTATGCGGGTGCTGTTTCCACAAATGATGCGCTTTGCGCTGCCAGGTATTGGCAATAATTGGCAGGTGCTGATCAAGGCCACCGCACTGGTTTCAATTATCGGTCTGATCGACATCGTCAAAGTTACTCAGGATGCCGGCAAGCATTCGATGCAATTGTTCTTCTTCAGCATCATCGGCGCACTCATTTATCTGGCAATTACCACCCTGTCCAATGGCGTCCTGATATGGCTGGAACGCCGATACGCCATCGGCGTCAGAGGAGCGCAGCTATGAACTCAATCGTGCAGGAATATTGGCAAGCCTATCTCTGGTTCGATGGTTACCAACTGTCCGGCGTGGCCATGACCTTGTGGCTGCTGGTCGTCTCCATCGCCATCGGCGGTTTGCTTTCGGTGCCGATGGCGGTCGCCCGAGTCTCGAGGAACCCATTGATCCGCGGTCCGGTATGGTTCTACACCTATGTGTTCCGTGGTACTCCGCTGTATATCCAGCTGCTGATTCTTTACACCGGGATCTACAGCCTGGAAATGGTCCGCAGCCAGCCGGTGCTTGATGCATTCTTCCGCCAAGGGATCAACTGTACGCTGTTGGCCTTCGCGCTCAACACCTGCGCCTACACCACGGAGGTCTTTGCCGGAGCGATCCGGGCGACGCCTTACGGCGAAATCGAAGCCGGGCGCGCCTATGGCATGTCCAAATTAACCTTGTATCTGCGGATCATTCTGCCCTCAGCGCTGCGGCGCTCACTGCCTTACTACAGCAATGAAGTGATCCTGATGTTGCACTCAACTACTCTCGCCTTCACCGCCACGGTACCTGATCTGCTCAAGGTCGCCCGCGATGTAAACTCGGCGACCTATTCCTCATTCGAGGCCTTTGGCATCGCCGCGGTGTTGTATGCCTTGATGGTGTTTGCCCTGATCTGGCTGTTTCGGCGCTGCGAAATGCGCTGGTTAGCCTACCTCAAGCCACAGACTCATTGACTGGCCGTATTTAGAGAGCATCGAATATGTACAAACTAAGCGTAGATGAACTGCACAAGAGCTACGGCGCCCATCAAGTCCTGAAGGGCGTGTCACTCAACGCCAAGGCCGGTGATGTCATCAGTATCATTGGTTCCAGCGGATCGGGCAAAAGTACCTTTCTTCGGTGCATCAACTTCCTCGAACAACCCTGTGCCGGGCGCATTAGCGTGAACAACGAGGAAATCCGCACAAAAAAAGATATCAACGGCGCCTTGCAGGTGGCTGACCCATGCCAACTGCAAAAAATGCGCACCAAACTGTCGATGGTGTTCCAGCATTTTAACCTGTGGCAACACATGACGGTCTTGGAAAATATCATTGAAGCACCTGTTCACGTCCTTGGGATCAAACGCAAGGAAGCCGAGCAGCGAGCGCGCAAGTACCTGGCTAAGGTAGGTTTGGAGTCTAGTGTGGAAACCAAATACCCATCCCACCTCTCAGGTGGCCAGCAGCAGCGTGTGGCGATTGCCCGGGCACTGGCGATGGAGCCTGAAGTTATGCTGTTCGACGAGCCGACCTCGGCACTCGACCCGGAGCTGGTCGGTGAAGTGTTGAAGGTGATGCAGGCTCTGGCCGAGGAAGGCCGGACCATGGTCGTGGTCACCCACGAAATGGGCTTTGCGCGCAACGTCTCGAACCACGTCATGTTCCTGCATCAAGGCCGCGTTGAGGAACAAGGCCACCCCAGCGAGGTGTTGGTCAACCCGCAAAGCGAGCGTTTGACGCAGTTCCTCTCTGGCCGTTTGAAGTAATTCGGCGAGCGCCCCTAACTTTGTGCCGGGCGACTCCTGAAAGCCCGGTACCTGTTGATCAAAATGAGGCAATCATGAACCCAGGCTTTCCAACGCACCCCAGTTTTGCCAGTCAACGTGAACGGTTTTTAACGGCGGCCATAGCCGCAGGCGCGAGCCTGAGCGAGTACCCTCACCCCTTGCGCGGGCCTTTTGACGAGCATCTGAGCACCGATGTCGCCTGGCTCGGTGATCCAAAGGCCAAGCGAGTGCTGGTCTGCCTCAGTGGCACCCACGGGGTTGAGGGTTTCTATGGCTCGGACTGCCAGATCCAATGGCTGCAAACCTTCACCGAGAGAAACCTACCCGCCGACGTCGCGGTGCTGATGATTCACCTGATCAATCCCTGGGGCACGGCCTGGATCCGCCGCGTCAACGAAGATAACATCGACCTCAATCGCAACTATCTGGACTTCACTCAAACTTTGCCGGACAACCAGGGCTACGAGGCCCAGCATGAGATCTATACCTGTCCACAGCTGAAGGGGGCGATACGCGAACGCGCTGATGCCTTGCTCAACGAGCGTGTACGTGCGGAGGGCTGGTCAGTCGTGATGTCAATTGTCGAGGCTGGCCAGTACTGTCATCCCAATGGTCTGTTCTACGGTGGCCAGGCACCAGCTTGGTCAAACAAGACTTTACGCAGCATCCTGAAAAAGCACCTGGCGCACACTCAGGTCGCCATGTGCTTTGACCTACACACCGGCGCCGGGGACTACGGCCACCCAATGCTGATGAGCATTGCCCAATCGGCTTACCCGGCGCTGAACACTGCTCAGGCGCTATACGGTCCGTGGCTCTACACGCTGCTCACTGGTGCCGATAGCCAGAGTTCTACCGGGGTGGCCGCGACAGCCACTGGCTACACCTCGCAGGCCCTGCTCGATGCGCTGCCACAGGTGCACCTGATGCCGTTCGTAATCGAATGCGGCACTTATCCCGGGGAGCAGATTCATACTGTTTTGCGCAACGATCAGTGGCTGCACCTATACGGCGACCTGACCGACCCGCTGGCCAGGCAAATTAAGTTGGAGTTGCTCGAACAGTTCTATCCGGCTGACAGTGACTGGCGGGAGCTGGTCTGGCTGCGCACTCGACAAATCTGGGAGGGGGCCCTGGCGGCGGTTGCTCAGATTAAGCTTCCACCCCCCCTCTAACACCCCCCCCCAGCTCATCGCAGTCGCGGGTTGCGATTAAACCTATCCCCCAATTCAAGGCTGCCCTGCGCGGTCTTGAATGCTTTCCGCGGCACCATTGGCG
>NZ_JZRI01000086.1:0-73293 GCF_000952175.1 Pseudomonas sp. ES3-33 | reverse complement strand
AGATGTGTATAAGAGACAGACGTTAAAACCCCACCCACCAAGTGATACAGCGCCAACTGCTCATGCAGCACCACGGCGGCAATCAGCGCGGTAATCAACGGCAGCAAATTGAAAAACAAGGTGGTCCGGCTCGGCCCCAGGCGTACTACGGCCTGCATCCAGGCCAAAGGGGCCAGCATCGAAGCCAGCAGGCAGGCGTACAGCACCAGCGGGATATTCTGCAGCGTCGGGCCGATTTTCGGCGAGGCAATAAACAGCGGCAACAACACGACTATCGCCACCAGCACCTGCAAATACAGCAGCACCAGCGGCGGCAAGCGCAGTTGCCACTTCTTCAGCAGCGTGCTGTAGATCGCGTAAGCCAGGGTGGCCACCAGCATCATTGCATCACCCAGGTTCACTCCGTGCTCCAGCAATCCCCCGAGACTGCCGGAGGACACCACGACCAGCACGCCGGCAAACGACAGCACGGCACCGGCCAGCGCCCCCGCAGTCAGGCGCTGGCCCAGGCTGGCGATCGCCATGGCCAGCGACATCAACGGCATCAGCGACAGGATGATCCCCATGTTGGTAGCCGACGTCAGCGTGGCGGCGAAGTACGCCAGGCTCTGATAAACAGCCATGCCCAGAACCCCGAGCACGAAAATTCGCCCCAGGTTCGGACGGATCAGCGGCCAGTGGGCGATGACCGGTTTAAGCATGAATGGAGTGAACAGGACACCGGCCAGCAGCCAGCGGTAGAAACCGATCTCGGCCGGAAATATCGCCCCTACGGCGAGTTTGTTGATGACGGTGTTGCCCGCCCAGATAAAGATCGCGAGCAGGGGGTAAGCGTATTGCATCAGGAACAACCAGAACATTAATGAGGGGGGATTATCCCCGCCTGCGCAGCGCATATCCATGCCGTCGGGCCTGGGGCGCAAAATGTCCGCCACAACGTGAAAGCAGGAAGGTGTAACAGGTGTTGTCTACACTCCAGCACAAGGCCGCGTTCCTCCCTGCGGCGACCAGGAGAAAACTCCATGAAGATGTTGCGTGCCCCCGTATTGATGATCGGCTTGCTGCTCTGCTCTCAGGGTTTCGCGGCCACGGCCCAACAGAACAAAATGACCACTTGCAACGCCGACGCTACGGCCAAGAGCTTGAAGGGGGATGAGCGCAAGGCCTTCATGAGCACCTGCCTGAAGGCGGCGCCGGCGGCCAACGATGACGGCAAGGCGCTGACCCCGCAGCAGGAAAAGATGAAAACCTGCAACGCCACGGCGGCCACCCAGGCGCTCAAAGGCGATGCGCGCAAGGCCTTCATGAGCGAGTGCCTGAAGAAAAAATAATGCGCTGTGGGTGATGGCCTCGTCGCGGGCAGGTCTTGTTCCCGCAGGAGCGCTGCGTGTTCGCCGGATTTGCAGACACTGGAGATCGCAGTCGGAGCCGGCGGTGCGACGTTCGACTTGCCCGCGCCGAGGCCCGCAGGCCCCACACAGCCCCGACAAAAGTCTCCCCCACATTTCCTAGTGCTGGGTTCGGAACGCTGGCAGACTGCCAATCCTTTTTACGCCGTTCGTTTTGAGGCTGTATGCCAACGTTTTCTCAACGCCAAGTCTTGCTGGTCATCAGTTGGGTCATCATCTTTGGTGGCTTGCTGTTGGTGATTCCCCTGCGCCTGCTGCCAAGCCTGCTGGCCGGGTTACTGGTGTTTGAACTGGTTAACATGTTGACCCCGCAGCTGCAGCGGCTGATCGAAGGTCGACGCGCCCGCTGGTTGGCGGTGGCGTTGCTGGGCACGCTGGTGGTCAGTGTGCTGGCATTGATTTTTGCCGGTGCGATCAGCTTCCTGTTGCACGAGGCGGAGAACCCCGGTGCCTCTCTCGACAAGTTCATGGGCGTGGTCGATCGCGCCCGCGGGCAGTTGCCGCCGTTCATCGATGTCTATTTGCCGGCCAGTGCTGCCGAATTCCGCGTGGCAATCGGCGAGTGGATGAGCAAACACCTGAGCGATTTGCAGCTGGTTGGCAAGGATGCGGCGCACATGTTCGTGACTCTGCTTATCGGTATGGTGCTGGGCGCGATCATCGCCCTGCAGCGGATTCCGGACCTGACCAAACGCAAGCCGCTGGCCGCCGCGCTGTTTGATCGCCTGCACCTGCTGGTGCAGGCATTCCGCAATATCGTCTTCGCGCAGATCAAGATTTCCCTGCTCAACACCTTCTTCACCGGAATCTTCCTGGCGGTGGTGCTGCCGATGTTCGGCATCCAGCTGCCATTGACCAAGACCCTGATCGTCCTGACCTTCCTGCTGGGCTTGTTGCCGGTGATTGGCAACCTGATGTCCAACACCCTGATCACCATCGTCGGCTTGTCACTTTCGATCTGGGTGGCATTGGCGGCGCTGGGTTACCTGATCGTTATCCACAAGCTCGAATACTTCCTCAACGCCCGCATCGTCGGTGGGCAGATCAGCGCCAAGTCGTGGGAGTTGCTCCTGGCGATGCTGGTGTTCGAGGCCGCATTCGGCCTGCCGGGGGTGGTGGCGGGGCCGATTTACTACGCGTATCTGAAGAGTGAGTTGAAGCAGGTGGGGATGGTTTGACCAGGTAGGGATGTGTTGCCTGATCTGACGCCATCGCGCACAAGTCGGCTCCCACAGGTTTCAGGTAAGGCACAAAACCTGTGGGAGGGTGGCTTGCCCGCGATGCAGGCGACTCGGTTTTTGATCAGTCCATGCTGCCGTAACGCTTGCTGGCCTCAATCGCCAACCCGCTACCAATGCTGCCAAAGATATTCCCTTCGACGTGCCGGGCATTGGGCAGCATGTCCGAGACGCTGGTGCGCAACGCCGGGATCCCGCTAGAACCCCCGGTAAAGAACACCGTATCCACTTGATCAACCCGCACGTTGGCGTCGTTGAGCATCTGGGTCACGCTGTTGCGCACGCGCTCCAGCAGCGCTTCGATGGCTGATTCGAACAGCGCCCGGGTCAATTCCACGCTCAAACCCGGCTCAATGCGGTCCAGCGGAACATGACGGTGCTCAGCATGGGTCAGCTGGATCT
Organism: Pseudomonas sp. ES3-33; assembly: GCF_000952175.1. Lineage (NCBI taxonomy): Bacteria > Pseudomonadati > Pseudomonadota > Gammaproteobacteria > Pseudomonadales > Pseudomonadaceae > Pseudomonas > Pseudomonas sp. ES3-33. The sequence goes on along the minus strand of NZ_JZRI01000086.1, from coordinate 70,244 downwards.
TGGTTTCTTCCACTTCCATGGCCAGCCAGTGCCCGGCGCGCTGGTCGATCAACTTGAACAGGCGGTCAATGCCGCCGGTGTCCTCGATGTCATAGCGCATGCTGCCCAGGGCCAGGGTGGACTTCTGCGAGTACACCGAGTTGATGGTGTGCCAGGTCGCCAGGTTCATGTGGTGGCTGGTGGGCATGTACGCGCCGCTCTTCATCCGGCTGCCGTAGCCGAACAGCGGCATCAGGCCTTGCAGGCTGAGCTGCTTGTCGAAATCGGTACCGCCGATGTGCACGCCGCCGGTGGCGAGAATGTCATCGTGGCGGTTGTCGTTGTGGCGACGGTCGGGCGACAGGCGCACCAGCGAGAAGTCCGAGGTACCACCGCCGATGTCGACGATCAGCACCAGCTCTTCTTTCTCGATGGTCGACTCATAGTCGAACGCGGCGGCAATCGGCTCGTACTGGAACGACACATCCTTGAAGCCAATGGCCCGGGCCACGTCGACCAGGGTGTTTTCAGCTTCCTGGTCGGCCATTTCATCGTCATCGACGAAGAACACCGGACGGCCCAGCACCACTTCCTCGAACTCCCGGCCTGCGGCGGTTTCGGCACGCTTTTTCAACTGGCCGATAAACAGCCCGAGCAGGTCCTTGAACGGCATCGCGGTGCCGAGGACGCTGGTGTCGTGCTTGATCAGTTTGGAGCCCAGCAGGCTCTTGAGCGAGCGCATCAGCCGGCCTTCGTAGCCTTCCAGGTACTCGTGCAGGGCCAGGCGGCCGTACACCGGGCGGCGTTCTTCCATATTGAAGAAGACCACCGATGGCAGGGTGATCTTGTCGTCCTCCAGCGCGATCAGCGTTTCCATGCCGGGCCGAATCCAGCCGACGGTGGAGTTGGACGTGCCAAAGTCGATACCACAGGCACGAGCTGGAGATGCGTTTTTCATGTCTTTCGAGTTCCGGTTAAAAAACGGCCGCGCAGTGTATGTCACTGCGGCACAGATTCGAAGGCCGACTATCCGCTAAATCGAAGCGAATAGCGTCTTGAAAGACTATCCTTTGCCCCAAACTTGTCTGCATCGAGCCTGCGGCGCATGCTGCGGGTGGCAGAACGAATTTGATAACGGATGGTGATCCTTAGATGGACTTCAAAGACTATTACAAGATTCTCGGTGTGGAGCCGACAGCTGACGATAAGGCCATCAAGGCGGCCTATCGCAAGCTGGCGCGCAAATATCACCCCGATGTCAGTAAGGAAAAGGACGCCGAGGCCAAATTCAAAGACGCCTCGGAGGCCTATGAAGCGCTGAAAAGCGCCGACAAACGCGCCGAATATGATGACTTGCGCAAGTACGGCCAGCATGGCCAGCCATTCCAGGGCCCGCCAGGTTGGCAGGGGCGTGGGGATGGCGGCTTTGGAGGTGGTCAGGACACGGGCGATTTTTCGGACTTCTTCAGTTCGATCTTCGGCAACCGTGGTCCCGGTTTTGGTGGTGCACAGCCGGGCCGCAGTGCCGGGCGTCGAGGGCAAGACGTGGAAATGGAATTACCGGTTTTTCTGGAAGAGACCCTCTCGAACGAATCGAAGAAGGTCAGTTTCCAGGTGCCGCAGTACAACGCTGCCGGCCAGCACGTCAGTAACACCAGCAAGAGCCTGAACGTGAAGATCCCGGCCGGCGTGACCGACGGCGAGCGCATCCGGCTCAAGGGCCAGGGCGCACCGGGTGTGGGTGGCGGCGCCAATGGCGACCTGTACCTGATCATCCGTTTCGCCCCGCACCCCAAGTACGATGTCGAGGGCGAAAACCTGATCATCACGTTGCCCCTGGCCCCGTGGGAGTTGGCGCTGGGCACCGAGGTCGCAGTGCCGACCCTCACCGGCAAGATCAATCTCAAGGTCCCGGCAGGCAGCCAGAACGGCCAGCGCATGCGCGCCAAGGGCCACGGCCTGCTGAACAAGGCCGGCGAACGCGGCTACCTGTATATCCAGCTCAAGGCCGTGATGCCCAAAGCCGCCAGCGACGAGGTCAAGGCGCTGTGGCAGGAACTGGCAGAGAAAGCTGCGTTCAACCCAAGAGAGAACTTCTGAGTCAACAGACGGAGTAGCCCATCATGAGCAACCCCCTGATCGTTCATCTGGACCTGGCCGAATTCTGCGAAGCGACCGACTTATCGGACGTCTACGTGATCGAGATCGTCGAGCACGGCATCCTCGAACCTCAGGGCTCGGTGCCCAAGGATTGGCGATTCAACGACTACGAACTGGCCCTGGCCAAACGCGCCGCCAAGCTGCGGCGCGATCTGGAGCTGGGATGGGAAGGGGTTGCCCTGGCGCTGGAGTTGCTGGAGGAGGTGCAGCAGCTTCGGGCGGAAAACCGGATGTTGAAGCAGCGGTTGGGGCGGTTGGTGGTTGAGTAGGTAGCCGGCTTGGGCACAGGGACGCTTGAGGGCATCCCGTTCTGGCGTAACGCTGGCAAGCCCTCAAATGTTGCGGGGCAACACTACCGTGAACAGCGTGCCGTCAGTTTCGTTGGAACTCACCTCGATCGTACCGGAATGGGCTTGCACCACTTCATTGACGATAAAAAGCCCCAAACCAAGGCTGGTGGACGGCTGGCCCAGTTCTTCGTCGGCGCTGCGTACCAGTGGGTCGAAGATGGTGCCGATGGCCTCTTCAGAAATCGGTTTGCCGAAGTTATGCACCGTCAGGCACACCGCCTCGGGTTCGCCGGCCAGGGTGATGGTGACATCCCGTTTGTTCAGGCCGTGTTGCAGGGCGTTGCCGATCAGGTTCTGCAACAGTTGATCAAGCCGTCCGCGATCCCAGTTGCCCTGGGTGTTGCCCGAGATGACCAGTTTCGGGTCGCACTCCGGGTTGCCGGCGCACGCCTCGCCAATGGCCGCGTGGGCGGCGTCGGCCAGGTCCATCGGCGCAGGTTCGATCGGCAGGCTCTTGCCCAGGCGGCTGCGTACCAGTTCGAGCAGATCGCTGACCATCACGGCCATGTGCCGGGCGCCACGCTTGATGTTGTGGGCGCAGGCCAGGGCATCGCCCTCAAGCTTGGCCTTGCGCAGTAACAATTCCGTGGACATGCTCACCGCCTGCAAGGGTGCGCGCAGGTCATGGCCAAGTATCGCCAGGAAGATGTCCCTGGAGCGGTCGACCTGTTCGGCGTAGGCGGCCGTGGACTCCGCCAGGGCTTCGTCAATGGCTTCGTTGAAACGGATCATGTCCTGGAAGTAGGCGAGGTCCGGTGAGTCCAGGCTCCCGACCCACAGCCGGATCACGCAGGCGCGCAGGTGACGGAATTCGCTGGTCATCTGCACCAGGTCAAAACCCACCGTGTGCCGCAGCTCACCGTGGCTGGCTCCGGCCTCATCCAGGCTTGGGGTTTTCTCGGGTCCCTCGCCTTTGGCCTTGGCCATTTGCTCGCTGGCACTTTGTGCGGTGGTCATATCCCGCGCTGCGGCCAGCAGGATGACCCGGGCATGGTCGCGCAAAGCGACGCTGTCCATGTGCTCGGCAGCGGGGGTGATGGTGCTGGCGAACTGCTCCCATTCATCGACGATACGGTCTACGTGTTGCCTGATGAATTCGGGTAGGCGCATGGCCAGATTCCTGAGGGAGAAGTCTGGCGCATCTTAGCCCCTTTGGCGGGCACTAAAAACTACCATTACGCGGCGAGAGCCTCGATCAGGAAATGTTCTGCGGTCACTGCAGCGGTTGGAGATCCTTTTCACCTTTAAAACGGCCACCTGATCGGCCGTTGCTGCAGGCAGGAACCTGGCATGCCGGATTCCTGCCTGCTCAACGTGGGGTCAGAACAGGAAATAGCGCTGCGCCATCGGCAGCACATCCGCTGGTTCACACCACAGCAACACACCGTCGGCCTTGACTTGATAGGTCTGCGGATCGACGTCGATGGTCGGCAGATAATCATTGTGGATCAGGTCGGTTTTCTGCACCTCACGGCAGCCTTTGACCACGGCGATTTTCTTCTTCAAGCCAAGCGCCTCGGGTAGGCCGGCGTCGTGCGCTGCCTGGCTGATAAAAGTCAGGCTGGTGGCGTGCAGCGAGCCGCCATAGCTGGCGAACATCGGGCGGTAGTGCACCGGTTGCGGTGTGGGTATCGATGCATTGGCGTCGCCCATCAGGCTGGCCGCGATCGCACCGCCTTTGAGGATCAGCGTCGGCTTGACCCCGAAAAAAGCTGGCCGCCAGAGCACCAGGTCGGCCCATTTACCCACTTCGATCGAGCCCACTTCATGGCTGACGCCGTGAGTGATCGCCGGGTTGATGGTGTACTTGGCGATGTAGCGCTTGGCGCGGAAGTTATCGTTGCCGGGACCATCCCCGGGCAGCGCGCCGCGTTGCTTTTTCATCTTGTCGGCGGTCTGCCAGGTTCGGGTGATCACTTCACCGACTCGCCCCATGGCCTGGCTGTCGGAGCTGATCATCGAGAACGCTCCGAGGTCGTGGAGGATGTCTTCGGCGGCAATGGTTTCGCGGCGGATGCGGCTTTCGGCGAAGGCCACGTCTTCGGCGATGCCGGGGTCCAGGTGGTGGCAGACCATCAGCATGTCCAGGTGTTCGTCGATGGTGTTGCGGGTGAACGGCCGGGTCGGGTTGGTCGAGCTAGGCAACACGTTGGCAAAGCCGCAGGCCTTGATGATGTCTGGTGCGTGACCGCCACCCGCGCCTTCGGTGTGGTAGGTGTGGATAGTGCGCCCCTTGAACGCGGCAAGTGTGGTTTCGACGAAGCCCGACTCGTTGAGCGTGTCGGTATGGATCGCCACCTGCACGTCGTACTGGTCGGCGACGTTCAGGCAGTTGTCGATGCTCGCCGGCGTGGTGCCCCAGTCTTCATGCAGCTTGAGGCCGATGGCGCCGGCCTTGACCTGTTCGATCAGCGGCTCCGGCAGGCTGGCGTTGCCCTTGCCGGTGAGGCCGATGTTCATCGGGAACGCGTCCGCTGCCTGAAGCATCCGTGCCAGGTGCCACGGCCCGGAGGTGCAGGTGGTGGCGTTGGTGCCGGTGGCCGGGCCAGTGCCACCGCCGATCATGGTGGTAACGCCACTCATCAACGCCTCTTCGATCTGCTGCGGGCAGATGAAGTGGATGTGGGTGTCGATGCCGCCCGCGGTGAGGATCATGCCTTCGCCGGCGATGATTTCGGTGCTGGCGCCGATGGCGATGGTCACGTCGGGTTGCACGTCCGGGTTGCCCGCTTTGCCGATGCCGGCGATGCGTCCATCCTTGAGGCCGACATCGGCTTTGACGATGCCCCAATGGTCGATGATCAGTGCATTGGTAATCACAGTGTCGGCGACTTCAGCGGCCAAGAGCTGGCTCTGGCCCTGCCCGTCGCGGATGACTTTGCCGCCGCCGAACTTTACTTCTTCGCCGTAGGTGGTGAAGTCTTTTTCCACTTCAATCCACAGTTCGGTGTCCGCCAGGCGGACCTTGTCACCAACGGTGGGGCCGAACATGTCGGCGTAGGCTTGTTTGGAAATTTTCATGCGCATGCCTTGGGGTTCAATTGTGTTTTAGGCTCACCTGTGGGAGCAAGGCTTGCCCGCGATGGGGCCATTGCAAGCACCGCATTGCTCAAAGGTCACCCATGATCCGCCCGGCAAACCCGAACACCCGGCGATTTCCCGCCAGGTCGACCAGCTCGACCTCCCGACTCTGCCCCGGTTCGAAACGCACGGCAGTGCCGGCAGGGATGTTCAGGCGCATGCCGCGACTGGCCGCACGGTCGAAGGTGAGCGCGTCGTTGGTTTCAAAAAAATGGTAATGCGAGCCAACCTGAATTGGCCGGTCGCCGCTATTGGCCACTTTCAGGCTGATCGTGCGGCGGCCTGTGTTGAGTTCGATGTCGCCGGGCTGGATCTGGTATTCACCGGGAATCATCAATGGGCTCCTTGCAGAATCTTGTAGTAGAGGGCGGTCGGCTTGTACTGGCCGCTCGGGTCGCAGGCGTAGTCGGGGATCTGGCCGGCACGGGTGTAGCCCAGCGCCTTGTAGAAGTCTTCGGCCGGTGAGCCGGCCTCGGTGTCGAGGTACAGCATGCCGCGCTTGTGCTGCAGCGCGGCGGTCTCCAGGGCGGTCATCAACTGTTGCCCCAGGCCACGACGTCGCGCGTGCTCGCGCACCAGCAGTTTTTGCACTTCGGCACGGTTCAGGCCATTGGCTTTCTGGCACAGGGTCAGCTGTACGCTGGCTTGCACCTGTTCGTCCTTGACCACCACCCAGAGCAGTACATTGCCCTTGTTCAGGTTGTCCTGGACTTCGTCGAAATAGGCGCGGGCCTGCACCGCGTCCAGGTTCGCCATGAATCCGACACTGGCGCCATAACCCACTGCATCGAGCAGCAGATCGATCAGTCCCTGGCGATAGTGCGCGAAGCTTTCAACATTGACGCGGCGCAGTTGAGCGGCGTTCATCGGGGCGTTACTCCTTGCTGGCGATCGGCGGTTGCGCGCCAGGATTGAGCGTCAGTTGCATGAAGGTCAGGTCCAGCCAGCGGCCGAACTTGGTGCCGACCTGGGGCATCTGGCCGGTGGTGATAAAACCGGCGCGCTCATGCAGACGAATGGAAGCGGCGTTACCGCTTTCGATGGCGGCCACCATGATGTGCTTGTCACAGCCTTTGGCGCGCTCGATCAGCACGGCCATCAGTTGCGGGCCTAGGCCGTTGCCACGCTGGTCGCTGCGCACATACACCGAGTGTTCCACCGTGTGGCGGAAACCGTCGAACGGCCGCCAGTCACCGAATGAAGCGTAGCCCAGTACAGTGTTGTCGCCGTCGACGATGACCAGAATCGGATAACCCTGTGACTGCCGGGCGCTGAACCAGGCCTGGCGGTTTCCCAGGTCGACCGCCTGCTCGTTCCAGATGGCCGTGGTGTTCAGTACGGCATCGTTGTAGATATCGCGGATCGCGGGCAGGTCGGCGTGGACGGCATCGCGGATGTGGAAGTTCATGACGCGTCCTCAGGCGATGGGTTGGTGAACGGTCACCAGTTTGGTGCCGTCGGGAAACGTTGCCTCCACCTGGATTTCCGGGATCATTTCCGGGATGCCTTCCATCACTTGTTCGCGACTGAGCAGTGTTGTGCCGAAATGCATGAGCTGCGCCACGGTCTGACCGTCGCGCGCGCCTTCGAGCAGCGCGGCGGAGATGTAGGCCATGGCTTCCGGGTAATTGAGTTTCACGCCGCGTGCCAAACGTCGCTCGGCCACCAGGCCGGCGGTGAAGATCAGCAGCTTGTCTTTTTCGCGTGGGGTCAGGTCCATTGTTGGAATCCATCTTGGGCAGTAAAAAATTCGGATCTGTTCACACGTAATCTTGTGGGAGCTGGCTTGCCAGCGATGGCGTCGGCACATTCACCCCATCAGGCGCCTGACCGGCCGCCATCGCCGGCAAGCCGGCTCCTGCAAATGACGTGTTCAGGTGCTCCATATTCTCGGTGGCAGCGCTTCGCGGCCTAACAACGCCGGCCTGAGCAATCGCCATAAATCAATCATCCAGCTGCGGGCCAACAGGGCTTCGCTGGCCAGGCATCGGGCGACCAGAAGTCCCGGTAACTGGGTTAAATCCCCGCGGACGTCGTTGGGTAGAGAGCGGCATTTTTCCAGCAAGTCATTGTCGATCTCACCCGTTACCAGCAGCGTCGCAAACACCGGTCGCCCGTCCAGCCCGATAGGCGAGTCAAGCAAGCCGTCATCCCCGACAATGCGCTGGCGTTCGTGCCAGAGCAACTGGCCGTCGCGACGGATGTCGAGTTGCGCCTGGAAATGCCCCAGGTCAAAGCGCTCGCCACTGGCCGGCCGTCCCAATGCCACGACGTCCCAGTAGAACAGGCGCGCATCGCCTTCCAGGTCGATGGACGTGCTGAGCTCTGCCTGCGCGGCGCTGAAAATGATGGTCTCCTGGGGCAACCACTCCAGTGTCGCGCCTGCGCTGACTTTCAAGTCGAGTTGCTGATAGGCGGGCCCTGCGGCGCGATACCATTTGGCCGCGCCGGGGCTGGTGATTTGCGCCCAGGCATCGCGACCCACGCTGGCGCTGATGTCCAGTCTATCCCCGCCGGCAATACCTCCTGGCGGGTGCACGATGATGTGCTGGCACACTTCGGGGCCTTCGGCATACAGGTGTTTTTGCACCCGCAACGGGCCCATGTGGCGGCGCTGTACCGGGCGCGTGCTGTCGCCAAATCTGGCATAGCCCAGTTCCAGCTCGGCGTGCCAGCTCGGGGTAAACAGGGCAGGGGAAACAGGTAAGTTCATAAGTACCAATGATCGTCTGGACGCTGCAGATTAGATGGTTACCAGGCCGCGCACACCTTCGGCTTCCATGTTTTCGCCGCGCCCCTGCTGCACGATCTCGCCGCGGGACATCACCAGGTACTGATCGGCGAGTTCGGCAGCAAAATCGTAGAACTGCTCGACCAGCAAAATCGCCATGTCCCCGCGGGCGGCAAGCTTCTTGATGACCGCGCCGATTTCCTTGATCACCGAAGGCTGGATACCTTCGGTGGGCTCATCGAGGATCAGCAAGCGTGGGCGACTGGCCAATGCGCGACCGATGGCCAGCTGTTGCTGCTGGCCGCCGGACAAATCGCCACCGCGTCGCTGCTTCATTTGCAGCAACACCGGGAACAGTTCGTAAATGAACGCCGGGACTTCCTTCGCTTCGCTGCCGGGAAAGCGTGACAGACCCATCAGCAGATTTTCTTCGACGGTCAGTCGGCCGAAAATTTCCCGACCCTGGGGAACGTACGCAATTCCGGCGTGTACCCGCTGGTGGGGTTTGAACGTGGTGATCGGTTTACCTTCCCAGTTGACCGCGCCGTCCTTGGCCGGCAGCAGGCCCATCAGGCATTTGAGCAAGGTGGTCTTGCCCACGCCGTTGCGCCCGAGCAGGCAGGTGACTTCGCCGATTTTCACGTCAAACGTCAGGCCGCGCAGGATGTGGCTACCACCGTAGTATTGGTGCAGCTTGTCGACTTGCAGCATTCCAAATTCTCCTCAAAACCCTTGTAGGAGCGAGCTTGCTCGCGATGATCCCGAGATCGAAGCGTTCATTCAGGCAGCCCGCGTAATCGTTGATCTCCATCGCGAGCAAGCTCGCTCCTATGAAGTGCATCAGCGTCCGAGATAAACCTCGATCACCCGCTCATTTTCCTGCACCTGCGCAAGCGACCCTTCGGCCAGCACGCTACCCTGGTGCAGCACCGTTACGTGGTCGGCAATCGAGCCGACAAAACCCATGTCGTGCTCGACCACCATCAGCGAATGCTTGCCGGCCAGACGCTTGAACAGCTCAGCGGTGAATTCGGTCTCGGCATCGGTCATGCCCGCCACCGGTTCGTCGAGCAGCAGCAGCTGCGGGTCCTGCATCAGCAACATGCCGATTTCCAGGAACTGCTTCTGACCATGGGACAGCAGGCCCGCCGGACGATTGACCGAACTGGTCAGGCGAATGGTGTCCAGCACCTCGCTGATGCGATCCTTCTGTTCACCGCTCAGGCGAGCCCGCAGGCTGGCCCACACCGACTTGTCGGTTTTCTGCGCCAGTTCAAGGTTTTCAAAGACGCTCAACGCCTCGAACACTGTCGGTTTCTGAAACTTGCGACCGATGCCCGCCTGGGCGATCTGCACTTCGCTCATCTGCGTCAGGTCAAGGGTTTCACCGAACCACGCCTTGCCATGGCTGGGGCGTGTCTTGCCGGTGATCACGTCCATCAAGGTGGTCTTGCCCGCACCGTTGGGTCCGATGATGCAGCGCAACTCGCCGACGCCGATGTACAGGTTCAGGTTGTTCAGCGCCCGGAAGCCATCGAAGCTGACGCTGATGTCTTCCAGGGTCAGGATGGTGCCGTGACGGGTGTTCAGGCCGGGCGTCACGCGCTGGCCGAGGCCGATGGCGTCCCGGCTGCTGCCGGCATCCTTGTTCGGTTCCGGTGGGAAGAAGGCGGGTTCAAGCATGAATTGCGCCGTCGGTGTGATTCTCATTGTTCGCCCCTTTTCTTCAGCAAGCCGATCACACCCTTGGGCAGGTACAGCGTCACGACAATGAACAGTGCGCCGAGGAAAAACAGCCAGTACTCGGGGAAGGCCACGGTGAACCAGCTCTTCATGCCATTCACCACGCCGGCGCCCAGCAGCGGCCCGATCAGCGTGCCGCGCCCACCCAGCGCTACCCAGACAGCGGCTTCGATGGAGTTGGTCGGCGACATTTCACTCGGGTTGATGATGCCGACTTGCGGTACATACAGCGCACCGGCCAGGCCGCACAACACTGCACTCAACACCCACACAAACAGCTTGAAGCCGCGTGGGTCGTAGCCGCAGAACATCAGGCGGTTTTCTGCGTCGCGCAGCGCGGTCAGCACCCGGCCAAATTTGCTTTGCGCCAGGCGCCAGCCGATGTACAGGCTGGCCACCAGTAACAGCACCGTGGCAATAAACAGCACTGCGCGGGTACCGGGTTCGGTGATGCCAAAGCCGAGAATGGTGCGGAAGTTGGTGAAGCCGTTGTTGCCACCGAACCCGGTTTCATTGCGGAAGAACAGCAGCATCCCGGCGAACGTCAGCGCTTGGGTCATGATCGAGAAATACACGCCCTTGATGCGCGAGCGGAAGGCGAAGAAGCCGAACACCAGCGCGAGCAGTCCCGGCGCCAGCACCACCAGGCACATGGCCCAGAGAAAACTGCTGGTGCCGGCCCAGTACCATGGCAATTCGGTCCACGACAGGAACGTCATGAAGGCCGGCAAGCCATCGCCCGAGGCCTGGCGCATCAGGTACATGCCCATCGCATAACCGCCGAGGGCGAAGAACAGGCCGTGGCCCAGGGACAACAGGCCGGCGTAACCCCAGACCAGATCCAGGGCCAGGGCAACGATGGCGTAGCACAGGATCTTGCCCACCAGGGTCAGGGTGTAGGCGGAGACGTGGAACGTACTGTCCGGTGGCAACAGCGAAAGCAACGGCAGTGCCAGCAGCAGCACGAGAATCACCGCACCGACGGCGATCGTGACCTTGGGGCCGGCCTTTTGTGTAGCCGTGAGCATCAGGGGCTGGTTCATCAGTCGATCACCCGTCCTTTCAGTGCAAAGAGGCCTTGCGGACGTTTCTGGATAAACAGAATGATCAGCGCGAGGATCAGGATCTTGCCGAGTACGGCTCCGATTTGTGGTTCGAGAATCTTGTTGGCAATGCCCAGGCCGAATGCGGCAAAGACGCTCCCGGCCAGTTGACCTACGCCGCCGAGCACCACCACCAGGAACGAGTCGATGATGTAGCTCTGGCCAAGGTCAGGGCCTACGTTACCGATCTGGCTCAGGGCCACGCCGCCGAGCCCGGCGATACCGGAGCCGAGCCCGAACGCGAGCATGTCGACGCGACCGGTCGGCACTCCGCAGCAGGCGGCCATGTTGCGATTTTGCGTGACGGCGCGCACGTTCAACCCCAGGCGCGTTTTGTTCAGCAGCAGCCAGGTCAGCACGACCACGAACAGCGCAAACGCGATGATGACGATGCGGTTGTAGGGCAGCACCAGGTTTGGCAGCACCTGAATGCCGCCGGACAACCAGGCCGGGTTGGCCACCTCGACGTTCTGTGCGCCAAACACCAGCCGTACCAACTGGATCAGCATCAGGCTGATGCCCCAGGTGGCGAGCAGGGTTTCCAGTGGGCGCCCATAGAGGTGGCGGATCACTGTGCGCTCCAGTGCCATGCCGATTGCTGCGGTGACAAAAAACGCCACCGGCAGGGCAATCAGCGGGTAGAACTCGATGGCTTGCGGGGCGTAGCGCTGGAACATCAGCTGCACCACATAGGTGGAGTACGCGCCGAGCATCAGCATCTCGCCGTGGGCCATGTTGATCACCCCGAGCAAGCCGAAGGTAATCGCCAGGCCGAGGGCGGCAAGCAGCAGAATCGAGCCCAGGGACATGCCGCTGAACGCCTGGCCGAGGACCTCGCCGATCAGCAGTTTGCGTTTCACTTGGGCCAGGCTGGTTTCGGCGGCGGTACGCACCCCGGCGTCGGCCTCGACGCCCGGTTCCAGCAGGCTTTCAAGGCGGGTGCGGGCCAGCGGGTCGCCGGTTTCCCCAAGCAGGCGCACGGCCGCCAGGCGCACGGCTGGGTCGGTGTCGACCAGCTGCAGGTTGGCCAGGGCCAGGCTCAGGGCCGCGTGGACGTTTTCGTCCGATTCTGCGGCCAGTTGCTGGTCGAGGAATTTCAGTTGCGCCGGTTTGGCGCTTTTCTGCAATTGTTGTGCGGCGGCCAGACGCAGTTTGGCATCGGCGGCGAGCAGTTGGTGGCTGGCCAGTGCGGTGTCGATCAGACCTCGCAGGCGGTTGTTCAGGCGCAGGGTTTTCGGCTGGCCGTCGACGGTCAACTGCCCTTGTTGCAAGGCGTTGATCAGCTCGACACGCGCCGGGTCGGGCTGCGCGGCCCAGGCTTCCAGAAGCTTGGCTTGTTGAACCGGATTGGCGGCGACGAAGTCTTCGACGTCGCCGGCAAAAGTAGCCATCGGCAGCAACAGGAAAGTGATGGCAAGAAGCAAACGATATAGGGACATAGCTACGTCCTGAGAGGCGACGATGGGCCCTGTGGGCGCAAAGCTTGCTCGCGATAGCGCTGTACCAGATGTACCGCCATCGCGAGCAAGCTTTGCTCCCACAGGGTTAGGGGCTTGTTCCTGCTATCTAGTTGCTCTTCACCGCATAATCCGGCTTCTTGTCGTTACCCGAAATGAACGGGCTCCAAGGCTGGGCACGGATCGGGCCTTCGGTCTGCCAGACCACGTTGAACTGACCGTCCGCCTGAATCTCGCCGATCATCACCGGCTTGTGCAGGTGGTGGTTGGTCTTGTCCATGGTCAGCGTGTAGCCGGACGGCGCGGCAAAGGTCTGGCCGGCCAGGGCTTCGCGGACTTTGTCGACGTCGGTGGACTTGGCTTTTTCAGCTGCCTGGGCCCACATGTGAATGCCCACGTAGGTGGCTTCCATTGGGTCGTTGGTGACCGCTTTGTCGGCGCCCGGCAGGTTGTGTTTCTTCGCATAGGCTTTCCAGTCGGCAACGAATTTCTTGTTCGCCGGGTTTTCCACCGACTCGAAGTAGTTCCAGGCCGCGAGGTTACCCACCAGCGGTTTGGTGTCGATGCCGCGCAGTTCCTCTTCACCGACCGAGAACGCTACGACCGGAACGTCGGTAGCCTTCAGGCCCTGGTTGGCGAGCTCTTTGTAGAACGGCACGTTGGAGTCGCCGTTGACGGTAGAGATCACCGCCGTCTTGCCGCCTGCCGAGAATTTCTTGATGTTGGCAACGATGGTTTGGTAGTCGCTGTGGCCGAACGGGGTGTAGACCTCTTCGATGTCCTTGTCCGCCACGCCTTTGGAGTGCAGGAAAGAACGCAGGATCTTGTTGGTGGTGCGCGGGTAGACGTAGTCGGTGCCCAGCAGGAAGTAGCGCTTGGCACTGCCGCCTTCCTCGCTCATCAGGTATTCCACCGCAGGGATCGCCTGCTGGTTCGGCGCTGCGCCGGTGTAGAACACGTTTGGCGACATTTCTTCGCCTTCGTATTGCACCGGGTAGAACAGCAGGCCATTGAGCTCCTCGAATACCGGCAACACTGATTTGCGCGACACCGAAGTCCAGCAACCGAAGACCACGGCGACCTTGTCCTGTGTCAGCAACTGGCGGCCCTTCTCGGCGAACAGCGGCCAGTTCGACGCAGGGTCGACCACTACCGGTTCGAGCATCTTGCCGTTCACGCCGCCCTTGGCGTTGATCTCGTCGATGGTCATCAACGCCATGTCTTTGAGCGAAGTTTCGGAGATTGCCATGGTGCCGGACAATGAGTGCAGAATCCCGACCTTGATGGTCTCGGCGGCCTGGATAGTCCAGGTCATGCCCATTGCGGCGATGCTTGCCGTGAGTGTGAAAGCCTTGATCAAGCTACGACGCTTCATTGTGCAATCTCCATGAACATTAGATATTTTTCTTGGTTGGCAGATGCGGGCTACTGAAGAGTCTTTAGCAAGGGCTGTGCCTGGTCGGCATAAGGCAGGAAAGTGTCGGTTTAGACAGGGTGCGCGGCTGGGCGGCGCACCAGGAAGGGTCGAGGTCGGGGCGTTGGTGCGCCGGGGTGCGCCACAACAGGGCAGGAGCGCCGCCCCTACCTGTCGGAGCAAGCTCGCTCGCGATAGACGTCAACGATAACGCTGGTTTCTGTCTGACCGCAGCGTCACGACGTTGATCGCAAGCGAGCCCGCTCCTGCAGAGGAAGCCGGATTCAGGAAGTAGAAGCCGATTCAGGCTGCCGGTTGAATCGCGAAAACAGCACACGGTCCAAAACCCAGACAACGACCAACGAGGCCCCTACGAACGGAAATGCCACCGCCAGTGCGAACATGATGACCATGGCGGTTTTCCATTTCGGCAGGTCGTGGCGCAGCGGTGGCACGCCGAGCTTGCCTTGCGGGCGACGTTTCCACCAAATCACCACGCCACTGACCGCGCTCAGCAGAATCATCAGGCAGATCAGCAGCACGATAATCTGATTGATGACCCCGAACATCTTGCCTTCATGCAACATCACGCCGACTTCCGTGGCGCGGGCGACATTGCCGTAGTCTTCCCAGCGCACATCGGCGAGCACCTTGCCGGTGTATTGATCGACATGCAGGGTGGCATCGTTGCGCGGGTCGTCGGCGAACACGGCGATCGTGAACACGCCGGTGTCGGTGGTGGGCAGGGTGATGCTGTAGCCGGGCTCGACCTTGCGTTGTTCGGCGACGTTTTGCACGTCTTGCAGGCTGATGATCGGTGCCGCCGGGCCGGCAGATTTATCGCCGTGGTTCATGTGTTCGGCATGATCGCCGGACATCGGCATCGGCGTGTTTTCCATGGCCCATGGGACAGTCTGGCGAGTGGCGGTATTGAGACTGCGCGCTTCGACATCGGACTTGGGCATGGCATTCCACATCGCGTCCGGAAAGACGTTCCAGACCCCCGCGTATTGCTTGCCCCAGAACCCGGTCCAGGTCATGCCGCTGAGCAACATCACCAGCAGAAAGGTCGCGCCCCAGAAACCGGTGACCGCGTGCAGGTCGCGCCACAGCACTCGGCCGCGGCTGCTCAGGCGCGGCCAGAGGATGCCGGCTGCCTGGCCCCGTGGCCACCAGAGGAAGACGCCGGACACCACCAGCACAATGCCCCAACCGGCGGCCAGTTCGACCAGGCGATCACCCACCGTGCCGATCATCAGCTCGCCGTGAATCGCCCGGGCCACGGCTTGCAGGTTCATCTTGGCGTCTTGCTCGCCGAGGATGTCGCCGTGATAAGGATCGATAAAGACGTTCAGTTCCTGGTCGGCCTGGGTCACCACAAACTGGGCACTGCGTTCGGCATTGACCGGTGGCAGGTACTGCGTGACCTGACCTTGTGGATAGGCAATTTTCACCCGTTTGAGCAGCTCGTCGGCCGGCAGGCTGTGATGGCCGGCCGGGACATTCAGCAGGCTGCCGTACATCAACGGATCAAGCTGTGGCTTGAACAGGTAGATGACCCCGGTCAGGGCCAGCATGACCATGAATGGCGCGACGAACAGACCGGCGTAGAAATGCCAGCGCCAGGCCAGGTTGTAGAAATTCACTTTGGGCTGTTGCATGGTGGGTGCTCCGCTTGGCGAATCGATTGTCCCGTAAAAAGATCGCAGCCTCGTTTCACTCGACAGCTCCTACAGCGCTCCTACAGGGTGCATGCGATGTAGGCGCTGGCGTAGCCTGCGATCTTTTGACTTTTCTTGTTAGAAACTCATATCAATCTTGGTCCAGAGCGTTCGCCCCGGTTCCTTGATGGCTTGCGGGTCGTTGGCCGGGTAGCCAAAGCCTGCGTTGCCGGCCAGGTTCAGGTGCTCGGCGTAAGCCTTGCCGAACAGGTTGTCCACGCCGGTGCTGACCTTCCAGTGCTGATTGATCCGGTAGGCGCCATTGAGCGAGAACACCCCGAAACCTGCGGTCTTGTCGAAGTCCTTGCCGACCACGTTGCCCTTGTTGCGGTCGATCCGGTCTTGCGCGGCGACCAGCCTCCACAGCGCCCCGGCGCTCCAGTTGTCTTCGCTATAAGTCAGGCCGAAACGGGCATCGAGCGGCGGCATTTGCGGCAGTGCGTTGCCGTCGCTGCTGTTCTTGCCCCAGGCATAAGCCAGGGTCGCGTCAGCCTTCCAGTTGTCGGTCAGCTTGTAGGCGGCACCGAGTTCGCCGCCCATGATTCGCGCGTCGATGTTCTGCGCCTGCGAGGTCATTCCCATCATCCCCGGGGTGTAATCGAACAGGATGTAGTCGCGCACCTGGCCGACGTAACCCGAGGCCCAGGCTTCGAGTTCAGCGCTCTTGTACTGCAGGCCGAAATCGAGCTGGGTGGTTTTTTCCGGCTTGATCGAATCAAAGGCGTTGAGCGACCCGCTCGGGCCTGAGTTGGGCGAAAACAGCTCCCAGTAATCCGGGAAGCGCTGGGTGTGACCCAGGCCTGCATAGAGAGTGGTCGGGCTGTCGGCCAAGTCATGCTCGTAGCGGATGAAGCCGCTGGGCAGGGTGTCGGCGCGGGTGTCGTTGGCGGTCGGGTTGGGCCGGATCATCATCCCCGAGCCGGTGGTCTGGCGAAAATCCCTGGCCGAGGCGCGATCCAGGCGGGCGCCGCTGATGAGCCGGTCACTGTCCGTGGCGAACCAGGTCAGCTCGCTGAAGACGCCATAGTTATGGAAGTCGGCGTCCTTGGTGAACGGCACGTCCTTGTAGGTATCGATGCCCATGCCGCTGCGCTGGCGGTGTTCATTGGTCTGCGCATCGAGGCCGCTGATCAATTGCACGTCGGCCCAGCGCCAGGTGCCTTTGATGCGCGCACCGAGGGTGCGGCGGTCGACGTTCGAGGCCATGGGACCGGCCATCATCCCGGTGCCGGAAGGCGTGCGCAGCGTGTAGTTGTCCATCACATGGTCGGCGTAGTTGTAGTAGATCTGTGCCTCGACCTTGTCCAGCACCTCGCCGATGTTCGATTTTTCGAAGCGCAGGCCCAGGCTCTCGCGCTTGAACTGGGAACCGTCCATGCCGCGTCCGGCGTACCGCGCTTCACCGTCACCCTTGCCAGCGGTCAGCTCCAGCAAGGTGTCGGCATCCGGCGTCCAGCCCACGGCGACGTCGCCGTTCCACTTGTCGTAGCGCGAGGGCACGGTGTCATTGTTGCCGTCACGGTAGTCGTCGGAGTGGGCCGTGTTGCCGATCACTCGCACATAGCCCAACGGTCCTCCGGCAGCAGCGTCCACCACTTTGTCGAAACGACCGTTGGAACCGGCCAGCAGGCTGGCATTTACCCGCGAACCAAGCTCGCCGAAGTTTTCCGGTTCTCGGTCAAAGAGGACGGTCCCGGCTGATGCGCCGGGGCCCCAGAGCACGGTTTGCGGGCCCTTGATGACTGTGAGCTTGTCGTAGGTTTCCGGCGAAATGTAGGAGGTGGGTGCGTCCATTCGGCCGGGGCAGGCGCCGAGCATCATGCCGCCATTGGTGAGGATATTCAGGCGTGAACCGAACATGCCGCGCAGCACAGGGTCGCCGTTGGTGCCACCATTGCGCACCAGGGCGAAGCCGGGGATGGTCTTGAGGTAGTCACCGCCATCACTGGCCGGCACCGGTTGGCGCGGGTCCTTGGGGTTGGTGACGATGGTCAGCGGTGAACTCTGGGCAATGGCGGTGATGACCGTGGGGCTCAATTCTTCATTGTGCCCGGCGTGTTCATCGGCTTGCGCCAGGGGCATGAGCAAAGCGCCGCAAAGGATCGCGGTGGCGTGACTGACCCGGACGCTGGTCGGGTTCAGGGCGAAAGAAACCTGGGCGGCGCCCAGGCGTGTGTCTGCAGAAAACATGGACATGAAAATTTCCGTCGAACAGTCGTAAACGTCACGGCTGGCAGCCAAAGCATCGAATCAACTGTGGAAGCAGGCGTGCTCGCGAAGAGGAATGTCAGCCACATGGATGTCATCTGGCACAACGCTTTCGCGAGCAGGCCCGCTCCCACAGGAAGCTTTGCTGTCCTATAGCCGTGTGGGTTTGGGCAGGTGTTTACGCGGCGGAAGGGGGCGCGCGGGTGCGGGCGCCGGGGAAGAAGGTTGGCCGGGCATGGCCCAGGCGTGTGGCGGGGGTGGTGAAAGTGCTGGTCTTGGGGGTGTCAAAGGCCGCGAAAGAGTGGCCGCCCGTCAGTGCCGGGCAATTGAACAACAGGCTGCAGTAGCCGCATCGTTCCCACAGCGCGTGATGATCGGTTTTCGGCGGGCAATGCTCATCGTCGACCTGCGCGCCATGTTCGGCGTGCACCATCGTCGACATGTCCATGCTCATGCTCGTGGACATGTCCATGGGCATCGGCGCGCGCTGATCCATCGGCATCGACTGGGAAATCAGCGGGCCGATAAAGATCATCAACATGGCGAACAGGCTGACCCAGCTGCCGCGAGTCAGGCGCAATGGCTGACGGCGGGTAGCTGGGAACCTGGCGCTAAGCGGGCGCATGGGCGTGCGGGCTCGGTCGGTTATTGGGCGTGGGCGTGCATTGGCGCGCCATCCGGCGCCTGCTTCTGCACCGTGACGTCGACCGTCACTTCACCGGACTTTTCAAAGTGCATCGTCAGCGGGAACTTCTGGCCGTCTCTCAACAGATCGCGGTCTTTGAGGTCCAGCAGCATGACGTGATAGGCCATGGGGGCGAAGGTGACGACTCCACCGGCCGGGATTGCCACGCTGGGTACCTGCTGCATCTTCATCAGGTCGCCTTGCTGTACGTGTTCATGCAATTGGGCGCTGCCGGCGATCGTCGAGTCGACGCTGACCAACCTGTCTGCGGTGTCGCCTTTGTTGGTGATCACGAAATACGCGGCCACGGTCGGTGCATTGGGTGGCAGCTCCATGGACCAGGGGTGGGCAACTTCAAGTTGCCCGGCCTTGTAATCGTGGGCATTGGCAAAGCAGGCAGGCAACACCAAGGCGGCCAGGACGATGAGTTTGTTCAACATGGCGGTTCTCCAGAACGATTCAAAACGCAGGTCAATTGCGAGAAGGAATCACACCAGAGGGGACGCGCGGGGGTTCAAGGCAGGCCATTGCTGGCGAGGTGTGGGTGTATCCAGGATGCCGACTGCCAGGCTGCGATTGGCCTGGTACTGTGCGAAATACAGCTGCGGCTCATGCCCGGGCAATGCCACCAATGGCGCAGACCCGGAGCAGCACCAGCAATGCTGCATGTTGGAATGATCGTCCCCTGAGGGGGCTTTCTGGTCGACGTCACCCAGTGAAATCGCCACCATCTTCGTGCCGCTGGAAGAGCAGAAACTGCCCCACAACAACTGATCGGCCGGCGATTTAGCCGACTGCGCCAGCGCCCCGCTCATCGGCATGGCGAGCATGTTGAACAGCACTGCAAAGCAGGCGATCCAGGCAATTGCGAGCCGTTGTCGGGACATGGGGAAATCCGGTGGATGGGCGATCAGGCGCGGCTATTTAGCCTGATCAGTGCCGATAAGTAAAAAGTCCGCCTGCGGTGTGGTGTCGCAGCAGTCAGGGCGCATTGGCATGCAAGCGCAGGCCCAAGGCTTTCATAACCTTCATGATAGTCGCGAATTCCAGATTGCCAGCGCTGCTCAATGCCGAACTATAAGATTGACGCGATAGGCTGGATATACGGCTTATTCCGAAAAACCCGGTCGACAAAGCCTCGAGTTTCGAAAGAATGTCGGGGACATCTACGACGACAGGGCCCCCAACACCTGCATCACCGACTCAAATTCCCTGTCCACCACCGGCAACACCGGTCTTTTCAACACCAGCACCGGCACCCCACGCTCCCGCGCCACTTCCAGCTTCGGCTCGGTGGCGGTGCTGCCGCTGTTCTTGCTGATCAGCACGTCGATCTGCCGGCGCTCGAACAGGTGGCGTTCGTCGTCGATCAGGAAGGGCCCGCGGGCGCCGATCACTTCGCAGCGTTCGTTGCCGGGGTAGACGTCCAGTGCACGCAGCGTCCAGAACTGTTCGGGCGGGATTTCGTGCAGGTGTTGCAAAGGCTCGCGGCCGAGGGTGAACAGTGGGCGTCTGAAGGGTTGCAGGGCGCTGATCAGATCTGCCCAGTCCTTCACTTCTCGCCAGTCATCACCGGCCTGGGCCTGCCATGCCGGGCGCCTGAGGGCCCAGCAGGGTATGCCGCTGATGCGCGCAGCAGTGGCGGCGTTCTGGCTGATTTGGGCTGCGTAGGGATGGGTGGCGTCCAGCAGCAGGTCGATGCCTTGATCGCCGATGAACTGCGCCAGGCCATCCGCACCGCCATAGCCACCGACGCGCACCTGGCATGACAGATCCGTGGGCACGCGGCCTACGCCGGCCAGGCTGTAAATGTGTGGCGGTGCCAGGGTTCGAGCAATGGCCAATGCTTCAGTGACGCCGCCCAGCAACAGGATGCGTTTCATTGGAAGGCTCCCGCGTGGCCGACCACGCCGCCCTGGCGGTCGATGGCGAACACTTCGACCTGCACCTGGGCCGGCACCACGCTGCGGGCAAAATCCAGTGCGTGCTGGCACACAAGATCACCGAGGGCGATCCCGGCTGCGCTGGCCATGGCCAGGGCTTGCTGGCTGGTATTGGCCTCGCGGATCGCCTGTTGCAACGCCTCGTCGGCGCCGATGGCGGCGGCCCAGTCAGCCAATTGCGCCAGGTCGATGCTTGAGTGCCGGCTGTGCAGGTCCATGTGCCCGGCGGCCAGCTTGCTGATTTTGCCAAACCCACCGCACAGGCTCAGTTTATCCACAGGCACCCGGCGCAGGTGCTTGAGCACAGCACCGACGAAGTCGCCCATTTCGATCAGGGCGATTTCCGGCAAGTCGTAGACCCGGCGCATGGTGTCTTCGCTGGCGTTGCCGGTGCACGCGGCAATGTGCAGGTAGCCGTTGGTCTTGGCGACGTCGATGCCCTGATGAATAGAGGCAATGTACGCGGCGCAGGAGAACGGCCGGACGATACCGCTGGTGCCGAGAATCGACAGCCCGCCGAGAATCCCCAGCCGCGGGTTCATGGTCTTTAATGCCAGCGCCTCGCCGCCTTCGACATTGACCGTGACCTCGAACCCACCGCCGTAACCCAATTCGGCGGCCAGTTGGGTCAGGTGATCGCTGATCATCTTGCGCGGCACCGGATTGATTGCCGGCTCGCCCACACCCAGGACCAGCCCCGGGCGTGTGACGGTGCCAACGCCACGGCCAGCCCTGAAACGTACGCCTGGGTCGGCGTCCAGGCGCACCCTTGAATAGAGCAGGGCGCCGTGGGTGACGTCCGGATCGTCACCGGCATCCTTGATAGTGCCGGCCTCCGCGCCGTCTTCGGTCAAACGGCAGAACTCCAGGCGCATCTGCACCTGCTTGCCCTTGGGCAACACAATATCCACAGCGTCCGCACCCAGGCCGCCGAGTAGCAACCGGGCGGCCGCGAGGCTGGTAGCGGTGGCGCAGCTGCCGGTGGTCAGGCCGCTGCGCAGGGGGGCGGGTTGTTCTGCGGTTTCATCACGCATCGAAGGGCTTGACCACGTCCAGCAGGGTAATCGGCAGCGCCTGGCGCCAGGTGTCGAAGTCACCCAGGGGTTGCGCCTGGGCGATGTGAATTCGCGTGAGCTCGCCGCCGTGCTGCTCGCGCCACGCCATCAGGGTCGTTTCGCTCTGCAGCGTAACTGCGTTGGCCACCAGGCGGCCGCCGGGCTTGAGCGCTGCCCAGCAGGTGTCCAGCACGCCTTCGCGGGTGACGCCGCCGCCGATGAAAATGGCGTCGGGGCGCTCAAGCCCATCCAGCGCCTGCGGCGCGCTGCCGCGAATCAGCTGCAAGCCGGGCACGCCGAGGGCATCGCGATTATGTTCAATCAACAGTTGGCGCCCTGCGTCAGCCTCGACCGCCAGTGCGCGGCAACTCGGGTGCGCACGCATCCACTCGATCCCGATCGAACCACTGCCAGCGCCGACGTCCCACAGCAGTTCGCCCGGCACCGGCGCCAGGCGAGCGAGGGTGATCGCCCGCACGTCACGCTTGGTCAGCTGACCATCATGCTTGAAGGCGCTGTCCGGCAAACCGGCCAACCGCGACAGGCGCGGTGCGTCGGCTTCTGCGAAGCATTCAATGGCAACCAGGTTGAGATCGGCGATGACCGGATTGCTCCAGTCATTGGCCACTGCGTTGATGCGGCGTTCGGCGTCACCGCCCAGGTGCTCAAGCACGCTCAGGCGACTCGGGCCGAACCCGCGCTCGCGCAACAACGCGGCAATGGCACCAGGGCTCTGGCCGTCATTGCTGAGTACCAGCAGGCGCGTGCCGTTGAACAGATGTGCGTTGAGCGCAGCGACCGGCCGGGCGACGACGGACAGGGTGACGACGTCCTGCAGCGCCCAGCCCATTCGCGCAGCGGCCAGGGAGCAAGAGGACGGCGCCGGCAGGATCAGCATTTCGTCAGTGGACAGTTGCCGGGTGAGGCTGGCCCCGACGCCGAAGAACATCGGGTCGCCGCTGGCCAGTACGCAAACCGGTTCGCCGCGCAGGGCCAGCAGTGAATCCAGCGAGAACGGGCTCGGCCATTGACGACGTTCGCCGACGATACACAGGGGCAACAGTTCGAGCTGGCGCGGGCTGCCGAAGATCCGCGATGCAGACAGCAGGGCGCGTCGGGCATTCTTGCCAAGGCCCTTGAAGCCGTCTTCACCGATACCTACCACCGTCAGCCAAGGGGTCATGCCGTTCCTCTTTTATCAAGCCAAGCACATCATCACCGCAACCCGGGCCTGAGTTGCCCGTGCGGCCGTCCATTATAGCCCGGCGTAGCCTGTGACCGGTTGTCCTTATCAGTCGCCGGGATGAGGGCCTGGCGCTTCACTGTCGGTGTTTTTGCAACTCGAAAGCTCCTCGCGTTTCGTCGTCAAAACGTACGGGCTTTTCATCCTGCGGGGCAAAGCAGGCATAATGCCGAGCTTAATTCCCTTGCCGGCTAACCCGTGAAATCACGACCGACCTCCAGTCCCTTGCGTCCTTCGGCTTGCCCGGGATTGCTGCGTGTCGTTCAGGCGCTGGACGGGGGGATTTGCCGGATCAAACTCGATGGCGGTTCCATCCGCAGCGCTCAGGCCAAGGCTGTTGCCCAGGCCGCGCAGCGGTATGCCGATGGGGTCATGGAAGCGACCAACAGGGCCAATCTGCAGATTCGCGGCATTGGCGGGCAGGAAACCGCACTGATTGACAGCTTGCTGGCTGCCGGGTTGGGGCCTGCCACCGCCGCTGGCGACGACGTGCGCAATGTGATGCTTAGCCCTGGCGCCGGTATCGATCGAAAAATGCTGCTCGACACCCGTCCACTGGCCCGGCAAATACTCGACAGCCTGCAAACCCATGAACGCTTCCATGCCCTGTCGGCCAAGTTCGCCCTGCAACTGGACGGCGGTGAGGCGCTGGCCATGCTCGAGCATCCTCACGACCTGTGGCTGAGCGCGGCTGACCGGGCGGGAGAAGTGGTGCTGGCGTTCGGTTTTGCCGGCTGCCCCACAGACTTGCCGGCGGCCGCGGTACAGCTGCAGAACGCCCATGCGCTGGTGATCGCCGTCCTGGATCTGTTCCTTGAGCTTGCTCGGCCGGACCAGACCCGTATGCGCCATGTGCTGGCCGAACGGTCACCAGAGCTGTTGCTGCAGATGCTGGCCACTCGGGTGCCGCTACTGGGCGTGACTGAGTGGCAGCGCCCGGCGGCGGGAGCGAAATTGCACCTGGGCACTGTTGCCCAGCGCCATGAAGGCCTTGTGTATGTTGGCGTCGCACCGCCGCTCGGGCGGCTGGATCCGTCGATGCTCAAGGGCGCCGCGGACCTGGCTGAGCAGTTCGGCGACGCCAGCCTGCGCCTGACGCCCTGGCAAAGCCTGCTGCTGCCCAACATCCGCCAGGAGGATGCGCCCTGGGTCACCCGGCAATTGCAGGCCCTGGGTTTCCTGGTCGACGCCAATGAGCCGTTGACCGATCTGGTGGCCTGCACCGGTTCTTGCGGCTGCGCCAAAGGGTTGTCGGATACCAAGGGCGATGCCCGGCTGTTGGGGGCGCTGCAGCCAGGCCCGCGCGGGCAACAGGTTCACCTGACAGGTTGCCCACGCTCCTGCGCCTGCGCGCACCCTGCCCCCGTGACGCTGCTGGCGACCAGCGCGGGTCACTACGATGTTTATTTTCGCGATGCAGCACTGCCGGGTTTCGGCGCGCTGCAAGCACGCAATCTCACTATTGAAGCGGCGGGTGCATTGCTTGATGCCCGCCCACGGAGCCCCCTTGATGCTTGATTACATCCGCGACGGTCAGGAGATCTATCGCAACTCCTTCGCGATCATTCGCGCCGAGGCCAACCTCGACCGGATCCCGGCTGACCTGGAAAAACTCGCGGTTCGGGTAATCCACGCCTGCGGCATGGTCGAGTCCATTGACGGCTTGCAGTATTCCGAAGGGGCGGGCAAGGCGGGGCGTGAGGCTCTGATGGCCGGGGCGCCGATTCTCTGTGATGCGCGGATGGTGTCCGAAGGCGTGACCCGCGCGCGCTTGCCGGCCAACAATCAGGTGATCTGTACGTTGCGCGACGACAGCGTGCCAGAGCTGGCGCGTGAGTTGGGCAACACCCGTTCCGCTGCTGCGCTCGAGTTGTGGCGCCCGCATCTGGAAGGCAGCGTGGTCGTCATCGGTAACGCGCCGACGGCCTTGTTCTACTTGCTGGAAATGCTCGATGCCGGCGCGCCGAAACCGGCGCTGATTCTGGGCTTTCCGGTAGGTTTCGTGGGCGCAGCCGAATCCAAGGCAGCGCTTGCCGCCGACAGCCGAGGCGTACCGTTCGTGATCATGCAAGGGCGGCTGGGAGGCAGCGCCATGGCTGCCGCCGCCGTCAATGCCCTGGCTACGGAGATCGAATGATGCAGCCATCTGGACGTTTGATTGGCCTGGGCGTCGGCCCGGGTGATCCGGAACTGATCACGGTCAAAGCCCTGCGCCTGTTACGCGAATCGCCTGTGGTCGCGTACTTCGTCGCCAAGGGCAAGAAGGGCAATGCGTTCGGTATCATTGAGGCGCACCTGCAGGATGCACAAACACTGCTGCCGCTGGTGTACCCGGTGACCACCGAAGCATTGCCGGCACCGTTGTCCTATGAGCAAGTGATCAGCGACTTCTACGACACCGCTGCGCAAGAGTTGGCCGAGCACCTGGATGCCGGGCGAGATGTGGCGGTGATCTGTGAAGGCGACCCGTTCTTCTACGGTTCGTACATGTACCTGCACGACCGCCTGGCCGAGCGCTACGAAGCCGAAGTGGTGCCGGGTGTCTGCTCGATGCTGGGAGGCGCGTCGGTACTCGGTGCCCCTCTGGTCTATCGAAATCAGAGCCTGTCGGTGTTGTCCGGCGTGTTGCCCCGTGAAGATCTCAAGCGCCGCCTGGCCGACGCTGACGCGGCAGTGATCATGAAACTGGGGCGCAACTTTCCCAAGGTTCGAGAAGTACTGGGCGAGCTGGGCCTCGCAGAGCGGGCGCTGTACGTTGAGCGCGCCACCATGGCTAACCAGAAGATAGTACCGCTGGATCAGGTCGAGCCGATGTCTTCGCCGTACTTCTCATTGATCATCGTTCCGGGTGAAAGGTGGCAGGGCTGATGAGTCGATCCGTTCCTGCAATCGTCATTCTAGGTAATGGCAGCCTCGCGACTGCACGCCTGATTCAGCGATCCCTGCCCGGCGCCCTGATCTACGGACTGTCCACAAGGGTCGAGGGCGCAGACGTCGTGTATCAGGAGTTCGGCGCTACCCTGCGCGAACTCTACACGACGAACACACCGATCATTGCGCTGTGCGCCGCCGGTATCGTGATCCGTACGCTGGCGCCGCTGCTCCTGGAAAAAGGCGTGGAACCGCCGGTACTGGTCGTGGCTGAAGACGCCAGCGCCGTGGTGCCGCTGTTGGGTGGCCTGGGCGGTGTCAACGTATTGGCCCGCGAAATTGCTGAAAGCCTGGGGATCGCGCCGGCCATCACTACCAGCGGCGAACTGCGCTTTGGCACCTGTTTGCTGAACCCGCCCAGCGGCTACGCCTTGGGCGATCTGGAGCTCGGTAAACGCTTTGTTTCCGATTTGCTCGGCGGTGAGCCGGTTCGAATTGAAGGCGATGCGCCGTGGCTGGCGCAAGCGCAGTTGGCCCAGGATCAGCAGGCGCGTCTGGCCATTCATGTCGGGAGTACCGAGCGCGAGCCATCCGCCAATGAGCTGCTGATTTATCCCAAGAGCGTGCTGGTGCTGGTGAACGAAGAGGTCGCAGACCTGGCCGATGCCATTCGCAAGCGCCTGCACAACGCGAACATTGCCGTGCACTCGCTGGCCTGTTTGTTGGCCAGTGAACAGCAGATGGCCAGCCAGGCGCTTCGTGACGCCGCCGTCGAACTCAATGTGCCACTGCGGTTTTCCAGGGCGGACACTGTTTGCGAGCAGTTGGCCGAGCTAACGTCGCCACCGCTGACCGTCCATGGCGATAACGGGATCACGGTTGCCGTCGCCGAACACCCGTTGGACCCCTCGCGCATTGGTCGTGCACGGGGGCGCCTGGCCGTCATCGGGCTTGGCCCGGGCGCTGCGGATTTGATGGTGCCTGCAGTGAAGCTGGAATTGACCCGCGCCAATGATGTTCTAGGTTATGAAACCTATGTGCGCATGGCGGGGCCGTTCCGCGCCGATCAAGTGCTGCACTGCACCGACAACCGTGAGGAAATGCAGCGAGCGCGACATGCCTTTGAGTTGGCGGCGCAAGGTCGCAGCGTGGTCGTGGTGTCTTCTGGTGACCCAGGGGTATTTGCGATGGCCGCGGCGGTGCTTGAAGCGCTGCATGAATCCCGTGACCCCGCATGGCACAGCGTTGACCTGGAAATTCTTCCCGGCGTTTCAGCGTCACTGGCTACCGCTGCCCAGGCAGGTGCTCCGCTGGGGCATGACTTCTGTGTACTGTCGCTGTCGGACAATCTCAAACCATGGGAAATCATCGAGAAGCGCCTGGCGCTGACCGCTCAAGCCGACCTGGCCATGGCATTTTACAACCCGATTTCACGATCACGCCCCTGGCAGCTGGGGCGCGCCCTTGAGATCGTGGCGCAGTACCGCATTGCCGAGACGCCGGTCGTGCTGGGGCGAGATATCGGGCGGCCCGGTCAAACGTTACGGGTGACTACCCTGGGGCAGTTGACTGCGGATCAGGTTGATATGCGAACAATGGTATTGATTGGTTCTTCGACGACTCGCGTGTTCCCTCGAGCCCAGGGTTTGTCATGGGTGTATACGCCGCGCAGTTACGGAGACAAGCTGGTCGAAATCAAGTAATCGCCAGGTTTTGAGGGGGCCTGTGTTCAGGGCACCAGGTACCCTCGGATCCCGGTAAAGATGATTTGCGCCGCCAGCGCACACACGAACAACCCCATCAAGCGGCTGACAATCTGCAGCCCCTGGTCGCCCAGGATTCTCTCGATGCGGTTCGACAGGAAAAGCACCACGCCCACAGTGAAACTGGCCAGGGCGATACTGACGATTGCCGTCAGCTTGTCGTCCCAATGCGGCTGGCTCACGCCCATGACCAACAGCGCGCCGATAGTCCCGGGGCCGACCGTCAGGGGAATGGTGAGCGGGACGATGGTCACGTCCTGTTGCACGTTGTCAGTCTGCACCACCGATTTGCCCTGCGCCATGCCCAATGCCGAGATGAACAGCACGCTGCCGGCGCCGATGCGAAAGGCATCCACCGTGATGCCGAACACATCGAAAATCACCCGGCCGAACAAGTACAGCAGCACACTCGAAACCAGCGTGGCGGTCGCCACTTTCCAGGCCAGGCGGCGTTGTTCTTTTCGCGAGTAGCCGCGCGTCAGGCTGATGAAGCAGGACAGTACGAAGAACGGGCTGTAGAGCACCAGCATCTTCAGGTACACACTGAACAACACATGGAGCATGGTGCGAGCTCACTGCAGGGAAAAGTCGAAGGGAAGTCTAACAGGCGTTGCAGTGTCTGTCGGCTCAGCTGGATTGCGTCGCCGCGCGGTTCTGTTCATCTCGCTGGGCGACCCAGTGCTCGATCAGTTCGCGCAATTGGGAGAGCTCCACCGGCTTGGCCATGTGTCCATCCATGCCGGCCTGGCGCGCCCGCTCCTTGTGTTCGGCCAGTATGTGCGCCGTCAGGGCGACCACAGGGGTGCGCACGCGCTGGTTGCCGACTTCCCAGGCGCGTAGTTGCTGGGTGGCGGAGAAACCGTCGAGAATCGGCATTTCGCAGTCCATCAGCACCAGGTCATACCGCTGGGCCTTCATGGCCTGAAGCGCTTCTTCGCCATTGCTGGCGGTGTCGGGCTGCAGATTGAGTTTGCCCAGCATTCCGCGAATCACCTTGGTGGAAATGCTGTTGTCCTCGGCCACCAGGATACGGAAATCCCCCGGCACCTTGACCGGCAGGGTCGGCCCCGTTGGTAACGGGTAGGGGGTCGCCAGGCCTTTGTTACGCTGGTTAAGTTCGTCGGCCAGGGTGGTCTTGAGCGTATAGCCGGCTACCGGCTTGGCGAGGATGCGCTTGATCCCGGAATTGCGCGCGATAATCTTGCTGGGCGCGTTGCTGATGCCGGTCAGCATGATCAGCAGGATGTCGTGGTTGAGGCTCGGGTCTTCCTTGATCTTTGCCGCCAGTTGCATGCCGGTCATGCCAGGCATGTTCTGGTCCAGCAGCACTACATCGAAATAATCCCGCAGGTGCGCCTTGGTGCGCAACAGTGCCAGCGCTTCCTTGCCGGACGGCACCGCACTGACGTTCAGGCCCCAGGCGGTGCATTGTTGCACCAGTACCTTGCGGCACGTGTCGTTGTCGTCGACGACCAGCACCCGCGCACCCTGAAGAGGGCCATCGAGATCGGAGGTGGGGTGTTCCAGGCGATCTGGATCCAGCGGCAAGGTCAGCCACAAGGTGCTGCCCTGGCTGTTGCCGCTCTTGATGCCGAACTCGCCATGCATCAGCCGGATCAGTTGACGGGCGATCACCAGACCCAGGTTGCCCCCCACACGGTTGGCCGACAGGAAATGCTTGCTGTGGAGTTCGGCGTGCATCAGCGCGTCGCGCTCCTCGGCGTCCATCGGCTCGCCACTGTCCTGCACGGCAATGCGCAACCGCGGTTTGGCGCTGCGTTCATCCAATGCCACAACGATCAGGATTTCGCCTTCGTCGGTTTTTTTCAGGGCGTTTTCCAGCAAGCTCAGCAGGGTCTGGCGCAGGCGCGTCGGGTCACCGCTGATGACCCGCGGGACTTGCGGCTGGATAAAGCTGATCAGCTCGACGTTCTGTTGCTCGGCCTTGGCGCGGAAGATGCTCAGGCAGTCCTCGATCAGCGCGTTGAGGTCGAACTGCACATCGTCCAGTTCAATCTGCCCGGATTCGAGTTTGGAGATGTCGAGAATCTCGTTGATCAGTGTGAGCAGTTCGTTGCCGGCGCTGTGGATTGTCTGGACGTAGTCGCGTTGTTTGACTGAAAGCGGGGTGCCCAGCAGCAGTTCGGTCATGCCCAGTACACCATTCATGGGCGTACGGATTTCGTGACTGATCTTGGCGAGGAACTCGGCCTTGGCATTGATCTCGGCATTGCTGGCAGCCAGGTCGCGGCTGATGCTGAAACGGCTTTCGGTGATGCTGCGCTGGCGCTCGCTCAGGGCGATGCTCATCAACAGGCCACTGAGGCAGATGAACGCCAGCAGCGTGGTGATAAGGCCCTGGGGTTCCACCAGTGTCAGCCCCAGCAGTGCCGGGAGGATGATCAAGGTGCCGAGGTTGAACGCCACCATGGCCACCACGAAAAAGCGCGCCGGGCGATAGCCTTTTTGCAGGTGCCAGGCCCCGGCGAACAACATGCTCAGGCCGGCGAGGGCGACCAGCCCATAGGTAATGATGTTCAGCGGCAGCGTGTTGACGAACAACAGCAACAGGCCGCAGGCGATGATGAACAGCATTTCCCCCTGTAGCAGTTTATTGAGCGGGTGCGAGCCCAGGGGGGCAAAAAAGCGATAGGCAAACATCAGTCCGCAGGGCGCGGTCAGCAGCAGGGCCAGATACGCTCCGGGCGTCTGGATGGCGTGCCAGGCTGGCAACCAGGGGCCGGCAAGATTCAGCAACAGGGCCAGGCTGAGCATCAACAAGGCCTCGCACCCGGCCAGCCAAAGACTGCTGCGTGATCGCGTGTAGGCGTAACGGATGAGGTTGTGCAGGATCAGCATGGCGATGCAACCGAACAGCAGGCCGTAGATCAGTGTCTGGGTCTGGTTGGCGGCGGTGCTGATAGCCGATTGCAGGGTGATGTAGGGGCGCATCTGGTGATCGGAAACCAGGCGCAGGTAGACATCCAGGGTGTTATTGCTTTGTGGCAGCGGCAACAGGACATCACTGCCAGCCATTCGCCTCTCAGCTTGCGGCTGATCGGCGCCGGCCTGGGTCTGGTCGATGAGCTTGTCGCCGTCCAGCACGTAGAGTTTGAGGTTTTCGAGGTCCGGAGCGAATATCTTCAGCACCTGCTCGTGTTTGCCGGGGGCCAGCCTGAAGCGTAGCCAGAGCGCGCCACCGGGCTCGGCCGCCGTCAGGCGTTCAAGTTCGATAGGGCTGAATTGATTGGTATAACGGGCGGAACGGATGTCGCTCAACTGCAGGTTGCCCTGCTCGTCGAGCAATACGGCCCAGCCACTGCCTTGCGCGGCCTGGGCCGGGAGCATGCAGAGCAAGGTCAGCAGAGTGACGGTGAGACTTACGGCAATCCTGAGCCAGCGCACGGCGAAATCCCTTCGTAGGTTGATGCCAGAATATAACTATGCGCGGCGCCGGAATAGTCCGGCAAGGGCTTGAGGCCCTTGCCCGACCGAATGGATCGACTATTCCTGATTTTCGCCACGCTCACGGGCAATGGCGCGGTAGCCGATGTCCTTGCGATAGAAGCAGCCTTCCCAATCGATTTTGGCTGCCAGCTGGTAAGCCTGCTGTTGAGCCGCATCGACACTGGCGCCCATGGCGGTCGCACAGAGCACTCGACCACCGGCGGTGACCACTTGTCCATCCTTGAGCGCGGTGCCGGCGTGGAAGACCTTGCCTTCCAGTGCTGCGGCAGCGTCCAGGCCATTGATGGCCACGCCTTTGGCGTAATCACCAGGATAGCCGCCCGCTGCCAGCACGATGCCGACGCTCGGACGTGGATCCCACTGTGCTTCGACCTTGTCCAGCGCTTGCGCCAGGGCGGCTTCGACCAGCAACACCAGGCTCGACTGCAGGCGCAGCATGACCGGCTGGGTCTCAGGGTCGCCGAAACGGCAGTTGAATTCGATGACTTTAGGGTTGCCGGCTTTGTCTATCATCAGGCCGGCGTACAGGAAGCCCGTGTAAACGTTGCCTTCATCGGCCATGCCGCGAACGGTCGGCCAGATCACCAGATCCATTACGCGTTGGTGCACTTCGCTGGTGACCACCGGGGCAGGGGAGTAGGCACCCATGCCGCCTGTGTTCGGGCCGGTATCGCCATCGCCGACGCGTTTGTGGTCCTGGCTGGTGGCCATTGGCAGTACGTTCTTGCCGTCAACCATGACGATGAAGCTGGCTTCTTCACCGTCCAGGAACTCTTCGATGACTACGCGGGAGCCAGCGTCGCCGAAGGCATTGCCAGCGAGCATGTCGCGTACGGCGTCCTCGGCTTCGGCCAGGGTCATGGCGACGATCACGCCTTTACCGGCCGCCAGGCCGTCGGCCTTGATGACGATCGGCGCACCTTTTTCACGCAGGTAAGCCAGGGCAGGCTCGATCTCGGTGAAGTTCTGATAGTCGGCTGTCGGGATCTTGTGGCGAGCCAGGAAGTCCTTGGTGAACGCCTTGGAGCCTTCCAGCTGGGCTGCGCCAGCGGTCGGGCCGAAGCAGTCGAGGCCGCGTGTGCGGAACAGATCGACCACACCGGCCACCAGTGGCACTTCCGGGCCTACGATAGTCAGTGAGACATTTTTCTCGGCGAAGTCGGCAAGCTGTTCAAGGGCCAGCACATCGATCGCAACGTTTTCGCACTTGGCTTCAATCGCGGTGCCGGCGTTGCCAGGCGCAACAAAAACCTTCTGCACGCGCGGATCCTGAGCCACTTTCCAGGCCAGGGCGTGTTCACGGCCACCGCTGCCAATGATCAAAACATTCATTTCAAAAACCTCGGATGAAGCTAATTCTGTTTTAGAACCTGAAGCGCTTCGCGCTGCAGGAGGTCGCAATGAAGCCGGTAGATGCAAGGCGGAGGCTACCTTGATGAGCGGAGTTGCCTTTTGGCAATGAGCATCATCAAGGTAGCCTCCAACGCAGCAGATGCCGGTTTCAGTGCGGCCGTTGTCTGGTTAGTGACGGAAGTGGCGCATGCCGGTGAACACCATGGCGATGCCGGCTTCATCAGCGGCGGCAATCACTTCTGCGTCGCGCATCGAGCCGCCTGGCTGGATCACCGCAGTGACACCGGCCTTGGCCGCATTGTCCAGGCCATCGCGGAACGGGAAGAACGCGTCCGATGCCATCACCGAACCCTGCACTTGCAAACCCGCGTGTTCAGCCTTGATCGCGGCGATTCGCGCGGAGTTCACGCGGCTCATCTGGCCAGCGCCGACGCCGATGGTCTGGCGGTTCTTGGCGTACACAATGGCGTTGGATTTGACGTACTTGGCGACTTTCCAGGCGAAGATCAGGTCGTTGATTTCCTGTTCGGTCGGTGCGCGCTTGGTCACCACTTTCAGGTCTTCGCTGCCGATCATGCCGATGTCACGGCTCTGCACCAGCAGGCCGCCATTGACGCGCTTGTAATCCCACGCAGCAGCGCGATCGGCCGACCACTCGCCACAGGCCAGCAGGCGCACGTTGGCTTTGGCGGCGACGATGGCGCGAGCTTCTTCGCTGACGGACGGGGCAATGATCACTTCGACGAACTGACGCTCGACGATGGCCTTGGCCGTTTCAGCATCCAGTTCGCGGTTGAAGGCAATGATGCCGCCGAACGCAGACTCGGTATCAGTGGCATAGGCCAGCTCGTAGGCCTGGCGGATACCGCCTTCGGCGTCGGGGCTTACGGCCACGCCGCACGGGTTGGCGTGCTTGACGATCACACAGGCTGGTTTGACGAAACTCTTCACGCATTCCAGCGCGGCGTCGGTGTCCGCCACGTTGTTGTACGACAGCTCTTTACCTTGCAGTTGGGTCGCGGTGGCGATGCCGACTTCGGCAGGCTTGGCTTCCACGTAGAACGCCGCGCTCTGGTGTGGGTTCTCGCCGTAGCGCATTTCCTGGGCCTTGACGAACTGGCTGTTGAAAGTGCGCGGGAATTCGCTGCGACCTTCAGTGCTCAGCGTATCGGCAGCCTGGTTTACGGTGCCCATGTAGTTGGCGATCATGCCGTCATAGGCGGCCGTGTGTTCGAAGGCCTTGAGCATCAGGTCGAAACGCTGGGCGTAGGTCAGGCCGCCGGCCTTGAGACCTTCGAGCACGCTGGCGTAGTCGCTGGCATTCACCACGATCGCTACATCTTTGTGGTTTTTTGCCGCGGAACGGACCATGGTCGGGCCGCCGATGTCGATGTTTTCGATGGCGGTCGGCAGGTCGCAGCCTGGCTTGTTGATGGTGGCTTCGAACGGGTACAGGTTGACGGCTACCAGATCGATCGGCTTGATGCCGTGCTCGTTCATGATGGCGTCATCGATGCCGCGACGACCGAGGATCCCGCCGTGGATTTTCGGGTGCAGGGTTTTCACCCGACCGTCCATCATTTCTGCGAAACCGGTGTAATCCGCGACTTCCACTGCGGCAACACCGTTGTCGCGCAGCAGCTTGAACGTTCCGCCGGTGGAGAGGATCTCGACGCCCAAGGCTTCAAGCTCCTTGGCGAATTCGAGGATCCCGGTCTTGTCGGAAACGCTGATCAAGGCGCGGCGGATCGGCAGGCGGGTAGTCTGGTCGGTCATCTCAATTTCCATCAAAAGCAAAGGAGTCAGCAAAAAAGGCGACCGTTTTTACGCGGGCGCCTTT
This sequence comes from Pseudomonas sp. ES3-33, assembly GCF_000952175.1. NCBI lineage: Bacteria > Pseudomonadati > Pseudomonadota > Gammaproteobacteria > Pseudomonadales > Pseudomonadaceae > Pseudomonas > Pseudomonas sp. ES3-33. The sequence goes on along the minus strand of NZ_JZRI01000086.1, from coordinate 36,076 downwards.
CTGGTTTGATTGAATGCTTACAGCAAATCGTACTGCTTGAGTTTCTTGCGCAGCGTGCCCCGGTTCAGTCCGAGCAGTTCGCTGGCCTTGGTCTGGTTGCCCTTGACGTAGTTCATCACGCACTCGAGCAGGGGAGCCTCGACTTCGGAGAGCACCAGGTTGTACACATCCGTGACGGCAGCGCCCTCAAGGTGGGCGAAATAATTGTGCAGCGCCTTCTCGACACTCCCGCGAAGGGTCTGGCCTTCTTCGCTAGGCGTATTGAGGTGCTGTTTCAAATTCACGTTGTCGCTCACGGGTGTTGTTCCACTCACTAAAGTCTCGGTCATCATCGTCATGCGGCCACCCCTTCTCCGTCCCCTGTCAGGCTCTTGTAACGTTCGGCGAAGAAGCCCTGAACGTTGGCGCATTGTGCTTCCGTATCTTCCAAACGATTGAAGTGGGCGCGAAACTCCCTGGCGCCCGGCAAGGTTGCGAGATACCAGCCCACATGCTTGCGAGCAATGCGCACACCCATGACGTCTCCATAGAAAACGTGCAGCGCGGCCAAATGCTCTAGCAGTATGCGTTCCACCTCGATCAGTTCCAGCGCCGGAAGTTTTTCACCGGTGCGCAGGTAATGATCGATCTCGCGAAAAATCCATGGCCGCCCCTGGGCAGCCCGCCCTACCAGCAGGCCATCGGCACCGGTGGCGTCGAGCACATACCGGGCCTTTTCCGGCGAATCGATATCGCCGTTGGCAAACACCGGGATCGACACCGCCTGCTTGATCGCGGCAATGGTGTCGTACTCGGCTTCACCGGTGTACAGGTCGGCACGGGTGCGGCCATGCACCGCCAGCGCCGTGATTCCTGCCTGCTCGGCGATCTTCGCCACCGTCAGGCCGTTCTTGTTGTCCCGGTCCCAGCCGGTTCGGATCTTCAGGGTGACCGGCACATCGACTGCGGCCACGACGGCCCGCAGGATCTCGGTCACCAATGCTTCATCCTTCAACAGTGCGGAGCCGGCGGCCTTGTTGCAGACCTTCTTGGCCGGGCAGCCCATGTTGATGTCAATAATCTGTGCGCCCAGTTCGACGTTGGCCCGTGCCGCATCTGCCAGCATCTGCGCATCGCCACCGGCGATCTGTACCGAGCGGGGCTCGGGATCACCTTCGTGGATCATGCGCATGCGGGACTTGCGGGTGTTCCACAAGCTCATGTCGCTGGTGACCATTTCTGAAACTACCAGCCCGGCGCCCAGTCGCTTGCACAGCTGACGAAAGGGTTGGTCTGTGACGCCCGCCATGGGGGCGAGAATCAAGCCGTTGTGCAATGTATATGGACCGATGCGTACCGCCGACATAGGACTTCCCTGTTGTGGGGCCGGATCATGAGAGTTCGAAAAAGGGTTGGCATGATACCCGCTCTCGATGACTGGATAAAGGCTGAATTGAACAAAATCTGAACAGTTATTCTGTTATCGCCAGCGGTTTGGTCCAGGCACGCTCAGGCAGAAATCCGTCGTCAATCGCGGATCAGTGAAGCGTTTCACTCGGGCGAATGAAAACTCAGGCTGTAGTTCACCGCTTTGGAGCCTGGATCGAGAATATCCAGCGCGATGTGGATGGGCGTCTGCGGCGGCATTTCCGCCATGCCTTCGAGATCGCCATTGAGGTATTCGCCGGGTTTGAACTGACGCCTGGCGATCAGGTGACCGTTGAGGTCGGCAAAACGCAGCTCCAGCAGGGGGAATGGCTGGGAGAACGGCGCGCGATTGTAGATGATCGCATCGACCACCAGGGCACCGCTGAATTCCGGGTGGCTGCGCACGACCAGGTTGCTGCTCTTGATTTTCGCGATGTCGACCTTGGACGGCACGGTGCAACCGATTTGCGGGCACAGCTGCTGGAACCAGGGACGGTACTGGTCCTGACGCGCGAGTTCTTCGAAATGATACGCAACGTACTGGCCGCCCAGCGCAAGCGCGGCGAGCGCCACCAATAGCATCCAGATGAAACGGCGGCCCCAGGGCGAACGACGTTTTTGCCAGTCCAGTTGCAGCGGGTCGTCGGTCAGGTCCTGCAGCACCTCGGCGCGCACTGCCGGTTCGCTGCGCTTTTTACGCAACGGCTCGATCGAAGGCAGGTCGTCATCCAGGTCATCCACCGCGGACAGGGACAGGCGTTCCGGCGCGGGTGGCGGCTCCAGCACCAGTTCCTGGCGCACCAGGGGAGGGCGCGGCTCATCGTCGAGCTCGACCAGCTCCAGGGTCAGCGAGGGTTCGGTACGGGCTGGCTTGAGTGGAGTAAACGGCACCACCGCGGCCGCTTCCTCGACCTGGCTGGCCTGTGCCCGCTCGGCCGCCGATTCGCTGTACAGGCTATCGGCCCAGGGGGCATGCTCATGATCGGCGCTGTCGCGTCGCGCACTCAGTGAATCTTCGCGGTGCCGGCCGAATTCGGTGGTCGGCTGGATCTCCCGCTGCTCCAGGCGCGCGAGTTCTTCGTCGAGGTCCATGCTGTCCAGGTCCAGCTCGGCGGCCGTCCACTGCTTCAGGCTGATGGCCCGTTGCTCTGGCGGCTCGACGATGACTGGGGATGTGGAGGCAACAGGCTCCTTGCCGGCGTGTTGCTCCAGCAGCTGCTTGGCGGCATTAAAAACCTGCAGGCATGACCCGCAACGAACCACTCCGCGGGCCACGCTCAACTGGGCATGGCTGACGCGGAAGCTCTTTTGGCAATGCGGACACTGGGTGACGAAGCTGTCGGTCATGCGGCGATCCGATGAATGCAGGCGCCCATTCTAGCGCCGACGGCCAGTGATGCGCACCCAGCCATCGCGATTGGCGATCGGGTCCAGGTCGAAGTCCTGGGCGTAGGCCCTGGCGACGTCTTCGCCCTGCTCGGCGAGGATGCCCGACAGCGCCAGGCGGCCACCCGGCTTGACCAGGCTGGACAGTTGCGGCGCCAGGGAAACCAGCGGCCCGGCGAGGATATTGGCGACCAATACGTCGGCCTTCACCTGCGGCAGATCTTCTGGCAAATACAACGGGAACAACGCTTCGGCAATGTTGTTGCGCCCCGCATTGTCCCGGGAAGCTTCCAGCGCCTGCACGTCGATGTCAGTGCCTACGGCTTCCCTGGCGCCCAGCAACAGGGCGGCGATCGCCAGGATGCCCGAGCCGCAACCGAAGCCGAGCACGTTGCAATCCTTCAGGTCCTGACCATCGAGCCACTCCAGGCACAGTGCGGTGGTCGGGTGTGTGCCGGTGCCAAACGCCAGGCCCGGATCCAGCAACAGGTTCACCGCGTCAGGCTCGGGTGCGGCGTGCCAGCTCGGGACAATCCACAGGCGCTGGCCAAAACGCATCGGCTGGAAACCGTCCATCCAGCTGCGCTCCCAGTCCTGGTCTTCGATGACTTCGCTGTGATGCTCGGGCAATGGGCTGCCGGTCAGCAATTCAAGATGCGCCAGCACGCTCGCCGCTTCAGTGCCGCCTTCGAACAGGGCCAGCAGGTGCGTGTGCGACCACAGTGGCGTGGTGTTGAGTTCCGGTTCGAAAATCGGCTGATCTTCAGCGTCCATGAAGGTCACCGACACGGCGCCCACTTCAAGGAAAGCGTCTTCGTAGGTTTCGGCTTGTTCTGGGCTGATGGCGAGACGGACTTGCAGCCAAGGCATGGCGGGCACCTTTGAAAAATATTGATTGCAGCCTAGCGGGCTGCGAGAAGCGCGCAAGTTTACGCGAGCGTGGCTAAGAAGACGACCATGGTTGAAGATCAAAAGATCGCAGCCTTCGGCAGCTCCTACAGGGGAGCGCATTCCAAATGTAGGAGCTGCCGAAGGCTGCGATCTTTTGACTGTGCTTCAAAAACAACAAAGCCGCCCGAAGGCGGCTTTGTTGATTACCAGCTAAAGCTTAGTGCTTGTCGCCAGCCAGCTTGTGTTCCAGGTAGTGGATGTTGATTCCACCTTTGCAGAAGCCTTCGTCGCGGACCAGGTCGCGGTGCAGCGGGATGTTGGTCTTGATCCCGTCGACCACGATTTCGTCCAGCGCATTGCGCATGCGCGCCAGGGCTTCGTCACGGGTTGCGCCGTAGGTGATCAGCTTGCCGATCAACGAATCGTAGTTCGGCGGAACGGCATAACCACTGTACAGGTGCGAATCGACGCGAACGCCGTTGCCGCCTGGAGCGTGGAAGTGCTTGACCGTGCCTGGGCTTGGCATGAAGGTTTTCGGGTCTTCGGCGTTGATCCGGCATTCAAGTGCGTGACCGCGGATGACGACGTCTTCCTGGGTGTACGACAGCTTGTTGCCAGCGGCGATGCTGAGCATCTCCTTGACGATGTCGATGCCAGTGACCATTTCGGTAACCGGGTGCTCGACCTGAACGCGGGTGTTCATTTCGATGAAATAGAACGCGCCGTTCTCGTACAGGAACTCGAAGGTGCCCGCGCCACGGTAGTTGATGTCGATGCAGGCTTTAACGCAGCGTGCGAGGACTTCCTGGCGAGCTTTCTCGTCGATGCCCGGTGCCGGTGCTTCTTCGAGGACCTTCTGGTGACGACGTTGCAGCGAGCAGTCGCGGTCGCCCAGATGGATGGCGTGGCCCTGGCCATCGGAAAGCACCTGAACTTCCACGTGACGTGGGTTGGTCAGGAATTTTTCCAGATAGACCATCGGGTTGCCGAACGCCGCGCCAGCTTCGGAACGGGTCAGTTTCGCCGAGGAGATCAGGTCTTCCTCTTTATGCACAACGCGCATGCCGCGACCACCGCCGCCGCCAGCGGCCTTGATGATCACCGGGTAACCGACTTCGCGACCGATGCGCAGGGCGGTTTCTTCGTCTTCCGGCAGCGGGCCGTCAGAACCCGGAACGGTTGGAACGCCAGCAGCGATCATCGCGTGCTTGGCCGATACCTTGTCGCCCATCAGGCGAATGGTGTCGGCTTTCGGACCGATGAAGGCGAAGCCGGAGTTCTCGACCTGTTCAGCAAAATCAGCGTTTTCCGCGAGGAAACCGTAGCCTGGGTGAATGGCGGTAGCGCCGGTCACTTCAGCTGCGGCGATGATTGCCGGAATGTGCAGGTAAGAATGGGCGGCCGACGCCGGACCGATGCAGACGGATTCGTCTGCCAGGCCCAGGTGCATCAGCTCCTTGTCGGCCTTGGAGTAAACGGCGACAGTCTTGATGCCCATTTCCTTACAGGCACGCAGGATCCGCAGGGCAATCTCACCGCGGTTGGCGATCAGAACTTTTTCCAACTTCGCAGTCATCAAAGTTTCTCCGCGGTTCAAACGATGGTGAACAGCGGTTGGTCGTACTCAACCGGCTGGCCGTCTTCGACGAGGATGGATTCGATCACACCGCTGGTTTCAGCTTCGATGTGGTTCATCATCTTCATCGCTTCAACGATGCACAGGGTGTCGCCTTTCTTCACGGTCTGGCCGACTTCAACGAAGGACGGCGAGCTTGGCGAAGATTTGCGATAGAAAGTACCCACCATCGGCGAGCGGGCAACGGTGCCGTTCAGCACAGGCGCGGCTGCAGCGGCAGGAGCGGCGGCAACCGGGGCGGCAGCGGCAGGCGCTGGAGCCGGAGCGTGCATTGGAGCCGGTGCGTAGTACTGTTGAGCTGGCGTCTTGCTGTGGCGGCTGATACGTACGGACTCTTCGCCTTCCTTGATCTCGAGCTCGTCGATGCCGGACTCTTCCAGCAATTCGATCAGTTTCTTAACTTTACGGATATCCATGAATCATCAACTCCCAAGGGTCGGTCAGGGGCGCTTAACGCTTGTAGTTCAAGTCGTTGCCTGTGTTTCAAGCTGCTCTAGTGCGGCCTCCAGGGCCAGTCGATAACCGCTGGCGCCAAGGCCGCAGATCACTCCCACCGCTACGTCGGAGAAGTAAGAGTGATGGCGGAATGGTTCGCGTTTGTGCACGTTAGACAAATGCACTTCGATGAATGGGATGCTCACCGCCAGCAGCGCGTCACGTAAAGCGACACTTGTGTGCGTAAAAGCTGCTGGATTGATCAGGATGAAATCCACACCTTCGCTGCGGGCAGCGTGGATGCGGTCGATCAATTCATACTCGGCATTGCTCTGCAGGTGCAGCAAATGGTGGCCGGCTTCACGGGCACGGCGTTCCAGGTCCTGGTTGATCTGGGCCAGCGTCGTGGCGCCATAGGTGCCCGGTTCGCGGGTGCCGAGCAAGTTCAGGTTGGGTCCGTGCAGAACCAGAAAGGTTGCCATCTGCTGTTCCTTGTTATCCGAGTGCATTTGTCAGAACCCGGCGACTATGCCGCAAAGACTTTGTGACTGTCCAGTTCTATGCAATAGCCAGCACGATGGCCGATGTTTGCGCGAAATATATGACCGCCCGATTGAATCCGGTCATTTGGGCCCGGCCGGCATGATGGGGTTGGCAGGTGTGCTGCCGTCGCGAGCAAGCCCGCTCCCACTGGGGCCTGTGCCGCGCATGTATCCAGTGTGGGAGCGGGCTTGCTCGCGAAGGCGCTCGATCAGACGCGAAACGCCTGTACCGCCGTGTGCAACCGTCCGCCCAGCACCAGCAAGTGTTCCCCTTGCTCACGGCCTTCACCAATTCGCAGCAAGTTATCCCCACCCAGCTGGTGAATCCGCTCGCTGTGATCGCGAATCTCACTGACCGCACCACTTTGCTGCGCAGTCACATCGGCAATGCGCACTGCAGTGTCGGAAATGGTCTGGATCGCATCGACGATTTTATCCAGTGCGCCGTCCGCCGCCTGGGCCTGGTTGGCGGTGGACTGCGCGTGACCGACCTGGGCGCGCATGCCTTCGACCGATTGGCGTGCCGCCGTTTGCAGCCCGGCAATCAAGGTCTGGATCTGCGCCGTGGCACCGGCAGTGCGTTGTGCCAGCGAGCGAACTTCCTCTGCAACCACGGCAAACCCGCGACCCATTTCCCCGGCACGAGCCGCCTCGATGGCGGCGTTCAGGGCCAGCAGGTTGGTCTGGTCGGCGATCGAGCGGATGACCGTCAGTACCCCGCCGATCGTGGCCGACTCTTCGGCCAGATGTTCAATCATCTGCGCATTGCCTTGCACTTCGCCGACCAGGGCATGCAGGCCGGCAAGGCTCAGGCCGATGACTTTCTGCCCTTGCTCTACCGCCAGCCCCGCATGGCGACTGGCGTCGGCGGCTTGGCTGGCATCGCCGGCCACTTGCTGGATCGTAGCTTCCAGCTCTGCGAGAGAATCGCGGATCATCGCGGTGTCGCCAGCCTGATCCTCAGCGCCGCCGTGCAGGTCGTTGCTCAACTCGGCCAGGGTGCGACTGCTGCCGGCCACTTGCTCGGCGTTCAGGCGAATGGTTCCCACCAGGTCGACCAGGTAGGCTCGCAGGCGGTTGAGCGAAGCCTGAATGTCGTGCAATTCGCGGTTGGTCCTGCCCAGTTCGATGTCCCGGCTGAAATCGCCCTCGGCCCAGGTCGACAGGGCGGGTGCGAGGTTGGTCAGGGTGCGAGCCAGTCGCCGTTGCAGAGTGTCGATCAGCAGTGCGATCAGCAGGATCAGGCCGATCATCAACCCCTGCAGCAGTCGCACCTCACTCTGGATTTGCCCGTGTTGCGCGCGCACTGCCGGCTCCAGATCTGCAATGGACTGCTGCACGGCGGTCATTTTCTGGTGAGTCGCAGCGCTGAGCTCGCTGCGTTTTTCGATCTGTTCGCGGGTGCGGGCAAGTTCTGCGGGGTAGCGGGCCAACAGGCTGTTGAGTTCCCGTTTGAGGGCAATGCCGGCGTCTTCGGCGACGGTCTTCTCAGTGCTTTCCAGACCCATCATGGCGGCAAAATCATCGGTATTGGACTCGCTGCTGCTCGTCACGCCCAGCAAGGGCAGGGCCTCCAGAATACTGGCCTGGGTGCGGATATTGCTGACTTCGCGCTCCACCTCCGCAGCCAGTTCGCTGCGACCGCTGCTGACCAGTTTGTCCCGGGCCAGCGACAGCTTGCCCACGTTCTGCGAGGCGTTGAGCAAGGGCTTGAGGTAGTCCGCGTTGGCACTGGCATATTGGCTGAGCTGGTCAAGGTTTGCGCCCAGCTCCCGTTCTGCCTGCAGCAGCAACGCCTGGGGGTCGCCTGCAAGCTTGCCGGCGGCGAGCAGTTCGGTTTTGCTGAACCCTTCAAGCTCCGCAAGGCTGGGGCGCACGGCGTCGGCCAGGGAGGGCGGCAGTTCATCGAGCTCGTGTTTAAGCTCATCGATCGCCTGGCCCGCACTGCTCAGGCGCAGGGCATCACCGCTGACGAGGTAATCCTGCACGTTGCCCACCACCTGCCGTTGAAACTGCTGGGACAGGCTCAGGTAACGCTCCATCAGCAGATAGGGTCGTTCAAGGGCTTTTTGCGACCACCATAGGGTCGCGCCAAGCGCAGCGCACACGGCAATTAAGAGGACGGTGTTGAGATTGGTCAGCAGCTTGAGGCGCATCGCGGGACTACCAACGGCAGAATGGTAAGCGCCCGAAGTTATTGCGTTTCTATTACAGGGTTATGACTGGTTCGGTGGATTCAGATGAAATAGTGGCCTTTTGCTTTGATTCCCGCGAGGACTGCACGCGGTTGCGCCCGGCATGCTTGGCGCGGTACAGCGCCTCGTCAGCCTGGCTCGCCATCATCAAGCTGTCGGAGTTTTCACCGAGGTCCACCACCCCGGCGCTGAACGTGCACCAAAGGTCCTGGGGCTGCGCCGGATAGTGAATTTCGGCGAAGCGCTGGCGGATTTCATCGAGCACTTTGTGGGCCGACTCCAGATCGGTATCGGGCATCACAATGGCGAACTCTTCGCCACCGTAGCGGCCGATGAAGTCAGTCTTGCGCAGGCGCTGCTTGAGGAACAGCGCCAGGCTCTTGATCACCCGGTCGCCCATCGGATGGCCATGACTGTCATTGACCCGCTTGAAGTGGTCGATATCGAGCATGGCAAAGCTCAGTGGCTTGTTCTCGCGGCGCGCGCGAAAGCTGCAGTCTTCCAGCAACTGCAGGATATGGGTGTGGTTGTACAGGCCGGTGAGGCTGTCGCGCACCATCCGCGCCTTCAGGTTGCGCGCCCGTGCCGCGCGGTTGCGCACGGTGGTGATCAGGTGCCGCGGTTTGATCGGTTTGGTCAGGAAATCGTCGCCCCCTTCACTCATGGCGTCGAGTTGCTTGTCCAGGTCATCCTCGGCCGAAAGGTAGATGATCGGCACGCTGACGTATCGGTCGTTGTGGCGGATGACCTTGGCCAGCTCGGTGCCGGTGCAGGCCGGCATGTACATGTCGAGGATGATCAGGTCGGGCTGGAAGTCCGCGAGTTCGGCCATGGCCTGTATAGGCTCGATCAAGGTGCGGGTGACAATGCCGGCGCTATTGAGCAGGCGCTCGGTGTGCATGGCCTGGGCCCGGGAATCGTCAATGATCAGCACTTTGAACGGTTCGTACTGCGCGACGCAGGTCAGCACTTCGATCTTTTCCAGCAGGCTTGACGCTTCGAGGGTGCCGGTGAGGAACTCCTGGCCGCCGGCACGCACGGCGGCGAGGCGGGTCGGGGTGTCGGTTTCATTAAGACTGAAGAACAGCAGCGGCAGTTGTTGTTCCAGGCCTTCCTGGGCTTCGGCGGCGAGTTTGAGGCCGATGCCGGGCCCGCTGAAATCCACATCCATGACAATCGCCGCCGGCAGGCGCTCGACCATCGAGGAGCGAAACGCCGCCACGCTGTCCAGGGACTGGGCGCTAAGACCGAAAAATTCCAGCTGTTTGGCCAGGCGCTCCGCGCGGTCGTGATCCTGCAGCATCACGTAGATCGGTTTGCGCAAGGGCGGCAGGAACGTCTGATCGAGCTGATCGCCCTGGCGCAGGCCGGTGCGCGACAGCCGCTGCATCAGGCGGTTAAGGTCAGTGATCAGGCCGCTGCTGAGGCGACCGCGATTGGTCTCGACTGCGTCAAGTGCCTGGCCGATGTGGCGGGCCAGTTGCATGTGTTCCGGCTGCTCGAAGCGCTCGGCGAACCGCAACAGGCGCAGGTTGGCTTCGCTCAGTTCCGCCAGGTCGGTGGCAGACCACTCGCTGCGCTGCAGGCGCTGCCATGTCTCAAGAATCTGACGTGCCTGATGAATTACCCGCTGGGCAAAGTGGTGCTTGAGGCGCTCACGGCTGGGGTCTTCTGGCTCGGTCATATCCTGACTACTAGTTAGGGTGCATGCTGAGATCGACTGGTGGCTCTATGCTAGCATCTCTTCCGAGGGTGGATCAGTGTCGCATGTCAATAATCTGCATAGCGAGCTCATTCAGTTTATGACTGGCGAGTCGCGGTGCTGCGTACGGGATGCGTACGCCGCACCAACACAAGGCGTGGTGTTCATTTATAGTGGCGGTATCGACCGTGCGATTGATGCTTGCGGCATGCGCGTATTAATGCGCGGCAAACGAGGCACGATGGCGTAGGGTTGTGGTCGAACCGATGAACTCAAGTGATTGAAAGGATATCGCCATGCTGGACTGGAAGAACCGCGCGGGCAGCGCGCCTGAACGTGCCGCTGAACCAAAATCAGCCACCCGCAGCTATATAGGTGGACTGTTGTTCAGCCGGGCGCTGGTCACCTTGATCGGCCTGTACCTGTTGGTGGCTATCGCCCTGGGCTGGTATTGGAGCCAGGAGCCGGCACTGTTCCCGGTTCAGCAGAATGCCCAGGTCGCTGCCGAGAAAGAAGGCAAGCAGATGGTCATCGGCTACACCACGGTTGAAACCCTCAAGACCGTGGCCGATACCTTGCTGAGCAAGCCGGGCGGCTATATTTCCAATGACCGTTTCCCGCCAGGCCTGTGGATGGACAACACGCCAAGCTGGGAATACGGGGTGCTGGTGCAGGTGCGCGACCTGACGCGAGCACTGCGTAAAGATTTTGCCCGCTCGCAATCGCAATCGGCGGAAGACTCGGACCTGGCCAAGGCCGAACCGCGCTTCAACTTCGACAACAAGAGCTGGGTGCTGCCGTCCAGTGAGTCCGAGTATCAGGAAGGCATCAATTCCCTGAGCCGCTACCAGGCTCGCCTGTCCGATCCTTCGCAGAAAAATGCGCTGTTCTACGCCCGTGCCGACAACCTCAACAACTGGTTGGGTGATGTGGGCACACGCCTGGGTTCGTTGTCGCAGCGACTGTCGGCCAGCGTTGGCCGGGTCAAGCTCAACACCGCCTTGAAAACCGAGGTCGTGGCCCCGGGCCAGGTACCACAGGTTGACGAGGAAATCGTCGAAACCCCGTGGATGCAGATCGACAACGTATTCTATGAAGCCCGCGGCCAGGCATGGGCCTTGTCCCACCTGCTGCGCGCCATTGAAGTCGACTTCGCTGACGTGCTGGCGAAGAAAAACGCCACCGTCAGCGTGCGCCAGATCATTCGTGAGCTGGAAGCTTCGCAGGAGCCGGTGTGGAGTCCGATGATCCTTAACGGCAGCGGCTTTGGCGTTCTGGCCAACCACTCGCTGGTCATGGCTAACTACATTTCCCGAGCGAACGCCGCAGTGATCGACTTGCGTCAATTGCTCAACCAGGGCTGAGTCATGGCTGACAGCGACAAAGAGGCCGCCCACCGCGCGGCCTCGGACGCCGAGCAGATTGCCTGGGTCGATGAGCAGGACAACCTGCTCGGCGCGCTGGTCCGTTCCGACCTGCGCGAGCGGGGCCTGATCGGGCGTGGCACCTACATCATGCTGTTCAATTCGGCGGGTGAGCTGTGCGTGCACCGCCGCACCCTGAGCAAGGCGATCTATCCCGGTTACTGGGACGTTGCCGCTGGCGGCATGGTGCTTGCCACCGAAACCTACGCCGAGTCGGCCGCACGGGAACTGGAAGAAGAGCTGGGCGTTGGCGGGGTGGAGTTGACCGCCCACGACCATTTCTACTTCGAGGACACCGGCAATCGCTTGTGGTGTTCGGCGTTCTCGGCAGTGTGGGACGGGCCGTTGATCCTGCAGCCCGAAGAGGTGGTTGAAGCGCGCTTTCTACCCATCGACCAGGTAATGCTGGAAATCCGGCAGAAGCCTTACTGCCCGGACTCGCTGGCGGCTTTGAAGCGCTATCTTCGCGCCTGCGGGAAAGACGTCGCAAAAGAGCTATAAATTGGCGCCGATTGGCTCTTAGCAATCGGCGTTTTTGCCGTTACACTGCGCGACCTTTTCAAACTGAACCGGTATTGCTGTAACTGTAGGAGCGAGCTCGCTCGCGATGTACTCAAGGGCGACGCGTTCATTCAGAATGCCCGCGTTATCGTTTACGTCCATCGCGAGCGAGCTCGCTCCTACAGAAAATGGCGCATACCGTTTCAGTAGCGCTGCCCCTGCCTGAGTGGGGCTTCGCGGTCGATAGCCATGCGCTGCGGCCAGTCTTTGTCCTCCCAAGAGGATTGCCGGTGGCCAAAAAAGCCGCATCCTTCGCCGCCCTAGGTGGCCTGGTATTTTCCACCGACGCAGGTCGTCATTGCCCCGAGTGCAGTAAACCGGTGGACGCCTGCATCTGCAAACAGACCGTGATCCCGGCCGGTGACGGCATTGCTCGCGTACGTCGCGAAAGCAAGGGACGTGGCGGCAAGACGGTGACCACCATCACCGGTGTGCCCCTGGCTGAAGATGCGCTCAAGGACCTGGCGACCACGTTGAAAAAACGTTGCGGGACCGGGGGTGCGTTGAAAGACGGCATCATTGAAATCCAGGGCGATCATGTCGAACTACTCTTGGCGGAATTGATCAAGCTCGGTTTCAAGGCAAAGAAGTCCGGCGGCTAGCAGCCTCTGTGAAAACCACCCTCGACTTGATCCAGTCCTCACAGCAGGTCTGGCGTCGTCCACATGGTTTTCACAGAGCCTGTTCTGACCGGTTTCTAAACTCACTGCGGTCGGCGAGGTCTACCCCCTCGTTGACGAACCGTCATTTTCATTCTTTAGACTGCGCCGGCCTGAACCCAGGCGACGCTCTATGACTTCTTTATAGGGGACTTCAATGTCCGTACGACGCACACGCAAAGACGATGGCAGCCAATGGACAGTTGCGGACAGCCGCAGTGTTTACGGGATCCGCCATTGGGGGGCCGGGTATTTCGCCATCAATGACGCCGGTCGCGTCGAGGTTCGTCCGAACGGCCCCGCCAGTTCGCCTATCGACCTGTTCGAGCAAGTGGACCAGCTGCGCAAGAGCGGCTTGTCCCTGCCATTGCTGGTTCGTTTTCCCGACATCCTGCAAGACCGCGTGCGTCAGCTGACCGGTGCATTCGATTCGAACATCGAACGCCTGGAATACCAGAGCAAGTACACCGCGCTTTACCCGATCAAGGTCAACCAGCAGGAAGCGGTGATCGAAAACATCATCGCCACCCAGGATGTTTCCATTGGCCTTGAAGCCGGTTCCAAACCCGAGCTGCTGGCCGTGCTGGCCCTGGCGCCCAAAGGCGGCACCATCGTCTGCAATGGCTACAAGGACCGCGAGTTCATCCGCCTGGCCTTGATGGGGCAGAAACTCGGGCACAACGTGTTCATCGTGATCGAGAAAGAATCCGAAGTTGAGCTGGTGATCGAAGAAGCCGCCTCGCTGAAGGTCAAGCCTCAGGTCGGCCTGCGCGTGCGCCTGTCGTCCCTGGCGTCGTCCAAGTGGGCGGATACCGGCGGCGAGAAATCCAAATTCGGCCTGTCGGCGGCGCAGCTGCTGTCGGTGGTCGAGCGTTTCCGCGCGGCGGGCCTGGACCAAGGCATCCGCCTGTTGCACTTCCACATGGGTTCGCAGATCGCCAACCTGGCGGACTACCAGCACGGCTTCAAGGAAGCGATCCGCTACTACGGCGAACTGCGCAACCTCGGCCTGCCGGTGGATCATATCGACGTCGGTGGCGGCCTGGGCGTCGACTACGACGGTACCCACTCGCGTAACGCCAGTTCGATCAACTACGACATGGACGACTACGCCGGCGTCGTGGTCGGGATGCTCAAGGAATTCTGCGACGCGCAGAGCCTGCCGCACCCGAACATCTTCTCCGAAAGCGGTCGCTCGCTGACGGCGCACCACGCCATGCTGGTGGTGCAGGTCACCGACGTCGAGAAACACAACGACGACGTGCCGCAGATCGAGAACAAGGAGGCCCTGCCGGAAACCGTGCAGTGGCTGGTAGACCTGCTGGGCCCGACCGACATCGAGATGGTCACCGAAACCTACTGGCGCGCCACTCACTACATGAGCGACGTGGCTACCCAGTACGCCGATGGCAAGCTGACCCTGGCGGAAAAAGCCCTGGCCGAGCAATGCTACTTCGCGGTGTGCCGTCGCCTGCACAACTCGTTGAAGGCGCGTCAGCGTTCGCACCGCCAGGTGCTCGACGAACTCAACGACAAACTGGCCGACAAGTACATCTGCAACTTCTCGGTATTCCAGAGCCTGCCGGACACCTGGGCCATCGGCCAGGTCCTGCCGATCCTGCCGCTGCACCGTCTCGACGAGGAGCCGCTGCGCCGTGCCGTGCTGCAAGACCTGACCTGCGATTCCGACGGCAAGATCAAGCAGTACGTCGACGAGCAGAGCATCGAGACCAGCCTGCCGGTACACGGTCTGAACGAAGGTGAAGACTACCTGCTGGGTATCTTCCTGGTGGGCGCCTACCAGGAAATTCTCGGCGACATGCACAACCTGTTCGGTGACACCGACTCGGTGAACATCTACCAGAACGCGGATGGCAGTGTGTATCACGCCGGTATCGAAACCCACGACACCATCGAAGACATGCTGCGCTACGTGCACTTGTCGCCGGAAGAGCTGATGACCCACTACCGCGACAAATGCGCCAGCGCGCGCATCACTGCCGCCGAACGCACCCAGTTCCTCGACGCCTTGCGTCTGGGCCTGACCCGTTCGTCTTACCTGTCGTCCTGACGGGTTGGCGCCAAGGCTTGATTCGCGTGGGGCCGGTTGGCCTGGCGCGGGCGAGCCTGGCAGTGGAGTGAAACCACGGGGACCGATTACGAGCGCCCGTGGTCCCATCTTCAGGAAGGCCTGGCGCTAGGTTTCAGCGAGCGACAGGTGCTCGATGAGTGGTTGTGGCTGCGCTATCTGTGGCAGAACAACAAACCCTGAGGTGTGGCGTCGATGGCGATCAGGATTCGGCTATTTTGCAAACGGGCCATTGGCGCGCTGGTGCTGGCTGCGATCGCGGCCTGTTCACCGCTCAAGGCGCTTAATGCACTGACCCCTAAAGACAGCTTCGACAAGACCGAGGGCATTGCCTATGGCAGCGACCCGCGGCAAAAACTCGATGTGTACGTCCCGCGCCACCCCATGGAAAACGCCCCGGTGGTGGTGTTTTTCTACGGCGGCAGCTGGAACAGCGGATCGCGCAGCGATTACAGTTTTGTCGGTGAGGCCCTGGCATCCCGGGGAATCGTGGCGGTGCTGGCGGACTATCGCCTGTATCCGCAGGTGCGCTACCCGGCGTTTCTCGAGGATGGCGCCAAGGCCGTAGCCTGGACCCGCTCGCACATCCAGCAGTTTTCCGGCAATCCGCAGCGGCTGTACCTGATGGGGCATAGCTCCGGCGCGTACAACGTCGCGATGCTGGCACTGGACCCGCAATTACTGGGAGCTGCTGGCATGTCGCCCCATGACATCAGCGGCTGGATCGGCCTGGCCGGTCCCTATGACTTTCTGCCCATCGTTAACCCTGACGTGCGCCCGGTGTTCTTCTGGCCGAATTCGCCGGCCCTGTCACAACCGATCAACCATGTCAGTCGAGGCGCGCCACCGGCGTTGCTGATGGCGTCCAGCGATGATGAGCTGGTCGACCCTGGTCGCAACACCGGTGGCCTGGCGCGCAAGTTGCGCGAAGCCGGGGTGCCGGTGCGCGACCTGTATTTCTCCCGCACCGGTCATGCCACCCTGGTGGCAGCGTTGTCCCGGCCAATGCGCGGCCTGGCACCGGTGCTGGATGAGGTCGAAGGCTTCATCAAGGCCACGCCGGCTCAGTGAGCTTTGCCGGCAAACCAGCCGTCGTTTCGTTGCAGATACCAGGCAAACGCCCCAAGTGTCAGGCTGCGCAGAAACATGAAAAGCAGGAAGGTCAGCCATAGACCATGGTTGCCCAACCCTTGCAGCGCCCAGGCGAAGGGCAGCAGCAGGGCCACCGTTAGCAACATGCCATTGCGCATTTCCCGGGCGCGCGTAGCCCCGATGAACAGGCCATCGAGCAGGTAGCTCCACACGGCAATCAATGGCAGCGCGGCCAGGTAGGGCAGGTAGATGAACGCAGTGTCGCGCACACTCTGGATATCGGTCTGCATCTCGATGAACAGATGCCCGCCAAACAGGAACAGCACGGCAAAACCCAGGCTCGCCAGCAGCGACCAGCCGCAGGCCACCACCAGGGAGCGGCGCAACGCCTGCCGGTCACGGGCGCCAATGGCATGGCCGCACAACGCTTCCACAGCGTGGGCCAGGCCATCCAGTGCATGAGCCGTCAGCAACAGGCCGTTGAGCAGCAGCGCATTGGCGGCGACAGTAGCGTCGCCCAGCCGCGCACCTTGCACGGTGATCAGGAAAAAAATCGACTGCAGCGCCAGGCTGCGAATGAAGATGTCGCGATTGACCGCCAGCAAGGGGCGCCAGCTCTGCCAGATGGCCAGCGCCGCCCAGGCGATGTGCCCGGGGTAGGCGCGCAGGGCCTTGCGGGTCATCAGCAGGCCGATGATTGCTCCGGTCCATTCAGCGATGACCGAGGCCCGGGCGGCCCCTGTCACCCCCCATTCCAGGCCCAGAACGAACCACAGGTTCAAGGCAATGTTGACCAGGTTGGTGCTCAGCAGTATCGCCAGGGGTGCCCGAGCGTTCTGCGTGCCGAGGAACCAGCCAACCAGTGCATAACTGGCCAGGGCTGCCGGCAGCCCGAATAGTCGGGTGTGAAAGAATTCGCGGGTCAGTTGGTCCAGCTCCGCCGAAGGCTGCATGAAGTGCAGCGCGACTCCGCTCAGGGGTACGCCTGCTGCGCCCAGGACAATCGCCAGCCCCAGGGCCAGCAACAAGCCCTGCAACAGGATCTGCCGCAACGCCGCGCCATCGCCTCGGCCGGCCGCCTGCGCGGCGAAACCGGTGGTGCCCATGCGCAGGAAGCCCATGCCCCACGCCAGGAAGGTGTAAAGGCTGGCGCCCACGGCCACGGCGCCGAGTTGATGGGCATGGGGCAGGTGGCCGATGACGGTGCTGTCGACCAGCGCCACCAGCGGTACCGAGATATTGGACAGAATCATGGGCGCGGCAAGCGCCCAGACCCGGCGATGGGTCAGGCGGTCGCGCCAGTCGTTGCTCAGGTTGGACATGCAGGCTCCTTGGGGGAGCCATTGTGTGTCAGTGGATGATCCAGCTCAACAGCCACAACCCGAGCAGCAGCCAGATGATCCCCATGATGATCGACGCATTCATGAACGCCCGAATGGCCGACCACAAGAGCATCAGGCCCAGGACCAGCGCGATGATGCTGATGATCGAAGTGTCCATCCCCAGCGCCCGGGACAGCCCCTCGACGAAGTTGGCGCCGGCATGGCTCAACAGATTGAACAGGCCGCTGAGGCCGTCGACGATAAAACGGATGACTGAGCCGAGTGCCTGCCCGAGCCATTCGAAAAAGCTTTCTACCTGCATGTGTAGTTCGTCCTGAGAGAATGATGAGCCCCGTAGGAGCTGCCGCAGGCTGCGATCGTTTGATCTTGATCTTTGGCGCTAATGACTATGCCAAAAGATCGCAGCCTGCGGCAGCTCCTGCACAGGGCATCGACTGTGGATTATGGGGCAAAGTTCGACACTCCATCGATACGCTTGCAGTCCTGGGCCAACCCCTTGAAGCTATACGTCTTCAGGAGAGCCCGATGAACCTTGTTGAACTGACCGAACGCCTGCACGCCATCCGCGATCGCAATGACTGGCGACAATTTCACAGCCCCAAAAACCTGGCCATGGCTGCCAGCGTGGAAATGTCCGAGCTGGTGGAGATCTTCCAGTGGCTGACCGAAGACCAGTCGCGCCAGCTGCCGGCCGAGAAACTCGCCCATGCCGGTCAGGAAGTTGGCGACATTGTGCTTTATCTGCTGCTGTTGTGCAGCGAGTTGGGGTTGGACATGAATGAAGTGGTACGCAGCAAGCTGGCGGACAGCGAACGGCGGTTCAGCTGATGAGTGACCGTCATTTCGATCAGCTGGCGACGCGCTTCGCCGAAAAAATCTACGGTGGGGCCAAGGGCGCCATTCGTCTGGCCGTTCTCCAGGCCGACCTGGCCGAAACCCTGCCGGACCGGCCGTTGCGCGTTCTGGATATCGGCGCGGGCCTGGGCCACATGTCGTTATGGCTGGCCCAGCGCGGGCATGACGTCACGCTCGCCGAACCTGCCGAACCGATGCTTGAAGGTGCTCGCCAGCGCTTCGCCGAGGCCGGGCAACACGCGACTTTTATCCAGGCACCCTGGCAGGATCTGCTCGGCCAGCTTACCGAACCCTACGACCTGGTGCTGTGTCACGCAGTGCTGGAATGGTTGGCCGAGCCCCACGCGATATTGCCGGTCTTGCATCAACTGACCCGGCAGGACGGCTGGTTGTCCCTGGCGTTCTACAACCGCGATGCGCTGATCTACCGCAACCTGCTCAAAGGCCACTTTCGCAAGATGCGCAAAAACGACATGGCGGGGGAAAAACAGAGCCTGACGCCACAACAGCCCCTGGACCCGCGTGAACTTGCGGCGCAACTTGAGGGCCTGTGGCGGGTCGAAACCCAAAGCGGGGTACGGGTTTTCCACGACTACATGCCGGTGGAATTCCAGGCCCGCGCGGAACTGGTGGACCTGCTTGAAATGGAACTCGCGCACCGCCGTCACCCAAGCTTTGCCGGGCTTGGGCGCTACTTGCACTGGATCTGTCGGCCGATCTGATCGGAGCATGAAATGAAAAGTCGTTCGGGTTTACTGATCATCTGCCTGGGGTTGGCGGCCTGCCAGGGCAGCAACCCTTATGTCGCGACCTCCAGGCCGTTGCCGCCCGCGCCACCTCAAGCCGCCACTACCTTCGACCGCAGCGCCTATCCGGCACCTGCGCGCGACTACGGCCGGTATCGCAGTTGGGCCTGGTTGAACGGTCAATTGCCGCCGGGGACTGCCTGGGCGGATTCGGCGCAGGTGGCCGAAGCCGTCAGCAACGCCCTCGACCAGCGCGGCTTGCGACCCTTGCACGACAATCGCCCGGCCGACCTGTTCGTCAGCGCTAACCTGCGCCTGGAAACCCGCTTGCGTCAGGTGCGGGATGACTACTATGGCGGTGCCGGTTATTACGGCGGCGGTGGCGGTTATAACCGCTGCTGCGGCAGCGGCTATGGCATGTACAACACAGTGCCGATCGTGCGCACCTATCAGGAGCAGGTCGTGGTCGTGCGGGTCGACCTGTTCGATGCGCAAAGCGGCCAGCCGGTGTGGAGCGCCAGTGCCGAAACCAGCAACCAGGGCAAGCAGAGCGCCAGGGCCGATGCGATCAGGGAGGCTGTGGAAAAAGCCATGTCGGCGTATCCTCCCGGTTAGCTAAAGTAGATAAGACGCATTACGCAGGTTCATGCCTCACTCGGAGAATCATCATGTTCCGCCGTCTCGCTTTACTGGTCGTGATCGCGCTGCTCGGCGCCTGTGCCTCGGACCAGGTCAACCATGACTTTGATGCCAGTCGTGACTTCGCCGCTTACCGTAGCTGGAGCTGGAAAGAGCCGGCCCTGCAATACCGCCCCGATGACCCGCGAATCAAGAGCGATCTGACCGAGCAGCGCATCCGCCAGGCGGTAACCGAACAGCTCGACCAGCGCGGCCTGCGCCCGGCTGCCGCTGGCATCAAGGGTGACCTGAGCGTCCAGACCTACCTGATTGTCGAGCAGCGCCAGCAGCAGGTCACCACCAACTACGGCGGTGGTTGGGGCGGCCCATGGAATGGTTACTGGGGCGGGCCGATGTACAACGAAACCCGCAACATCACCTACAAGGTCGCGACGGTCCAGATCGACCTGCTCGATGGCAAGGACGGCAAGCTGGTTTGGCGCGGCAGCGACGAACAAATGCTCGCCCGCTCGCCGAACCCGGCTGATCGCAGCACCGCGATACGCGAGACGGTGGCGCGGATATTGGCAAATTACCCGCCTAGATAAAAACTTGATGCAGCACCGCAATCAACCGTAGGCGCTGTCGAGTGCAACGAAGCTGCGATCTTTTGATCTTGCTTTTGAACATTACACAGCCAAAAGATCGCAGCCTCGTTGCACTCGACAGTTCCTGCACACCGCTCATGTGCAGCTCTGAAAACCCTTGTCTACACTCTCCCATACCCATGGAGGTAACCCCTCGGCAGTACGCCGGCAAAGGAGTGCACAATGTCTCCCCGCTTGCAGTTTCACGGTCCCGCCCGGCAACGTGGCGCGATCGGTCTGGTAGCCGCGCTTACCCTCGGCCTGGCAATGATGTTCATGTTGCTGGTGCTCGACAGTGGCAGGCTCTACCTGGAGCAGCGCAAGCTGCAGCGAGTCGCCGATGTGGCGGCCCTTGAAGCCGTGACGCGCGACGGCGATTGCCTGGCCAATCTCACCGCGGCCAGGTACGCCACTGAAAGCGCCACCCGCAACGGCCTGACCGTCGCCGACGGCATTACCCTGACCACCACCTGCGGAGTCTTGCAGACCGGCGCCGACAAGCTGCGCAGCTTTACGCCGGATGCCAGTAAAAAAGCAGCCATCCGCGTGATCGCCACCCGAGTGGTCCCCACCAGCATCGCCGCCGGTGTCGGTGCACTGTTCAGTCCCGGCCCGGTCAGCCTCAACACCCGGCTCACCGCGACAGCAGTCGGTGCCCCGGCCGTGCTGCCGCCCCTGGCCATGTTGACGATCGGCAGCACAGCGCTGGTGGTCGACTCCAGCAAGTCGGCGGCCTTGAACCTGTTGTTGGGGAAAATGCTCGGCGGCAGCCTTAATCTGAGCGCGGTGGGCTGGCAAGGCCTGGTCGATACCAACATCAATCTGCTGAGCTACCTGAATCAACTGGCCCTGGACGTCAACGTCAGTGCCGGCAACTACACCGAATTGCTCAACAAGAAAATCAAGCTGACCCAGTTGCTGGACACCGCGATCACCGTGCTCCAGGCTGGCGGCACAACGACTAACGTGGCAGTCAGTGGCCTGACCGATCTCAAGGTGGTAGCCGGCAGCACCGAGCTTGCATTAGGGCAACTGCTGCAGTTGCAGACCGGCACGCCTTCGTCGGCGCTCAATACCCATCTGCAAGTGTTCCAGCTGGTGGAAGCCTTTGTGCAGCTGGCCAACAGCCAGAACGGCATCGTGGTCGACCTTCCACTGAATATTCCTGCATTGGTCAATGGCTCGGTACGGGTCAAGGTGATCGAGCCGCCGCAGCTGTCGGCGGTGGGTAATCCGGCACTGGCCAAAGCCAACCCGATGGGGCCCGACCGTATTTTCGTGCGCACGGCACAGGTGCGCACGGTGCTGTCGCTTAATCTACCGCCGTTGTTGACGGGAGTGGTCGGTCTGCCCGCTGCCATCTTGAATACGTCATTGATCTCAGGCGTGACCGACGCCCTGAACAACGTGTTGCACCTCAACCTCGGCGGAGCGCTCCAGTCAGTCTTCTGTGTTCTGGGCGGCACCTGCCAGCGTACGAACTTGCTCATCCTGCCCACCTCCAGAATTGATATCGCCCTGGAAGTCGGCAGTGCCAACAGCCATGTGACCGACTACACATGCGCCAGTGATGCCACCAAAACGCTGACGACCCAGACCAATACGGCCCTGGTGAAACTGAAGGTCGGCAAAATCGACACGACCAACGCATTCTCGTCTTCGGCAGATGTAACGGTGCAACCGTTGCCCTTGATCGACGTTGGCGCCATCACTTGCAAGATTCCCTTGCTGGGCTTGGGGCCAGAAACCTGCGATCTGTCGACACGCAAGCCGTTTTACGGCGGCGGCCTTGGGGTCAAGGTCGATTCGCCCGTCGCCAGCACCCAGAGCACGCACATTTACAACCAGCCTCCAGAGATCAAACAACCTCCGTTGTTTTACAGCCTGGGTACGCAGGGCATTGTCGACAGCTTGAAAACCACCCTGGCGGGTGTTCAGGTGCAGGCCTACAAACCTGTGGCTCCAAATGTACTGGGTGATTTACTGACCACTGTGAAGGGGGCGCTGGACGCAGTTAACAACACGCTGGGCGTGGTCATTGATGGCCTGCTCAGCAAAGTCCTCGACCCCATCCTCGACAACCTGCTCGCCGCCCTCGGCATCACCCTGAACAAAGTCGACGTCGGCGCCAACCTCAGTTGCAAGCCCCCGGGTCGCGCCGGGCTGGTGATTTAAGACTGGGGCAATATCGGCAACTCGATGCAGAAGCGTGCGCCGTGTGCCGAATTGCTCACACTGAGCCGTCCGCCCATGTTCTCGACAATGCCGTAACTCACAGACAACCCAAGGCCAGTGCCCACACCCACCGGCTTGGTGGTGAAAAAGGGTTCGAAGATCCGCTCCATCAGCCGCGGATCGATACCGCCACCATTGTCCTCGACCCACAGGCGTACGTGTTGCGCATCGCGCTCGGCGTCCAGCGCGATCCACGGCTGGAACGGGTGATCATCCTCGCGCTTGGCCAGCAGGGCATCCCGGGCATTGACCATCAGGTTGATCAGCACCTGTTCCAGCTGATCGACATGACCGCGCACCTGCACCTGGAAGCCGGCCTCGCCTATTCGCAGCTCCAGCCCTTTGCCGCGCATGCCTTCGGCCAGCAACGCGAGGGTTCCTTCAATGGCATGTAACGGATTGAATGGTTGCTGCTCGATCTCGGAACGGCGACCGAACACGCGCATGTGGTCCACCACCCGCGCTGCGCGCTGGACCTGAGCGTCGATGCGCTTGAGCTTTTCGGTCAGGTAATCGACCTGCACATCGCCATTGCCCAGGCGCTTGAGCACATTGACGACGGCCATGCGCATCACATTCAGCGGCTGATTGATTTCATGGGCCAGGCCCGTGGCCATCTCGCCCAATGTGGCCATTTTTGCGCTCTGGGTGAGTTGCTGCTGGGCGCGCCGCACCTCGGTGTTGTCGCGGCCCACGGCCTGGATTTCAAGAAGGCGCCCCTGATCATCGAACACCCCGCGATCCGACCAGACCCACCATGCATGCTCGCGTCCCGGCAGTTGCAGATTGATTTCCGCGGTACTCACCGCAAACTCGGGGGTCAGTTGGCCCAGGCGCGATACAAACGCCTCGCGCTGTTCCGGCGACATCCAGCTGCCGAGGTTCACACCGGGTAACGCTTGCGGCTCGCATTCCAGATAGGCCGCCAGGGGACGATTGCCGAAGGTCAGCGTGAGGTCGGGCAGGTAACGGCAGATCATCGCCGGGGAGTCTTCCACCAGGAGGCGATAGCGTTCCTCGCTTTGTCGAACCTGCTCGGCAGCCTGGGTGACTTCAGTGACATCCAGCCACAGGCCCACGGCCTCCACCGGCAGGCCGAGATCGTCGCGCAGCAGGCGGGCTTCATCGAGCAGCCAGTGGTAATCGCCAAGACTGTCGCGCATCCGGTAACGCGCCTGCACCGAACCCTGGCGCAGCAACTGTCGGGTGCGTTCAAAGTACTGGTCGCGGTCATCCGGGTGCACTCGCTCGACCAGCATCGCGGGGCTGCAGTCGGCGAGGGAGAAGCCCAGTAACGGCAGCAGGCTGTCACTGAAAAACGTCGGCAGCAGCGCGCCCTCGACGTAGCGCTGAACATAGATCACCGGCGGTGAACTGGCGATCAGGTTGTCCAGCCGCGCATGCGCCGTTGCCGTGTGCTGCTGCTGGTTTTTGATGTCGCTGATGTCGAGCATGAAACCGATGATTCGCCGCTGTGTCCCCGCGCCGATAGCCTGGCCTTGCAGGCGATACCAGGTCGGCGATTGCGCGGCATCGGCCTGCAGCACGCGGATGCACAGCAGCAGGGGTGCACTGTTGTCCTGCAGGTCGAGCAGGCGGGCATTGAGTTCTTCGCGATCGGCGGGGTGTACCCGTTCGAGCCAGTCGCGCACCGGTAAAAACCTCCGGTCCAGGCCCAGGTCGCTGGCAAGCGATGGGGCCAGTTGCAGCTCGTGGCGATCACCGAAAAGCTCCCACCAGCCGGTGCCCAGCAAGGTTTGCAGGGCTTCCAGGCGCTCCAGGTGCAGATGGTGGCGCTGCTCGCGCAAACGCTCCAGCAGGGGCGCTGCCAGCGCGGCCATCAGCTGTAACCAGTCGCGATGGCTCAAGTCGGGCGCGCGCTGTTGCACGGGGTAAAAACCGCACAACAACCAGGCCGCGATACCCTGGGCGTCCTGGTAAGGCACGGCGAAGCCTTCGGCATGGCCGAAAATATCCTGCAGGCGCGGATGCTCGCCGCTGATCAACGGCTGCGGGGCGCCGCTGTTCAAGGTGTCGAGGCCAGTGCCCAGGCGTTGCCCCAGGTGCCATAACTGTGGCGCGTCGAAGGCCTTGGCATGCTGATGCACTTGCCAGCCCTGTGCCTGCTCGTCGAGCAGCGCGACGGCAATGCAAGGGATGTGCAAACGTTGGGCGAGAAGTTGCAGCTGGTCGGTCAGCACCTGGGGCAAGCGCGGCAGACTGCACAGGCGCAGTTGCTCGCTGATCTGGGTTGTGAGCAGCTGACACTGCTCGCGGCTGCGTGCCTGACGGCGTTCGAGCAACAGGTCACCGATGTCCAGCAGCTGCAATAACCAGCCTTCGGCTTGAGGCTGCACCCAGCCGCGCAGGTGCACGGGCTGATCGCCCAGGCCTTGAAAGTCCAGGTCCAGGCTGTGCCCAAGCCAATCCCCAGGCGAACCTTCGATGGACAGGCAACTGTGGGGCATCAGGTAGTCGCGCAGTGGTACCGGCTGGGCGCTCACGGCCTGACGGGCGAGTGCGTGCCTGAGCGGTCCCGCCAGGTGCATCACTCGAGCCGCGGCATCCAGCTGGATGTGTAAACCGACTCCGGGCGCGCTCATGGCGTGTCCGGTGATGAGGGCTTTCGCCGGTTGCCGTTGCAGCAGACGCCCGAGCAACGTATCGCCGGAACTCAAAACTGCAGGCTCGATTGTGCGCTGAGCGTGGTCGGCAGGCTGGGTACCGGGCCGATCCCGGGCAGCACCAGCGAAGGCAGCACGCTGTTCAATTTGCTGCTGGGATAGTCGATGCGCACCGTCAGCACTCCGCCGGCGTACTCCGCCTTCGCGTCGCTGGCGACACTGAAATTCAAGGCCGGCGGAATCCACGACAGGCGTTGAGTCAGGACGCTGGTCGCCAGTGTCTCGACGGTCTGCTTGTAGTTGGCGGTGGTCGGGTCCACGGCCACGCTGCGCCGTACCGCTTCGGCGGTCGACTCGTTGAACGATTGCATCAGCAATAACGGCAGGCTGTAACTGAGCAGGCCATACAGCACCGCGAAAAAGATCACGAACACCAGCGCGAACTCAATCGCCACGGCACCTTTTTGTTTACGGGGAAGGGCGGTTTTCATGTGTGCGTCTACCCTGACAATCACGACGTAATATCAGCATAGAATCATTCAGCCAAAACGGACGGCTTTTACCTCATGCAGAGTTTTTTCCTGATCATCTGGCTGATGGTGTGCGCCGCGCAGGACGCTCGAGAGCGACACATTGCCAATGTCCTGACCCTCGGCGCTGGCGCGTTGGCACTGGTCTGGTTGCTGTGGACCGGCAGCACCTGGCTGGGCGCCGAGGCCATTCAGGGCGGCCTGGCGTTCCTGCTGGCGCTGGCCTTCACGCTGCCGGGCTACTGGATGGGTCGTATGGGCGCCGGTGATGTGAAATTAGTGACAGCTTTGGCGCTTGCGACGGACGGTAAGCACGTTCTCGGCACGATCATCGGCGCAGGAGTGGTCAGCGTTTTGTGGTTGTTGATTTCGCCAAAACTCTGGCTATATATGAGTCAATCACTTAGGGAACAATTGCGCTATATGGGCCCGCAAATGTCAAAAAAACAACCATTTGCGCCGTTCGTACTGGCGGGCGCCGTGCTGACCATGGCCTGGCTCCGCTAGTCGCATGTCGTGTGTACAGAGTCGAAAATTACGTCTACTTTCAAGTCAGTCGTAGTTGTACAGCCCGTGGCTGTCAGTACAGGAATAGCCAGATTTTGGCGTTGGCATGGAGTAGCACGTGAACAAGCTCACCTCGGCAGTAAAAGTCCTTGTGGTTGATGATCAGCCGTTGATCGTGGAAGAACTTGGCGAGTTTCTCGAGAGCAGTGGTTATCAGTGCGTACCCTGTGGCTCCAGTCAGGAAGCGATCGAGCGTTTTTCCGATGACGCCGATGTCGGCCTGGTGCTGTGTGACCTGCACATGCCCGGCATGGATGGCATTCAGCTGGTTCAGGAGTTGCAACGCCTGTCCGGCAAGCATCGGGTGTTCGAGGCCATCATGTTGACGGGGCGCGCGGACAAGCAGGACGTGATCAAGGCGTTACGCGCAGGCTTTGCCGACTACTATCAGAAACCCATCGACCTGGATGAATTGCTGGACGGTTTGCAACGCCAGGAAGTGGCGTTGCAGGAGCGGCAAAAGAGTCTGCAGCTGGGGCATTTGAATCAGAAGCTGCAGTACCTTTCCGAGTCCATCGATGATCTGTATCAGGACCTGGACAAGGTACGACGCAATCCGTCAGCCCGTGGCGGGGCAGAGGCCTCGGACGATGCTTTCATTGATCCGGACCGGCTGCAGATACCGTCGATTTTCAATCAGCTGTCCCCTCGGCAACTGGACGTGGCACGGCTGGTGGGCAAGGGGCAGACCAACTATCAGATTGCCTGTGAGTTGGGGATTACCGAAAACACCGTGAAGCTGTATGTGTCGCAGGTTTTGCGTCTGACCCACATGCACAATCGCACGCAATTGGCACTGGCGTTGTCCCCCAATAACTCAGGTTTGCGCCAAAGAGTCACAGCCCACTGAGTGGCAAAAATCCACCGTAGGAGCTGCCGAAGGCTGCGATCTTTTGATCTTTAAAAAGACAAAAGATCGTCCGAACGCGGCCCGAGCCTTCGGCAGCTCCTACGGGGATGTGCATACAGGATGTGCATAAGGTATCCGAAGGCCTCTCAATTCCCCTCCAGCGACCCGCCCGTATCCTGCTCATAAAACTCCGGTATCGGGTACTCAAAACTTTTCAGGAACCGCGTCATGGCCCGTTCCCGCTCGGCCGCCGTGGCCGTTTGCGGGATGTTGGACGCCGCCTGGTTTCGGCTCTGCAAAACCAGCCAGCCTTCGGTTTCCTGCTGTTGTGGTGAAGAGGGGCCGGCGTCGAGGGCCAGGGCTGGCAGGCTCAGCAGGGGCAGGCAGCACAGGATGGTCAGTTTCATGGTGTTCTCCTCTACTTCAGCGCGTCAGTGACAACCGCCACCTGGCCGCTGGTGGACGGCCGTGGCGGGGCGGGTGCCTTGAGTGATTCGGCGCGGGCCTTGGCGTCGCCGAATTGTTCCGGGCTCAAGCCGGCACGGCTGACGAGTTCACCAGCCTGTTGCCAGTTGTCCTGATAGATTAACAATGCCACCAGGTTCACCGCCGCCAGTTGATCGCTCTGCTTGAGCTCGATGGCGGTCAGGAACTCGAAGCGTGCGTCGTCCAGGCGCAGCTGGTTCATGTAGACCACGCCCAGGTCATTGCGGATTCTTTCGTCAGTCGGTGCCAGCCGTGCGGCCCGTTGCAGATGCGCCTGGGCCTGGCCGTTGTCACCCCGACCTGCGGCGAGTTGGCCGAGACCGTGTTCGGCTTCGGCGGCGCGGCAGCTGCCCAGCAGGCTGCGGTACAAGGGTTCGGCATCGCTGCGTCCAAGCAGGCGATAAACCCGGGCCTTGCGCAGGCGTACATCCGCCAGGTTGTCCGGCAGGCTCTGCAGGTTGGCGAGGCTGGCGTGCAGCTTGCCGTCCTTGGCCATGTCATCGGCCAGGTTCAGCGCCAGCTCCTGATCGGCGCTGGGTTTGGCGCAACTGGCGGAGGTCGTCAGGTTGGACCAGGGCGCTTGGCCGTTGGTGGCACATCCGCTCAGCATCAGCAGACTCATCACGGCTATCAGTGCTTTCATAAGTAACCTCTTCAAGAGCCCAAATCAGGACGAGAACGCTCGGCCAATCGCGGTAAACCCCGGCCCGGCCAACACGATCAACAGCGCTGGAAACAGAAACAGCATCATCACCACCGACATCTTCGCCGACATCTTGGAGATGTATTCCTGCAGGTTGGTCAGGCGCCGGTCGTCGAGCAGCTGCTTGAGCGCCAGCAGCGACTTCATCGCACCGCCGCCCTGCTGGATCAGTTGCTGCAGGATCACGCAGGTGTCGGTAAACTCGTCGATAGCCAGCACGTTGGCCGCCTTGTTCAGCTCCTGTCCCAGCTCCAGGCCGGAGTCGACCCGGGCCAGAATAAGACTCAGCTCCTGGGTGGTCTGCGGCAGCAGCCGCTGGGCTTCGACGCTCAAAACGCGCAGGGCCTGCTCAACGGCCATCCCCGACTCGAACAGAATGCGCAGCAAGGGAATGAGCGTGGAGATTTCCACCGCGATCTGTTTTTGCCGGCGCTTGGCCGCGTAGGCCAGCAGGCGCTTGGGCAGCAGGTAGCCAATGGCCAAGGCAAAGAATGGCGCGATCCAGTGGTTGCTGGCCTGTGGATAGAACAGCGTTTGCAGCCCGATCACCAGGCCCATCACCACGAACGGCGTGCCTATTTGCAGCGCGGCAAACATCGAGCGCTGGCGGGCGCGGCGCCATCCCACGCGGTTGAGCAGCACCTGGGTTTCGTTGTCGAGACTGACGCTGCGTTGTCCCACCTTGCTGTCGCCCACGGCGCGCAGCCAGGTGCCCAGGCGGTTGTCCCGCACCATCTGCCCCTGCAGGCGCTGGCTGACCTGGCGTTCGCGGCGGTGGCGCTCGAACAGGCTGGCGAACATCAACATCACAGCGCCCAGCAGCAGCAACGAGCTGACAAGCATTGCTATGGCCATTTCACACGCTCCGCAACATGCGCCACAGCGCCAGGCAACCGGTGACTTGCAGGCACACGGCGATGATCAGCATCTGCCGTCCACCTTCGTCGTTCCACATCCCCAGCATGTAGCCGGGATTGCTCATCATGAAATAGCTCACCAGGATCAGCGGCAACGAACCCAGGACCCAGGCGGTCATGCGGGTTTCACCCGTAAGTGCACGCAACTGGCGAGCCCCCTGGTCGCGCTCGCGAATCAGTTTGATCAGGTTCTCCAGCAGCTCGCTGGCGTTGCCGCCATAACGGTGATTGACCTTCAGGCCCAGGGCGAACATGCGCAGTTCGTCCTGCTCATACAGTTCGGCAAAGTCATTCACGGCGTCGGGCAGGTTTACGCCCAACTGCACGTTGCGTTGAACCCTGCCCATGGCGGTTTTCAACGGATCCTCGCTGGCGTCGATCGAGCCCATCACTGCGTCCGCCAGGGTACGACCGGACTTCAGACTGCGTACCGTGTGGTCCAGCATCTGGGGTAACTGCTCGACGATCCGGTGGATCCGCCGGCGATAGCGCCAGGACACATACACCCGCAGCGCCAACGGTGGCACCACCAGCAACAGCAGGAAACCGGCCCAGCTCGCGACGGCAGAACCCATCAGCATCGACACCACCCACAGCGCCAGCCAGATACCCAGGCGGTCGGTGGGGCGCCCCAGGCCTGCGCGCAGGAATGCCCGCTCCAGGCCCGTCCAGCGAGTTTTTTCCGGTAGCCGTTCCGGCTGCCCCTGGCCGAGGCGTTCCAAGACCCTTTCGCTGCCGGATTTGCGCACGCCCTGGTAGAACAGGCGCACGGAAAAGGTCAGCAGCAACAGGCACACCAGGCACAGCAACAGAGGACCGATCATGTGCGCCTCGCGGTCACTGAAGGTCGCCGAACGACTCGCGGCGCAGCTTGTCGCCGGCGGGGTTGACCGCCTCGCGCAGAAAGCCGAAACCGGTGCGTCGATCGAGCCGGAACAGGGTATTGGTGACATACACGTCGTCGCGGATACCCACCACTTCCACGACTTCGCTGACGCAGCGGCGTCCGTCGGGCATGCGCGTCAACTGGATCACCACATCCAGCGCGGCGCAGATCATCTGCCGCAAGGTACGCTCGGCGATGCTGCGGCCGGTCAGGCCCACCAGGGTCTCCAGGCGCAGCAACGCATCCTGCGCGTTGTTGGCGTGCACGGTGCTCATCGAGCCGTCGTGACCGGTGTTCATGGCGGTGAGTACGTCGACCACTTCGACGCCACGGATCTCGCCGAGGATGATCCGGTCGGGACGCATCCGCAGGGCGTTGCGGATCAGGTCGCTGGCCTTCACTTCGCCGTGGCCTTCGGCATTCGGCGGGCGGGTTTCCAGGCGCACCACGTGGGGGTGGCCCAGTTGCAGTTCGGCGACGTCTTCGATAGTCACCAGGCGTTCGTGAGGGTTGATCAACTGGCTGAGGATATTCAGCAAGGTGGTCTTGCCCGTGCCGGTGCCGCCGCTGATCAGGATATTACAGCGCTTGCCGACAGCCTCCTGGATGAAATCAAAGATCGCCTGGTCGATGGTTTGCATCGCCATCAAGTCCGAACTCTTGAGCATGTCCTTGCGAAATTTACGGATCGACAGGCACGGGCCATCGAGGGCGATTGGCGGGATGATCGCGTTGACGCGGCTGCCATCGGGCAGGCGCGCATCGACCATTGGCGAGGACTCGTCGAGCCTTCGCCCGAGGGGCGCGAGGATGCGCTGCATCACGCGTTCGACGTGGTGAGCATCGATGAAGCGCAAGTCGCTCTGATGCAGCACGCCATCGCGTTCGATAAATACCCGGTGCGGGCCGTTGACCAGGATCTCGGTCACCGCCGGGTCGCGTAGCAGCACTTCGAGGGGACCGAAGCCGGTGAGTTCGTCGACAATCTCTTCGGCCAGGCGCTCCATTTCATAGCGGGAGATTGCCAGGTGGAGGCGGGCGATGTACTCGGCGATCTTGTCGATGACAAACTGCGCCAGCACCTGCCGGGTACCCTCCAGCAGGTTTTTCCCGGACTCTTCGATGGCGTCGATGATGTAGCGGTGCAACACCAGTTTGAGGCCCTCATGGTCGGTGTTGCCGACGGCGCCACGGGTTGGCGCGCCAAACAGCTTTTCACTGTTCATTGCGCACCCCTCAGGCGGTCGAACCATCCCGCCTTGCGCTTGATGATGCCTTCGGAGCGTTTCGCCAGGCGTTCGCCGAGGGTGCGCAGGCCCTGGGTCAGGGTTTCTCGCGGTGCCAGTTCGAACAGCGACACGCCCTGGTTCTTGGCGTTGAGTCGCACCTGCGGGCTGTTGGCGAGCGTCGCGATGACCTCCATGCCGAAGCTTTTACCCAGGGTCTCGGCGTCTGGGCTAACGTCGCGCAGGTAGCGGTCCACCAGCAGCCGGGAGTGGTCAAGCTTCATGCCTTTTTCGCGCCAGAAATTGAGGATCGCCAGGTTGCGCCGGCAATCGAGCACGTTCTGGTCGGTGTACCACAGCAACTTGTCGCAGTGGCTGACAAAGGTTCGCAGCGCCTCGCTGTCCTGCTGCCCGGTGAGGTTCACCACAATGTGCTGGAAGTGATGACGCAGCGCGCTGAGCAGCATGTACAGCTCGGCCGCACTGGTGTGTTCCAGCGGTTCATCGGTACTGGCATAGGCGAGGATCCGCAAGCCGCCCTCGCAGCGACTGAACGCGCTGTCGATCAACGTGGCGTCCAGGCGTCGCAAGTGCCGCAGGGCATCGCCGAAGTGAAACGAGCTCTCCAGGCCCAGCAAGGCCAGGCTGTCACCCCGTGGTAATCCGAGGTCCAGCAACAGGGTTTGTTGCCCGCTCTTCTGCACCACTTGCGCGAGATGGGTGGACAGCAAGGCGCCATCGGCATTGCTCTGCACGCTGTACAGCACCGTCAGGCCGCCCAGGTGATTACTGGGCGTGACAGGCGGCAGGCGCTTGCTCAGGCGCCGCACCAGGCCTGCGACCTCACTGGAGCGCGAGCCGTACGCGACGAAATCCCGGGCCCCTGCGCGCATGGCGTTAAGCACCAATTGATTGTCCATGCCATCGCCCAGCGCGACGATTGCCAGCATCGGCTTGGCTTCAAGGGCCCCTTCGATCAGCGCGCTCTGGGCCACCACGTGGTCGCGGTCCAGGCCGATGAACACCAGGCTGGCGAACGTCACATCCACCAGTGCCAGCAGTTCGTCAAGGCTGCCGCCACCGACGCTGACCACCTGGCCCAAGGGTGCCAGGGCGCCCTGCAGCCACTCCAGGTCAGTGTCGTTGCGCGTAATCGCGAGAAAGGTCTGGCTCAGGCTCTGGCTCATTGCGATAACCCGCTGCGTTTATCGAAGTTGCCGTTTTCAAGGAAGTACATGCGGTAGAAATTCGGGTCGTAGTTGCGCAACTTTTCCCCGGGCAGCGAGGGCAGTTGCGCGTTCGCCGCCAGTGGCTGCACCAGGTGCGGGGTGACAATCATCAGCAGCTCGCGCTCTTCGCGATTGATGTTCTGGTCGCGGAAAAACGCACCCAGGATCGGGATGTCGCCAAGCCCCGGAAACTTGTTCACCTGGGAGCTGTTGCGGGTGCTGATCAGGCCGCTGATGACAAAACTTTCGCCATCGGCCAAAGAAATGCTGGTGTCGGTGCGGCGTACCGTCAGCGCCGGGACCACGGTGCCAGCAATGTTGACGCCGTTGCTGTAGTCCAGTTCGCTGACTTCCGGCGCAACTTTCAGGGCGATGCGATTGCTGCCGATGATGGTCGGGGTCAGCGTCAGGCGGATGCCGAATTCCTTGTACTCGATCGAGACGTTGTCACTGCCGGAACTGGGCACCGGGATGGGGATTTCGCCGCCGGCCAGGAAACTCGCGCTTTGCCCGCTCAGCGCCACCAGGCTGGGACGTGCCAGGGTGTAGGCGAAACCGCTGCCTTCCAGGGCGTTAATCATCACCATGGTCTTGCCGCCAATCCAGGAAATATTGAACTGATCGTTATTCACCGGCAGTCGCGGCTGCACCACGCCGTCGATGGTCGGCAGGGTGCGGGGCGCGCCGAACAGGAAGTTGCCACGGGTACCGAAAACCGAGGTCGAGGCTTCCTTCAATTTGGATCGGCTGACTTCGACGAAGCGGATGTCGGTCTGCACCTGGGAGGGCAGCAGCGGTTCCTCGGAAGGCAGGGCGACGCCGGTCAGCGCGGCGGTGGCCTTGCCCTGGACGAACACCATGGTCTGGCGCGGAGTGGTCGAGCAGGCCGTCCAGACCATCAGGCTGGTCGCGCCGGGTGCCATCCCGGTGAGCAGGAAGCCGCTGGCGCCGGTGGTGCGCACGTCGGCGATCTTCGGGTCGCCGACGGCCAGGCGAGTGATCGCAACCGCAGATTGCAGCTCCTGCTGCAGGCCTTCGCCGACTTCCAGCACGCTGGGCAACGGGCTCAAGGCCGTGCAATTGCTGGAGGCGGCAAGGCTGGTGTCAGCTGCGGTCAACACCAGGCAAGCGAACAGCGGGCAAAGTATCGGCATGGAACGACTGGGCATAGAACTGCATCCTTGCTCGATCAGGGAGTTTGTTGGGTGATCTGGTTACCACGAATGACTTCCACCCCAGGCCGTGCGACGGCCGTGCGCACAGGGCTGCTGACGGGTGTTTTCGGCGCGCCGCCCAGGGCCAGTTGGGTGAATTGGATCAGGCCTCTGTTGGCAGCATCAAGATTGCCGGGCGTGTCGCTTTCGCCAGCCCAGTAACGGGCCAGGCGCTGCTCCTCGGCGCTGCGCACCGCCAGGCGTAAAGTGCCTGCCTGGGTCGCCAGCATCAGGCGGCTGAGCAATGGTTCCGGCACGGCCAGCAGTACGGTGCGAGCGGCGATGCGGCGCTGATCCTGCTTGATCTTTTCTTCAGCGTTCAGGGGCGGGGTGGCAGGCTTGCCGTCGTTGGTCAGGCCGAGCTGGTCGCCGACCCCGAGCACACGCATGGCCGGGATGACGATCTGTGCCGACTGTTGCGGGTTGCTCTCGTCCTGGCGCAAGTACAGCAGCACGTCGACATAGTCCCCCGGCGCCAATTGCCCTGCGGCACCAATCACTTCATCGACGGCGACCGCGAGTGCGCGCTCGTCACTGCGAATTATGCGTGCCACGGCACCACCGCTTTCAAAGCTGTCCTCACTCAGCCAGGTGCCGGCGTTGAGTGTGCGCCACGGCGTACGCCCGAGCGCCTGGTCGATGTTGCCCAGGCTGCCGGCCGGCGCGCTGCGCAGTTTTTCCACGGCGAGGTCGGCGGCGGTCAATGGCGTGAATGGGGCCACATCGCGTACCACTACGACCACCGACTGGCGGGTCTGGTCTTCGGCAGTGGCGACGGTTTTTTCGATGGCGGCAACGGCGGTGGGAGTCTCGACCGGTTGGGCAACAGGCGCGCGACTGAGCATCAAACCCCAGTAGCCGGCGACCACTGCGCCCACTAGCAACATCCCTGCAAGACCCATGGTGACGCGACTGTTCATGACGGGCTCTCCTTTTCCTGCTGCAAGACTTGGCCCATATCCAGACGGGGTAATTCGTGCTTAAGCAGCTATGAACATTCAACGATTTCGCTATTTGACGGTAGCGCAGGTAAAGCGAAATGCCATTAACCACAATGAAAATAGCTGCCAAAAGTTGAAGAAGTGGCCGAAATAGCAGGTTTTTTTTGGGTGCATAAGAAAGTGCTAATACTTAGTAATTAAACCGTTCTTACAGTTGCTGGGGGCCGGTTTGTTGACAATGCTTTGGTGGCACGGAGCAATCATGTCTCGGTCCGTGATACCGGTGCCCAGGGGCCCAAGGAGTTGTCAGATGTTTCTTAAACTGTATGTGAAAATTCGCGTGTTTTTTGAAAGTACTGAAGGCGCTTCGGCGATCGAGTATGCGATTGTGGCGGCGATGGTAGCGGTTGTTGTTGTGGTGTTTATTACCCCCATTGGAGATCGGGTCAGCGAAATTTTCACCGAACTTAACAAAGGAATTGGAGGCAAGGCTGTCGTGCCAAGCAGTTAAGATAATCAGCCGTATTTCTGATCGTCGGCTAATGTGGTTAAACCTAGGATTGCCGTAGCGGAAACGCCACATGACATTATCTTCACCCCCACGCCAGCAGTTGCTCTTGGTCGACGACGAAGAAGACGCGCTGCTGGAGCTTGCCGAACTGCTGGAGGGCGAGGGCTTTTGTTGCTTCACGGCAACGTCGGTCAAACTCGCCCTGCATCACCTTACCCGCCATCCTGATATCGCCTTGGTGATCACCGATCTGCGAATGCCGGAGGAGAGCGGCATGTCGCTGATCAAGCGGTTGCGCGAGCACACTTCACGTCAGCATCTCCCCGTGATCGTCACGTCTGGGCATGCGGACATGGAGGACGTCAGCGACATGCTGCGCCTGCAAGTGCTCGACCTGTTTCGCAAGCCGATCTATCACGTGCGATTGCTGGAAACGCTGAACAACCTGTTCCCGCAGCCCCTGGCCCAAGTGACCTCCGGCTGAACAAACCCGGTCCTACCGATTCATGCCGCCAGCACCCGATCCCGTAGGAGCTGCCGCAGGCTGCGATCTTTTGATCTTGATTCCTGCCGATCGCCAAGATCAAAAGATCAAAAGATCAAAAGATTCAAAGATCAAAAGATCGCAGCCTTCGGCAGCTCCTACCGGGGGATCGTTTGGCTTCTACGTCGGCGTGTCGATTTGATCCAGTACGCGGTTCGCTGTGATCTCCGCCAGCATGATCGTGTTCGAAATACCCAGCAGCGCATTGCGCGACTCGCCGTCCAGGTGATCCACCAGGTGATGGACCATCACATCAACCGAGGCCAGGGTCTCCACCAGATACGTCATCAGGGTTTCAGTCGAGGCGCCAGGGTCCACGCTGAACAGGCTACAGGGCGTGCGTGGGGCGGATTTGATGTCGGCGATGGAGGGGGAGTCGAGGGTG
>NZ_JZRI01000085.1:0-38820 GCF_000952175.1 Pseudomonas sp. ES3-33 | reverse complement strand
GCGGTTATGCGCAAATACCTGACAGGCTTGTGGGCGTGCATACGCGCAGGAGAAGATTTCGACACGGCCAAGCTTTTCAGCGAAAAACACCTGCTGAAAGCTTGACCGGTAACAGAGTATCTACAGGTTGGTATGCACATAACCTGTGCACATAACCCTGTAGGAGCTGTCGAGTGAAACGAGGCTGCGATCTCTTGATCCTGATCTTGATCGATTACAAAACCGAAGCAGTCTGAGGCAGTTTCGGCTGGCGATACAGGTCCAGCAGCACCTGGTCCAGCACCGACGACGCACCAAACGGCGCTTTATCGTTGAGGATCGCCACCACCGCCCAGGTATTGCCGTTGACGTCGCGGCTGAAGCCGGAAATCGCCCGCACGGTGTTCAGGGTGCCGGTCTTGACGTGGGCTTCGCCGCGCATCGCCGTGGTCTTCAGGCGTTTGCGCATGGTGCCATCGGTACCGGCAATCGGCATCGAACTGATGAACTCGGCGGCATACGGGCTGCGCCATGCGGCCTGCAGCATCGCGGCCATTTCACGGGCACTCACGCGCTCGGCGCGAGACAGGCCGGAGCCGTTCTCCATGACCAGGTGCGGCGCGGTAATGCCTTTTTTCGCCAGCCATTGACGCACCACTCGCTGGGCCGCCTTGGCGTCATCGCCGTCGGCGTCGGTGCGATAGCGTTGACCGAGGCTCAGGAACAGCTGCTGGGCCATGGTGTTGTTACTGTACTTGTTGATGTCGCGGATGATTTCCGCCAGGTCCGGCGAGTAGGCCCGGGCCAGCAACTTGGCGCCGCTTGGCGTTGGGGCCAGCACGTCCTTGCCCTGGATGCTGCCGCCCAGTTCCTTCCAGATCGCCCGCACGGCGCCAGCGGTGTAGGTCGCGTGGTCAAGCAGCGACAGGTAGGTCTGCGAGCTGCAGCCTTCACCCAGCTGGCCGCCAACCGTCACGGTCACGCTGCCATCGGGCTGGGTTACCGGGTTGTAACGCACGCCACCGGTGCATTGTTTGGAATTGATGGCCTTGACCTGGTTTTCGATGCGAATCGACGCAATGGGCGGCTCGACCGACACCAGCACCCGGCCATTATCGTTGCGCGCGACAAAGCGCAGCGCCTTGAGGTTGACCAGCAGCGAATCCGGTTTGACCAGGAACGGCTTGTTGTTGTCATTGCCGTCGTCGTTGAACTCGGGCAACTGCGGCTGGGTGAAGAAGTTGCGGTCCAGCACCAGGTCGCCGGTGATCTGGGTCACGCCATTGGCGCGCAGGTCACGCATCAGCAGCCAGAGTTTTTCCATGTTCAGCTTCGGGTCGCCGCCACCCTTGAGGTAGAGGTTGCCATTGAGGATGCCGCCGCTGAGGGTGCCATCGGTGTAGAACTCGGTTTTCCACTGGTGATTCGGGCCGAGCATTTCCAGGGCCGCGTAGGTGGTGACCAGTTTCATGGTCGAGGCCGGGTTGACCGAGACGTCGGCGTTGAAGATGGTCGGCGTGCCCGGGCCATTGAGCGGGATCAGCACCAGGGACAGGGCGTTGTCCTGCAGCTTGCTGGCCTTGAGGGCTTTTTCGACGTTGGGTGTCAGGGCGGTGTTGATGGGGGCTGCGTTGACGGGAAAGGCCAATGGAACAAGCAAGCCAGCCAGCAACAATGGACGCAAAGATTTGATCATGTGAAATAGAACCCTGCGGTCGAGGGGGAAAAAAGACGAGGGCATGAAGATAAATTCCCTCAGTGGTCATGAAAGTGTCGGCATTATGCCCCAAGGTTTATCCGCTTGTGCCGTGAGCGGGGCACCTAATCCGCTATTTTTTTACCAGCGGTAGGCCGCGCTTCCCATAGAGACGGGCAATCGGCGGCTTAAACTGCTAAAGTGCCGCCCGTTATTACTTATGAGGATTGTTCCAATGGCGACTAACCGTTCCCAGCGTCTGCGCAAAAAATTGTGCGTCGATGAATTTCAAGAGCTGGGTTTCGAGCTGAACCTGGATTTCAAAGAAGATTTGGCTGATGAAGCCATTGATGCTTTCCTCGACGCGTTCCTGAAAGAAGCCATGGAAGCCAACGGCCTGGGCTATGTTGGCGGCGACGACTTCGGTCTGGTATGCCTGCAGAAGCGTGGCTCGGTCTCCGAAGAGCAACGTGCAGCCGTTGAAGCCTGGCTCAAGGGCCGCAGCGAACTGACCGAAGCGACTGTCAGCCCGCTGATCGACGTCTGGTACCCGGAAAAGCCGATCAATCCGGTAGCTTGATGTCATGAAAAACGGCGACCCAAGGGTCGCCGTTTTTTTATGCGAAGATCTTTAGCATTTCAGGCTTTACGCCAATTCAAGATCACCAGCGTCAACACCCCCGCCACAATCCCCCAAAACGCCGAGCCAATGGAAAACAGTGTCAGCCCCGACGCCGTGACCATGAAGGTGATCAGCGCCGCTTCGCGCTCCTTGACCTCGGTCATGGCAATGCTCAAGCCATTGATGATCGACCCGAACAACGCCAGCGCAGCAATCGACAGCACCAGCTCCTTGGGCAATGCTGCAAACAGTGCCGCCAGCGTGGCGCCGAATACCCCGGCAATGCCGTAGAAAATCCCGCACCACACCGCCGCCGTGTAACGCTTGTTGCGATCTTCATGGGCGTGGGGCCCGGTGCAGATGGCCGCGCTGATGGCCGCCAGGTTGATGCCGTGGGAGCCGAAGGGCGCCAGCAGCAACGAGGCGATGCCCGTGGTGGTGATCAGCGGCGAAGCCGGCACGTTGTAGCCGTCGGCGCGCAACACGGCGATACCTGGCATGTTCTGCGAGGTCATCGCCACCACGAACAGCGGGATGCCGATGCTGATGGTGGCGGCCAGGGAAAAGTGTGGGGTGGTCCAGACCGGCGTGGCAATTTCCAGGTGAAAGGCGCTGAAATCCAGCAGCCCCATGAATCCCGAGAGTGCGGTGCCGATCAGCAGAGCGGCCAACACCGCGTAGCGGGGGGACAGGCGCTTGATCACCAGGTAGGTAAAGAACATCCCCAACACCAGCGCGGTGCGATGCTGCGCGGCGACGAAGATCTCACTGCCGATTTTGAACAGAATGCCCGCCAGCAGTGCGGCGGCCAGGGAGGCCGGGATCTTTTTCACCAGGCGTTCGAAGCTGCCAGTCAGGCCGCAGATGGTCACCAGGAGCGCGCAGGTGATGTAGGCGCCAATGGCTTCGCCGTAGCTGACACCGCCCAGGCTGGTGATCAGCAAGGCCGCGCCGGGGGTGGACCAGGCGATGGTGATCGGCGTGCGATAGCGCAGGGACAAGCCGATGGAGCACACCGCCATGCCGATCGAGATCGCCCAGATCCACGACGAAATCTGCCCGCTGCTCAGGCCCGCTGCCTGGCCAGCCTGGAACATCAGCACCAGGGAGCTGGTGTAGCCGGTCATCATGGCGATAAAGCCGGCGACGATGGCCGATGGCGAGGTATCGGCCAGTGGGCGAAGCTGCGTGTGCGTGGCGTCGTTCATGACGGGGTGTTCCTTATTGCGTACGAAATTATCCAAAGCCAAGCGACCCCCCGTACGGGGATCGCATTCCGGCTGCGGATTCTGCGATCAAGCCTAAACTCAAAAGTAACCAATCGTTGCAATACAGCGGCGCCAACAAACAGCCATACAGTCGTGTTGCCACCATCCATTGTGTACAATCGCGGTGTTTTTTACGCGATACTTGCCAGCGACCCCATGTGCCGTATTACAGTCACGGTCTATTCGCCGCAGTTCTCCCGACTCGAGTGCCCATGAACGAACAGTTGCAGCCCCTCAAGAAACAACCGCGAGCAGGCAAAGCCGGCCGCAGCGGAACCCAGGACGATATTGTCTACGCGCATATCTTCGAGGCGATCCTCGAACAGCGCCTGGCGCCCGGCACCAAGTTGAGCGAAGAAGCGCTGGGGGAAATTTTCGGGGTCAGTCGTACCATCATCCGTCGCGCGCTGTCGCGCCTGGCCCATGAAGGCGTGGTGCTGCTGCGCCCGAATCGCGGTGCCGTGGTCGCCAGCCCAAGTGTCGAGGAAGCTCGCCAGGTGTTCCTGGCGCGGCGTCTGGTCGAGCGCGCGATCACCGAGCTGGCGGTACAGCACGCCACGGCCGAGCAAATCGCCGAGTTGCGCCAGATGGTCAACGATGAGCGTGACAGTTTCTCCCGAGGTGATCGCGGTGCCGGTATTCGTTTGTCAGGCGAGTTCCACCTGAAGCTGGCCGAAGCGGCGAAGAATGCCCCGCTGATCAGCTTCCAGCGCAGCCTGGTGTCGCAGACCTCGCTGATCATTGCCCAGTACGAAAGCGGCAATCGCTCCCACTGTTCGTATGACGAACACACCCAGCTGATCGACGCCATCGAGGCGCGCAATGGCGAGCTGGCAGTGGATTTGATGATGCATCACATGGATCACATCGACAGCAAGCTCAATCTCGACGAGGAAAGTGCGTCGGATGATCTGCATGCGGTGTTCTCGCATTTGTTGCAGACCAAGAAGCCGGGGCGGCCTGCGGCGAAAATCTGATGTTTCGTGGTGCGCCTATCGCCAGCAGGCTGGCTCCCACAGGGTTTGAGGTCGCACGCAAATCTTGTGAACCCACAAATACCTGTGGGAGCCAGGCTCCCACAGGGTTTGAGGTCGCACGCAAATCTTGTGAACCCACAAATACCTGTGGGAGCCAGGCTCCCACAGGGTTTGAGGTCGCATACAAATCCTGTGAACCCCACAAATACCTGTGGGAGCCAGCCTGCTGGCGATAGCGGCAGGACAGGCAATAAAAATCCCCCGGGCTGAAAAGCGCCGGGGGATTTTTTATGCATGCAATTTTTTACCGCTGATGCACCTGAGTCCCCGCCGCATAAGTCTGCAGCACCGTGCGGTCATCCCCCAGGGTCATCAGCACAAACAACGTCTCGGCAATGTTGTTGGCCTGTTTCAAGCGATAGCTCAGCAGCGGCGTGGCGTTGTAATCCAGCACCAGGAAGTCGGCGTCGGTGCCGG
The DNA here is from genome assembly GCF_000952175.1 of Pseudomonas sp. ES3-33. Taxonomy (NCBI): domain Bacteria; kingdom Pseudomonadati; phylum Pseudomonadota; class Gammaproteobacteria; order Pseudomonadales; family Pseudomonadaceae; genus Pseudomonas; species Pseudomonas sp. ES3-33. Next base: position 33,801 of record NZ_JZRI01000085.1, on the reverse strand, counting down.
GCTTGAGCGTGCCGATCTTGTCTTCCAGGCGCAGCGCACGAGCGCCGCCCAGGGTGGCCAGGTACAGCGATTTGAACGGGCTCAGTCGCGCGCCTTGCAGCTGCATCACCTTGTAAGCCTCATTCAGCGTCTGCAACAGCGAGAAGCTGGTGCCGCCGCCGACGTCCGTGCCCAGGCCCACGTTCAACTTGTGCTTTTCAGCCATCGGCAGGTTGAACAGGCCGCTGCCGAGGAAGAAGTTCGACGTCGGGCAGAAGGCGATGGCCGAGCCGGTCTCAGCCAGCCGTGCGCACTCGTCGTCGCACAGGTGCACGCCATGAGCGAACACCGAACGCTCGCCCAGCAGTTGGTAATGGTCGTAGACGTCGAGGTAGCCCTTGCGCTCCGGGAACAGCTCCTTGACCCACTCGACTTCCTTGAGGTTTTCGCTGATGTGGGTCTGCATGTACAGGTCAGGGTATTCGCCGAGCAACTGGCCAGCGAGGGTCAGTTGCTCCGGGGTGCTGGTCGGTGCAAAGCGTGGCGTCACCGCGTAGTGCAGGCGACCCTTGCCGTGCCAGCGCTCGATCAGCGCCTTGCTTTCGACGTAGCTGGATTCGGCGGTGTCGGTCAGGTAGTCCGGGGCATTGCGGTCCATCATCACTTTGCCGGCGATCATGCGCAGGTCCAGCTGCTCGGCGGCTTCGAAGAACGAGTTCACCGATTGCGGATGCACGCTGCCAAATACCAGGGCGGTGGTGGTGCCGTTGCGCAGCAGTTCCTTGATGAAAATGTCCGCGACTTCGTCGGCGTGGGCCTTGTCGGCGAACTGGCTTTCGCAGGGGAAGGTGTAGGTGTTAAGCCAGTCCAGCAACTGCTCGCCGTAGGCACCGACCATGCCGGTTTGCGGGAAGTGGATGTGGGTGTCGATGAAACCTGGGGTGATCAGGGCGTCCTGATAATGGTTGATCTCGATGTCCGCCGGCAGGGTCGGCAGCAGGTCGCTGGCGTGGCCGAGGGCGCTGATCTGGCCGTTGTCCACCACCAGCAGGCCGTCTTCGAAATACTCATAAGAGGCTTCGATGCCAACTTCGGCGGGGTCGGCGATGCTGTGCAAAATGGCGGCGCGGTAGGCTTTGCGAGTCAAAGTCATGTGTATTTCTCAACTGGAGGCTTGGCTGCGACGTGAAGCGGGCAGCAGTTTGGCAATCGATGATCCGGCGCTGGCAGTCTGCTGGCCGAAACTGGCGTTGTACGTGGCGATGATTTCGCCGGCGATGGAGATGGCGATTTCAACAGGCAGTTTGCCTTTGACTTCACCAATGCCCATCGGGCAGCGCATGCGTTGCAGCACGGCGCTGTCGAAGCCGCGGTCGCGCAGGCGATGTTCGAATTTCACCCGTTTGGTCTTCGAGCCGATCAGGCCGAAGTAGGTGAAATCGTTGCGCTTGAGCAAGGCGGCGGTGAGTTCGAGGTCGAGCTGGTGGTTGTGGGTCATGACGATGCAATAACTGCCAGCGGGCAGGTTATCGATTTCATCCACAGGCTCTTCGCTGACGATCTTGCGCACGCCGTGGGGGATCTGCTCGGGGAATTCCGATTCCCGCGAGTCGATCCAGCGCACCCGGCAGGGCAGGCTGGCAAGCAGCGGCACCAGCGCGCGGCCGACGTGGCCGGCACCGAACACGGCGATCTGAGCCTGCACCTGGCCCATCGGCTCGAACAGCAACACGGTGACGCCGCCGCAGCACTGGCCCAGGCTGGCGCCCAGGCTGAAGCGCTCCAGATGGGTGTCCTGCCGGCCGCTGGCGAGCATCTCGCGGGCAATCTGCATGGCCTTGTATTCCAGGTGCCCGCCACCGATGGTGTCGAAGGACTGGTTGGCGCTGATGACCATTTTCGAGCCGGCGTTACGCGGAGTCGAGCCGAGTTCTTCGATGATGGTGACCAGCACGCAGGGCTCACCCTGGTGTTGCAGGTCGGCGAGGGCGTCGATCCAGTTGTACATGTTTCACCTCAACATCTTTGGTGTCTGTTCGACCGTCATCGCTAGCAGGCTAGCTCCCACAGGTTTTTCTGTTGTTCACAAAATCTGGATTCAGTACAAAATCCTGTCTGAGCCAGCCTGCTGGCTAAATCGCTAGCAGGCTAGCTCCCACAGGTTTTTCTGGTGTTCACAGAATCTGGATTCAGTACAAAATCCTGTGGGAGCCAGCCTGCTGGCGATTAGCCGCGCCTCGGTTTAAAGCGAAGCCAGCTCGGCCTCTGCTTCAACCGCTTTCGCCGCCTTCAACTGCCGCATCTGCTCACAGCCCCACAACACCCGCTCCGGGGTCGCCGGTGCGTCGATTTGCGGTTGATGCCTGTAGTCACCCAAGCTCGCTACGGCATCCTTTATCGCGCACCAGGCCGCAATGCCGAGCATGAACGGCGGCTCACCGACTGCCTTGGAATGGAACACCGTGTCTTCCGGGTTCTTGCGGTTTTCCACCAGCTTCACCCGCAGGTCCAGCGGCATGTCCGCCACCGCCGGGATCTTGTAGCTGGCCGGGCCGTTGGTCATCAGCTTGCCCTTGTTGTTCCACACCAGCTCTTCCATGGTCAGCCAACCCATGCCCTGGATGAAACCACCCTCGACCTGGCCGATGTCGATGGCCGGGTTCAGCGAGGCGCCGACGTCGTGAAGGATGTCGGTGCGCAGCATCTTGTACTCGCCGGTCAGGGTGTCGATGATCACTTCGCAGCAGGCAGCGCCGAAGGCAAAGTAGTAGAACGGCCGACCCCGGGCCTGACTGCGGTCGTAGAAGATTTTCGGGGTCTTGTAGAACCCGGTGCTCGACAGCGATACCTGGGCGAAGTACGCCTGCTGGATCAAGGCTTCGAACGTCAGGATATGGTCGCGTACCCGCACGTGGCCGTTGTGGAATTCCACGTCCTCTTCGCTGACCTTGTACTGGCGCGCGGCGAATTCCACCAGGCGTTTCTTGATGATTTCGGCAGCGTTCTGCGCGGCCTTGCCGTTCAGGTCGGCACCACTGGAAGCAGCGGTCGGCGAGGTGTTCGGCACCTTGTCGGTATTGGTTGCGGTGATCTGCACCCGGTCCATTTCCACTTGGAACACTTCGGCCACCACCTGCGCCACCTTGGTGTTCAAACCCTGGCCCATTTCAGTACCGCCATGGTTCAGGTGAATGCTGCCATCGGTGTAGATGTGGATCAGCGCACCGGCCTGGTTGAGGAAGCTGGCGGTGAAGGAAATGCCGAATTTCACCGGGGTCAGCGCCAGGCCTTTTTTCAGGATCGGGCTGTTGGCGTTGTAGCGCCGGATCGCTTCACGGCGTTCGGCGTACTGACTGCTTTCTTCCAGTTCGGCGGTCATTTCCTCGAGCATGTTGTGCTCGACGGTCTGGTAGTAGTGAGTGACGTTACGCTCGGTCTTGCCGTAGTAGTTGGCCTTGCGCACCGCCAGCGGGTCGAGGCCCAGGTGCCGGGCAATGGAATCCATGACTTCTTCGATCGCGACCATCCCTTGCGGGCCGCCGAAACCACGGTAAGCGGTGTTGGAGGCGGTGTTGGTCTTGCAGCGATGACCGTTGATGGTCGCATCGCCCAGGTAATACGAGTTGTCGGCATGGAACATCGCCCGATCGACAATCGATGCCGAAAGGTCCGGCGAGCAGCCGCAGTTGCCGGCCAGTTCCAGGGCGATGCCATGCAGGCGCCCGGTGCTGTCGAAGCCCACGTCGTATTCGACATAAAACGGGTGACGCTTGCCGGTCATCAGCATGTCTTCGACCCGCGGCAGGCGCATCTTGGTCGGCTGGCCGGTCAGGTGGGCGACCACCGCGCACAGGCACGCAGGGCTCGCCGCCTGGGTTTCCTTGCCACCAAAGCCGCCGCCCATCCGGCGCATGTCGACCACGATCTTGTTCATCGACACGTCCAGCACCTCAGCCACCAGTTTCTGCACTTCGGTGGGGTTCTGGGTCGAGCAGTAGACGATCATCCCGCCGTCTTCGGTCGGCATCACCGAGGAGATCTGGGTTTCGAGGTAAAAGTGCTCCTGGCCGCCGATGTGCAGCGTGCCCTGGATGCGATGTTCGGCGCTGGCCAGCGCAGTGGTTGAATCGCCGCGTTGATGGGTGTGACTGTCGAGTACAAAGTGGCGCTTGCGCAGGGCCTCGACCACGTCCAGCACCGGCTCGAGGTCTTCGTATTCGATGATCGCCGCCATCGCAGCTTTGCGCGCCGTTTCCAGGTCCTTCGCCGCGACGGCCAGCACCGGCTGGCCGACGAACTGCACGTCATCGATGGCCAGCAAGGGATCACCCGGCAGCAACGGGCCGATGTCTTTGAGCCCCGGCACGTCTTCGTGGGTGATGGCGATGCGCACGCCTTCGAAGGCATAGCAGGGGCGGGTATCAATGCTGATGATTTTCGCGTGGGCACGGTCCGACAGCCGCGCATAGAGGTGCAGCTGGTTGGGAAACTCCAGGCGGTCGTCGATGTACTGCGCTTCACCGGACACATGCTTGGCGGCGCTGTCGTGCTTGACGCTGCGGCCGACGCCGGTGGTCAGGTCCTTGGCGAACAGTTCAGCCAGTTCGGCTTGGGTCTTCTCTACAGCGTGATGATTAGACATAAGCGGTCACCCGAGTCTCGATGTGCGGTGTTTGCAGTTCGATAAAGTATTTGCGCAGCAGGTTTTGCGCGCTGAGCAGGCGGTATTCCTTGCTGGCGCGGAAGTCTGAGAGCGGGGTGAAATCCTGTGCCAGGGCCGCGCAGGCGCGTTCCACCGTGGCGTGGTTGAACGGCGCGCCGAGCAACACGGTTTCGCAGTGACTGGCCCGTTTCGGAATCGCCGCCATGCCACCGAATGCCACGCGGGCATCGGCGATCACACCGTTTTCAATGCGCAGGTTGAACGCGGCGCAGACGGCGGAAATATCATCGTCCAGGCGCTTGGAAACCTTGTAGGCGCGGAACAGCTGTTCAGCGCTGGCACGCGGGATGATGATCTTCTCGATGAACTCGCTTTCCTGCCGCGCAGTCACGCGGTAGTCGATGAAATAATCTTCCAGGGCCAGGGTGCGGCGGGTTTCGCCCTTGCACAGGACGATCTGCGCGCCCAAAGCGATCAGCAGCGGCGGCGAGTCGCCAATTGGCGAAGCATTACCAATGTTGCCGCCCAGGGTGCCCTGGTTGCGGATCTGCAATGAAGCGAAGCGCTGCAGCAATTCACCGAAGTCCGGGTACTCGGCCTTCAAGGCTTCGTAGCAGTCCGACAGGGCGGTGGCGGCGCCGATTTCCAGGCGATCGTCGAAGCGTTCGATGCGCTTCATCTCCGCGACGTTGCCGACGTAGATCATCACCGGCAGGGTGCGGTGGAATTGTGTCACTTCCAGCGCCAGGTCAGTGCCGCCAGCCAGCAGCCGGGCCTGTGGATAAGCATCATAGAGGTCGGCCAGGTCGGCCACGGTCAGCGGCACCAGGCAGCGTTTGTCGCCGCTGTTGAGTTCGCCGATATCGGTCGGCGCGATGGCTTTCAGGCGGGTAATGGTGTCGGCTTCACGGGCATCGAACTGGTCCGCGGGCTTGCCGCAGCAGGACTGCTCGGCGGCCTCCAGGATCGGCCGATAGCCGGTGCAGCGGCAGAGGTTGCCGGCCAGCGCTTCGTGGGCCTTGTGCGAGTCGGGTTGATCGCTGTTCTTCTGCAGGGCAAACAACGACATCACGAAGCCGGGGGTACAGAAGCCGCACTGCGAACCATGGCATTCGACCATGGCCTTCTGCACGCTGTGCAGCTCGCCCTGGTGCTTGAGGTCTTCGACGCTAATCAGTTGTTTGCCGTGCAGGGACGAGACGAACGTCAGGCACGAGTTGAGGCTGCGGTAACGAATGTGCTCGCGGCCAGCGTCGTCCGTCTGCAGTTCGCCGACCACCACGGTGCAGGCGCCGCAGTCACCGCTGGCGCAGCCTTCTTTGGTGCCGGGTTTGCCCACATGGTCGCGCAGATAATTGAGCACGGTCAGGTTCGGGTCCAGGGCGTGCTCACTACGGAGTTCCTGGTTTAGTAAAAACTGGATCACGGAAGGCCTCGCAGACTCATTATTGTTGTTAACCGCTTTGCACCGAATTTATCAGGTCTGACTTTTCGGTCAATGATTTTCTGACTTAAAGGTCAGGAAATAACAATTTGGCGATCAACAGCGCGTTCCATCAGTATTGACCCTTGCGGGGCGCCTGGTTTGTTTCAGGATTTTTGTTTGGTTTTTTTTTAACAATCCTGCGTGAATCGTGCCAAAAACCGCCGGGTGGGCACTCCGCCATGACCCCTCATGTGCGCTACACTGCGCCGCCTGTGCAGATCGAAAGAGTTTGAAGGACAATCATGACGTTCAAGGCGCCGGACAGCCTCGCCGAGCAAATTGCTCACCACCTCGCCGAACGCATCATTCGCGGTGAAATGAAGCCCGGGGAGCGGATCCAGGAACAGAAGGTCACCCTGGCCCTCAATGTCAGTCGCGGGTCAGTCCGCGAGGCGCTGCTGATCCTCGAGCGCCGCCACCTGATCGCGATCCTGCCGCGGCGGGGCGCGCACGTCACCGAATTGACCGCGCACAAGGTGCAGAGCCTGTGCACGCTGATGTGCGAGCTGTACATTCTGCTCGGCAATGCCGTGGCAACCGGCTGGCAGGTCCAGGCGGACATGGCGCCGTTCGTGCAGATCCAGCAGCGCCTGGCCGACAGTTACGAGCGCCAGGACATCCGCACCTTCGTCGATGACAGTTTTAACGTCATGCGCGCGGCGTATCCCTTCGCCAACAACCCGTACCTGCAGGAAACCGTCGAGAACCTGCAACCGGCTATGAGCCGCGCCTATTTCCTTGCCCTGGACCAACGCAAAGCGTCGATGAGCGAGTTCCTGGAACTGTTCGAACGCTTGCTCGCTGCGGTACTGGCACGGGACTTCCCGCTGATCCGCACGGTGCTGACGGCCTATGCCCAGCGCAGCAGCGATCTGGTGGTTTCCGCCCTGACGGACGCTTAAGCGTGCGGCTCAAGTGCATCAAGCTGGCGGGGTTCAAATCCTTCGTCGACCCGACCACCGTCAACTTCCCGAGCAACATGGCGGCGGTGGTCGGGCCCAACGGTTGCGGCAAGTCGAACATCATCGACGCCGTACGCTGGGTGATGGGCGAGAGCTCGGCCAAGAATTTGCGCGGCGAGTCGATGACCGACGTCATCTTCAATGGCTCCACCAGCCGCAAACCGGTCAGCCAGGCCAGCATCGAACTGGTGTTCGACAACTCCGATGGCACCTTGCTGGGCGAGTACGCCGCCTATGCGGAAATATCCATTCGCCGCAAAGTCACCCGCGACAGCCAGACCACCTACTACCTCAACGGCACCAAGTGCCGGCGTCGCGACATCACCGACATCTTCCTCGGTACCGGCCTGGGGCCGCGCAGCTACTCGATCATCGAGCAGGGGATGATCTCCAAGCTGATCGAGTCCAAGCCCGAGGACCTGCGCAACTTTATTGAAGAAGCCGCGGGCATCTCCAAGTACAAGGAGCGCCGGCGCGAGACCGAAAACCGCATCCGTCGCACCCACGAAAACCTCGAGCGCCTGACCGACCTGCGCGAAGAGCTCACCCGTCAACTCGAACGCTTGCACCGCCAGGCCGAGTCGGCCAAGAAGTACCAGGAACTCAAGGGCGAGGAGCGTCAGCTCAAGGCGCAATTGTCGGCCCTGCGCTGGCAGGCGTTAAATGACCAGGTGGGGCAGCGCGAAGCCATTATCGGCACCCAGGAAATCACCTTCGAGGCGCTGGTCGCCGAGCAGCGCAATGCCGATGCGAGCATTGAACGCTTGCGTGACGGGCACCACGACCTGTCCGAACGCTTCAACCTGGTGCAGGGACGCTTCTATTCCGTCGGCGGCGACATCGCCCGCGTCGAGCAGAGCATCCAGCACGGCCAGCAGCGACTGCGCCAGTTGCAGGACGATCTCAAAGAAGCCGAACGCGCACGCCTGGAGACTGAATCGCACCTGGGGCACGACCGCACGCTGCTGCTGACCCTCGGCGAAGAGCTGGACATGCTTACCCCGGAACAGGAAGTCACCAGCGCGGCCGCCGAAGAGGCCGCTGCAGCCCTGGAAGAATCCGAAACCACCATGCATGGCTGGCAGGAGCAGTGGGACACGTTCAACCTGACCGCTGCCGAGCCGCGGCGCCAGGCCGAAGTGCAACAGTCGCGCATCCAGCAGCTGGAAACCAGCATGGAGCGCCTGGCCGACCGGCAGAAGCGCCTGGGTGAAGAGCGCGCGTTGCTTTCAGCCGACCCGGAAGACGCCGCGATCATGGAGCTCAGCGAACAGCTGGCGGCCAGCGAGGCGACCCTGGAAGACTTGCAGGCCAGCGAAGAAGCCCAGGTCGAACGCCTGGAGCAGTTGCGCCAGGAGCTGCAGCAGGCGCTGTCGGCGCAGCAGCAGGCCCAGGGTGATCTACAGCGGCTCAACGGTCGGCTGGCGTCCCTGGAAGCCCTGCAGCAGGCCGCGCTCGATCCGGGTACCGGCACCGCCGAATGGTTACGTGAACAGCACCTGGCCGACCGCCCGCGCCTGGCCGAAGGCCTCAAGGTTGAAGCAGGCTGGGAGCTGGCGGTAGAGACCGTACTGGGTGCCGACCTGCAAGCCGTGCTGGTGGATGATTTCAGCGACTACGACCTGGCCGGTTTCGCCCAAGGCGACCTGCGCCTGCTGAGCCCGGCCAGCGATGGCCTGCGCGTACCCGGCAGCCTGCTGGACAAGGTCGAGGCGCAAATAGACCTGGCACCCTGGCTGGGGCAGGTCAAGCCGGTCGACAGCCTCGAACAGGCCCTGGCACTGCGCGGTCAGTTGAGCGCCGGCGAAAGCCTGATCAGTCGTGATGGTTATTGGGTCGGCCGGCATTTCCTGCGTGTGCGCCGGGCCAGCGAAGCCGAAAGCGGTGTGCTGGCGCGGGGCCAGGAAATCCAGAACCTTGGCCTTGAGCGCGAAGAGCGCGAAGCCACGGTCGAGACCCTGGAAACCCAGCTGCAGAATCTGCGGGCGCAACAGCGGCAGCAGGAAAACGGCCGCGAACATTTGCGTCGCCTGTTGCAGGACGAAGCGCGCCAGCAAGGCGAATTAAAAGCCCAGTTGTCCGCCGGCAAAGCCAAGGCCGAGCAGCTGTCATTGCGCCGCACCCGGCTCGACGAAGAACTCACCGAGCTTGCCGAACAGCGCGCCCTGGAACACGAAAACATCGGCGAGGCGCGCCTGCAGTTGCAGGAAGCCCTCGACAGCATGGCGCTCGATACCGAGCAGCGCGAGTTACTGCTGGCGCAACGGGACAGCCTGCGTGAGCGCCTCGATCGAGTGCGCCAGGAAGCCCGCCAGCACAAGGACCACGCGCACCAGCTGGCCGTGCGCCTCGGCTCGCTCAAGGCGCAGCACGACTCCACGCGCCAGGCCCTGGAGCGCCTGGAGATGCAGTCCGAGCGCCTGACCGAGAAGCGCGAGCAACTGAGCCTCAATCTGGAGGAGGGCGAGGCACCGCTGGAAGAGCTGCGCCTCAAGCTCGAAGAACTGCTCGACAAGCGCATGACCGTCGACGAAGAACTCAAGACCGCGCAGATCGCCCTGGAAGATGCCGACCGCGAACTGCGCGACGCGGAAAAACGCCGCAGCCAGGCCGAGCAGCAGTCGCAGCTGATTCGCAGCCAGCTGGAAACCCAGCGCATGGAATGGCAGGCCCTGACCGTGCGCCGCACCTCCTTGCAGGACCAACTGCTGGAGGACGGCTACGACCTGCACGGCGTGCTCGCCACCCTCACGGCCGAGGCCAGCGAGAAGGACGCCGAGGAAGAACTCGAGCGCATTGCCGCGCGCATTCAACGCCTGGGCGCGATCAACCTCGCAGCCATCGACGAGTACACCCAACAGTCCGAGCGCAAACGTTATCTGGATGCGCAGAACGACGATCTGGTGGAAGCGCTGGACACCCTCGAAAACGTCATTCGCAAGATCGACAAGGAAACCCGTAACCGCTTCAAAGATACCTTTGATCAGATCAATGGCGGATTACAGGCACTTTTCCCAAAAGTTTTCGGTGGAGGGCGCGCCTATTTGGAACTGACGGGCGAAGATCTACTCGATACAGGGGTGACGATCATGGCGCAGCCGCCCGGAAAGAAGAACAGCACCATCCATTTGCTCTCCGGCGGTGAAAAAGCCCTGACTGCACTGGCCCTGGTTTTTGCGATCTTCAAGTTGAATCCGGCGCCGTTCTGCATGCTTGATGAGGTCGACGCTCCACTGGATGACGCTAACGTTGGACGCTACGCCCGACTGGTCAAGGAAATGTCGCAGACGGTGCAGTTCATCTACATCACCCACAACAAGATCGCCATGGAAATGGCCGATCAACTGATGGGGGTGACGATGCACGAGCCGGGCTGCTCCAGGCTGGTGGCAGTGGATGTCGAGGAAGCGATGGCGATGGTGGATGCCTGAGGCGAACTTGCAGAAAGGGGATTGCAGGTGCGAATGACGTGTTCGAGGGCCTTGAGTTACAGCTAATTCGACATATTCGCACTGGGCGGGAAGACAGACGGTGTAAAGTTGCCTTTGGTCGTGCTAGTTTAATATCAATTTTTCGTATACGTGGGCAAAACGCCTGTCAGAACATAGAGTTGGCGCCACGTTTTAAAGCGGTTTGCGAGTTGTAAACCCCTTATTTTTCAGCATTTTTTATAGAGGCACGGGATTACATGGAAATCGGTCTGCGCGAGTGGCTGATCGTCATCGGCATCATTGTCATTGCCGGTATTCTTTTTGATGGCTGGCGCCGTATGCGCGGCGGCAAGGGAAAACTGAAATTCCGTCTTGACCGAAATTTATCCAATCTGCCGGACGAGGACACCAGCGCCGAGCTGTTGGGCCCGCCCCGCGTCCTGGACACCCATAAGGAACCGCAGCTGGACGAGCATGATCTGCCGTCGGTGAGCATGCCGGCCCGTGACGCCCGTGAATCGGGTGCCAAGCGTGGCAAGCGTGGCCACGGCGAGCCGTCCCAGGGCGACCTGAACCTCAACCTCGACCTGGACGGCGGCCCGAGCTTCAGCAGCCGTGACGACGATTTCCCGGACGACACCAAGCCTGCGCACTCCAGCAGCGAGCGGGATCAGCCGCAAGCCGAGGAAGTGCTGGTGATCAGCGTGATCTGCCGTGACGCGGCCGGTTTCAAAGGCCCGGCGCTGCTGCAGAACATTCTTGAAAGCGGTCTGCGCTTCGGCGAAATGGATATCTTCCACCGCCACGAAAGCATGGCTGGCAACGGTGAAGTGCTGTTCTCCATGGCCAACGCCGTGAAGCCGGGGGTGTTTGACCTGGACGATATCGATCACTTCAGCACTCCGGCGGTCAGCTTCTTCCTCGGCCTGCCAGGCCCGCGTCATCCGAAGCAGGCCTTCGAAGTGATGGTGGCGGCGGCGCGCAAGCTGTCCCAGGAATTGAACGGCGAATTGAAAGACGACCAGCGCAGCGTGCTGACCGCCCAGACGATCGAGCATTACCGTCAGCGCATCGTGGAATTTGAACGTCGTGCGCTGACTCAGAAACGATAGAGGCAAAAAGATCGCAGCCTCGTTTCACTCGACAGCTCCTACGCAGATCGCATGTTTCCCGTAGGAGCTGTCGAGTAAAACGAGGCTGCGATCCTTTGATCCAGATAAGATTGAGCAGCCTAGGCTGCTCTTTTGCTTTATGAGAGAACACCCATGACCGCCGCCAAAACCCGCATTCTAGAGCTGCGCACCGAGCTCGATCAGCACAACTATCGCTATCACGTGATGGATGAGCCGAGCATTCCGGACGCGGAGTACGATCGCCTGTTCCACGAACTCAAGGCCCTCGAAGCCGCGCATCCGGAACTGGTCACCAGCGACTCGCCCACCCAGCGCGTTGGCAGCGCGGCATTGTCGGCGTTTACCCAGGTGCGTCATGAAGTGCCGATGCTCAGCCTCGGTAACGCCTTCGAAGAAACCGACATGCGCGAGTTTGATCGTCGGGTCACCGAAGGTCTGGATCTGCCGGTCGGTGACCTGCTGGGCGGCGGTGCGGCGGTCGAATACAGCTGTGAGCCCAAGCTCGATGGCCTGGCGGTCAGCCTGTTGTATCAGGATGGCGTACTGGTGCGCGGCGCGACGCGCGGCGACGGTACGACCGGTGAAGACATCAGCGTCAACGTGCGCACCGTGCGCAACATCCCGCTCAAGCTGCAAGGCAGCGGCTGGCCGGCGACCCTGGAAGTGCGCGGCGAAGTGTTCATGTCCAAAGCCGGCTTCGAGCGGCTCAACGCCACGCAGCTGGAAGTCGGCGGCAAGACCTTCGCCAACCCGCGCAATGCCGCCGCCGGCAGCTTGCGTCAGCTGGATTCGAAGATCACCGCCAACCGTCCGCTGGAATTCTGCTGTTATGGCATCGGCCAGGTCTCGGCCGATATCGCCGACACCCACATCGGCAACCTCAAGCAGCTGCAACAATGGGGCATGCCAATCAGCCGCGAGCTGAAGCTGGCCCACGGTATCGACGAATGCCTGGATTACTACCGCGACATCGGCGAACGTCGCAACAGCCTGGCTTACGAAATCGACGGCGTGGTGTTCAAGGTCAACAGCATCGCCTCCCAGCGCGAGCTGGGCTTCCGTGCGCGCGAGCCGCGCTGGGCCATCGCGCACAAATTCCCGGCGATGGAAGAACTCACCGAATTGCTCGACGTCGAGTTCCAGGTCGGACGCACCGGCGCGGTCACCCCGGTGGCGCGCTTGAAACCGGTCAAGGTCGCGGGTGTCACCGTGGCCAATGCGACCTTGCACAACATGGACGAAGTCGCGCGACTGGGGCTAATGATCGGCGATACCGTGATCATCCGCCGCGCTGGCGATGTGATCCCGCAAGTGGTGCAAGTCGTCACCGAGCGCCGCCCCGAAAATGCCCGGGCGGTGCAGATTCCCGAGCAGTGCCCGGTGTGTGGCTCGCACGTCGAGCGCACCCAACTGGTCAAGCGCAGCAAGGGCCGCGAAACGGTCAGCGAGGGCGCGGTGTATCGCTGCGTCGGTCGCCTGGCCTGTGGCGCACAACTCAAGCAGGCGATCATCCACTTCGTCTCGCGCCGTGCCATGGACATCGAAGGCCTGGGCGACAAGAGCGTCGAGCAGTTGGTCGACGAAGGGCTGGTGAGCTCGCCAGCGGATCTGTATGCCCTCAAGTTCGAGGACATCGTCGACCTCGAAGGCTTTGCCGAGCTGTCGAGCAAAAAACTCCTCAGCGCCATCGAAGACAGCAAGAAGCCGAGCCTGGCGCGCTTCATCTACGCCCTCGGGATTCCCGATGTCGGCGAAGAGACGGCCAAGGTCCTGGCGCGCTCCCTGGGTTCCCTGGAGCGCGTGCAGCAAGCCTTGCCGCAAGTGCTCACGTACTTGCCGGACGTCGGCCTGGAAGTGGCACACGAGATCCACAGCTTCTTCGAGGACGCGCACAACCGCCAGGTCATCGCCGAATTGCTCAAGCACGGCCTGGAGATTCAGGACCAGGGCGAACTGGGCGCCGAATTCTCCGCCAGCACCACCCTGGGCGGGTTCCTCGACAAGCTGCACATCCCCTCGGTCGGCCCGGGCGGCGCACAGAAGCTGGCAGACAAGTTCGGCTCTCTGGAAGCGGTGATGAATGCCGACTGGCTGGACATGCGCCAGGCCTTGCCGGAGAAGCAGGCGAACGCGGTGCGGGAGTTTTTTGCCATTGAAGACAATCGCCAGCGCGCGTTGAAGGCCGAGGCGCAGTTGACCGAGTTCGGCATGCACTGGCTGAGCGAGAAAAAAGTCGTCGAAGGCTTGCCGCTGGCCGGGCAAACCTGGGTCCTGACCGGTTCGCTGGAACTGATGAGCCGCGACGTGGCCAAGGACAAGCTGGAAAGCCTGGGCGCCAAGGTCGCAGGCTCGGTATCGGCCAAGACCCATTGCGTGGTGGCAGGACCGGGTGCCGGTTCGAAACTGGCCAAGGCCAACGAGCTGGGCTTGAAGGTGCTGGATGAAGAGGCGTTTGTCGGGTTCCTGAAAGACCACGGCGTCCCGACCTGACAAACAGGATCAAAAGATCGCAGCCTTCGGCAGCTCCTACAGGGCTCACACCACTCGTAGGAGCTGCCGCAGGCTCGGGCCGCGATCGGACGATCTTTTGATCCACCCAACAAAACTCCGGGAACGATATCCCAGCCCCAATGATCTAGTCTTGGCCAGCCCCAGGGAGAGATCGCCATGTACCGCTTCTTCGAACAGCTCAGTTCCCGCATCGCCGCACCTTTTATCAGCGAGACGTCCCGCAACAGCAAGGTCTGGCAGTGCCGCTGCGGGCAGTCGCTGTTCTTCAGCAACAGCCAGTGCCTGGCCTGCTCCGCAATGCTGGGCTATCAGCCGGAAAAAAGCCGCCTGTCCTCCCTGCAACCCGGCCCGCAGCCCGACACCTGGCTGCTCGACGCCGAGCCCGAGGCAGGGCTGTTCCGTCGTTGCGCCAACCTCGACTCCCCAGCCGCCTGCAACTGGCTGCTGCCGGCCGATGACCACAACGCGCTGTGCATCGCCTGCAGCCTCAACCACACCATCCCGGACCTGGCCATCACCGAGAACCACGAACGCTGGCGCAAGGTCGAGACGGCCAAGCGCCGTCTGGTGGCGCAACTGGTCAGCCTGGGGTTGCAGGTGATTCCCAAGACAGTCGACGAAGAAACCGGTCTGGCATTCGATTTCATCGGCGTCGATCTCGAAGGGCAGGCGCCCACCACCGGGCACGCCAACGGCCTGATCACCCTGGACATCAAGGAAGCCGACGACGCCCATCGGGAAAAAATCCGGGTGCAGATGCACGAACCTTATCGCACGCTGCTCGGCCACTTCCGCCACGAGGTCGGTCATTACTACTGGGACCGCCTGATCGCCAACAGTCACTGGCTGGAGCCGTTTCGCAATCTGTTCGGCGACGATCGCGCCAGCTACGCCGAGGCGCTCGATCGCCATTACCAGCAGGGCGCCCCCCTGGACTGGCAGCAACACTGCGTCAGCGCCTACGCCACCATGCACCCCTGGGAAGACTGGGCCGAAACCTGGGCGCACTACCTGCACATGATGGACGCCGTGGACACCGCATTGGGGTTTGGCATGAGCGCCCGGGAGATGGATTTCGACTACCAGCCATTCCCGCTCGAAACCCTCTACGACCCCCAGCATCCCGGTGGCCCGGCGTTCCTGTCCTTCGTCAATGCCTGGATCGAACTCGCCGGCATGCTCAACGAACTGTCACGCAGCATGGGTCAGCCGGATTTCTACCCCTTCGTCCTGCCACCAGCGGTGATCGCCAAGCTGCACTTCATCCACCTGGTGATCCAGGGGGAGGGTGGCAGGGCGGATGAGGTATTGGCGCAAGCATAATTCCGGCGGGCGCTGCCGAAGGCTCGGGCCGCGTTCGGACGATCTTTAAGGGGCCAACGCATGTCATTGACCGGCCTCATATTTTTTTATCCTGTCGAACGGTTGTAACTTCGTCTCAGATAGGTACAATGGCGCGGCTCGCCGACAGGTGAGTGTCGTTATGGTGACCCCATCGGTCCCCCCGCAACGATTACCCGTGAACCTGGTCAGATCCGGAAGGAAGCAGCCACAGCGGGAACATTGTGTGCCGGGGTGTGGCTGATGGGGTTACCACCTATCTCCAAGTCGTTGCGCCTGCAACGATGCTCCAGTCAAAAACCTCAAAATGCGCCAGCGTCCAGATCACCTCAGCGGTGAACTCTGACGGGCAGGCGTGTTTGCAGTGATTTTTGTAAGTCTCTGCGCTTCGAAAATAGCGATTAACCTGATATCGACATTCCCATCCTCGCGATGAGGAACAGCAGTAGAATCAGAAAAAATACTCGAATAAATCCGCTGCCATACCGCAGGGCTAGAAATGCCCCAGTGAGCGAGCCTGCGATATTGCACAGACCAACGACTCCGCCGACAGCCCATAAAATGTTGCCCGATGGAATAAAAAACAGCAGTGCGGCGCTGAATGTCCCCAGGTTAACCAGTTTTGCCGAGGCTGAAGCATTTAAAAAATCAAACCCGAAAAACTTCACAAAAACAAAAAGAAGCAGGCTGCCGCTGCCGGGCCCGAAGACGCCATCATAAAAGCCGATTAAACCTCCGAAAAATACGCCAAGCAGGAGTTCTCTTCTGCCGCATTGTATGTCAGTGCTGAATCGGCCTAAGTCCTTTTTGATAAAGGTATAGATCGCCATTGCCACCAAGATGATAAAAACTGCATATTCCATAAACCTTTTCGGAATGAGAGAAACCGATAGGGCGCCGAGGTAAGCGAATATAAATGCTGAAACCATGGTTGGAAGCATGAGCTTCCATACAACTCTAACTCTCCTCACGTAAGTGGATATGGAGCAGAGGTTGCCGGCCAGGACAGCCAGTTTGTTGGTTCCGAACACCGTAGCCAGACTATGGCCAGGTAGCGCGTGTATCAGTGCCGGCACCTGGACCAGTCCACCTCCGCCAACCGCAGCGTCAATCAAACTGCCACAAAAAGCAAAAAAACCTAGCGCGATTAGAACTTGCTCGACGTCCATCAGGTATCCAGTGATTAATGCGGCCATGGGCTTCTATTAAATGGAAGAGCATTAGAAGCAGGCCAGGCCCGCACACTAATTACTTGAGGAGTGCGCAACAAGTGCTTTATAGTGATTCAAGCATTCACTTAAAATGAGCGATATTTAAATGGAGCTGTCGCAGCTGAACATGTTCAAGGTGGTCGCTGAGCAAGGCAGTATCGTTCGGGCGTCCGAATTGTTACATTGTGTTCCTTCAAACATAACAAACAGAATAAAGTTGTTGGAGCAAGAGCTGGGCGTATCGCTTTTTATCAGACAGGGCAGGGGGCTTGTGATCAGCCCCTCCGGGAAGTTGTTTCTCGGCTACACAAATAAAATCCTTTCGTTGTGCCAGGAGGCTCGCGGAGCGCTGGATCCTGGGGCTGAGCCGTCAGGGGTATTGAACATTGGTGCAATAGAGTCTGCCGCCACCGGCAGGTTGCCCAAACTGTTATCCAGGTTTCATCAGCATCATCCCGCTGTGCAGATGCAATTCAGCACAGGGGTATGGTCGCAGTTAGTGAATGACGTCCTCGCTTATAAACTGGACGGTGCGGTGATTGCGGTCAAAAATCAGCATCCGGATATAGATCACATGGAAATCTATAAAGAGGAGCTGGTGTTAATCGCTTCACCCCGCCTCGGAAAAATCCACACCCCGCAGGATTTGAGGGGCAAGGCCGTATTCATGTGGCCCGAAGGATGTCCTTACCGAACAGCGCTGACGAGCTGGCTAGGTGAGCATCGAGTACCTGCTGCCATTACCAGCATAGCGAGCTACGGCACTATCCTCGGTTGTGTGAGCTCTGGAGCAGGCGTTTCCCTTGTGCCACGCGGTGTTTTTGAGCAGTTCAGGATGATCGGAGACCTGGAAGGGCACACCTTTGCCGACCTAATGCCGGTCCGGAATTATTTCATATGGAACAGGCACTCAACGGCGCATCGCGCGCGCGACGCGTTTGCAGACTTGCTGAAGGATGAGTTCAAGCCGATCTGACAATATCGCGCCCTAGGGCTTGCCGATATACAGCCGAATGATGTCATCGATCTCCCCGGACATTTTCATCCGCAGCAAGGTGCGCAGGATGCGTTGCACTGGCACCTTGGGGTCATTACGTACATAACACCCCACCCGCTGCTCCTGAAGCACAGCAACACTTTGCAATTGTTGCTCGGGCAGCAAGCGCTGGTTGAACCAGTCCATCGTCCACTGGTTGCTCACCGCGTAGCGATAACGTCCCGCCAGCAGTTTTTCCAGTACCTGTTCCTGGTTGCGCGCGTCTTCGCGGTCCAGCTTGTCGGCGTCGAACAGCGGTTGCAGGGTCGGGTAGGTGTAGCCGCGCACCGTGCCGATCGACTGGCGCGGCAGGTGGGCCGGGTCGGCGGAGGTCAGCGGGTCAGGGCGGCTCAGCAGCACATCGGGCTGAACCCACAGCGGAATGCTCCAGATGTAGTCGCCGGACTGATTGGGCAGCCAGGACTGCGCGGCATAACAGCGCACATCGATTTCGCCATGCTCCATGGCGCTCTGCACCCGCGCCCGGGGCAGTACGTGAAATTCCGCAGGCACGCCCACCTGGGTCGCCAGGCTGAGCATCACGTCATACAGGATGCCCTGTGTCGGGCGACCGCGCTCAAACTGCACCATCGGCATGGTCCAGCTGTCGGGCACCACGAAGCGCAACGGCGCGTCTGCAGCCGCGCCGGTCAAGCTCACGAACAACAATGCCCCCAAGGCCAACCGCATAAAAGCTCCGGTACGTCTGAAACCTGAGCCGTTGAAAGCCCCCGCTGTGCATCTTAGCCAGATTAGACGAGGCATCGGATGCAATTTTGGCCTTGCTCCGCTAGCATTAGCCGCTTGTGTTCCTTCGTGGCGACGGTTTTCGATGAGTTATCAGGTTCTTGCACGTAAATGGCGTCCGCGCTCGTTCCGCGAAATGGTCGGCCAGACCCATGTGCTCAAGGCTCTGATCAATGCCTTGGACAGCCAGCGGCTGCATCACGCCTACCTGTTCACCGGCACGCGCGGGGTCGGCAAGACCACCATCGCGCGGATCATTGCCAAGTGCCTGAACTGTGAAACGGGCATCACCTCCACGCCCTGCGGCGAGTGTTCGGTGTGCCGGGAGATCGATGAGGGGCGCTTCGTCGACCTGATCGAGATCGACGCCGCGAGCCGGACCAAGGTCGAGGACACCCGCGAACTGCTCGACAATGTGCAATACGCCCCGAGCCGTGGGCGCTTCAAGGTCTACCTGATCGACGAAGTGCACATGCTCTCCAGCCATTCCTTCAATGCGCTGCTCAAAACCCTCGAAGAACCGCCGCCCTACGTCAAGTTCATCCTGGCCACCACTGATCCGCAGAAACTCCCTGCAACGATTCTTTCGCGGTGCCTGCAGTTCTCCCTGAAGAACATGACGCCCGAGCGCGTGGTCGAGCACCTGACCCATGTACTGGGTGTCGAGAACGTGCCGTTCGAAGACGATGCCCTGTGGTTGCTGGGTCGCGCCGCCGACGGTTCGATGCGCGATGCCATGAGCCTCACCGACCAGGCCATTGCCTTCGGTGAGGGCAAGGTGATGGCCGCCGACGTGCGAGCGATGCTCGGCACACTCGATCACGGCCAGGTCTACGACGTGCTGCATGCGCTGATCGAAGGCGATGCCAGGGCGCTGCTCGAAGGCGTGCGTCACCTGGCGGAGCAAGGCCCGGACTGGAATGGCGTGCTCTCGGAAATTCTCAACGTATTGCACCGTGTCGCCATCGCCCAGGCGCTGCCTGAGGGTGTCGACAATGGCCATGGCGACCGCGATCGGGTGCTGGCCCTGGCCCAGGCGCTGCCGGCCGAAGACGTGCAGTTCTATTACCAGATGGGCCTGATCGGGCGCCGTGACCTGCCGCTGGCACCGGACCCGCGAGGCGGGTTCGAAATGGTTCTGTTGCGCATGCTTGCGTTCAGGCCGGCCGATACGGCGGACGCCCCGAGGCAGCCGCTAAAGCCAGTGGGGATCAGCCAGGCCACAGTTGATTCCGCAAACTCAGTGGCTGCCGCGCCGGTTGTTGCGCCGGTAGTCGCTACGGCAGCTGCGCCTGTTGTTGCTGCACCCGTTGTTGCTCCAGCACCCGTTCCAGCGCCTGAGCCAGTTGCGCCGGTTGCGCCGCCAGAGCCATTGGTGGAGGCGGTCGCCATCGAGGAGGTGGTCGACCTGCCATGGAACGACCCGGTCGAGCCCGAGGCCGTGCTGCAGCCCGCCGTCGAGCCGATGCTCGAGACCGCTGGCGAGCAGCCCGAATTGCCACCGATGCCGCTGCCCACGCCAGACAGCGTGGTGCCGGATGCGCCGGAGTGGGCCGCCGCGCCTATTCCGGAGCCGTCCGTGGCAGAAGTCGATGCCGCCACCCCGGGCACTGACCTGGACGACGAGCCGCCGCTGGACGAGGATTACATCGAGCCGGACATCGACTCGGCCTACAGCTACCTGGATGAACTGGCCAGCGAACACGCTGCCGAGCCTGCGCCCGAGCCAGAACCCGAGCCGGCCGCCATGCCCGCCACCGGCCTGGCCTTGCAATGGCTGGAGCTGTTCCCGAAACTGCCGATCTCCGGCATGACCGGGAGCATCGCTGCCAACTGCACGCTGATTTCCGTCGAAGGCGACAACTGGTTGATGCACCTGGACCCGGCCCACAGCGCCCTGTTCAACGCCACCCAGCAGCGTCGCCTCAACGACGCGCTGAACCAGTACCACGGGCGCACGCTGACCCTGAGCATGGAGCTGATCAAGCCAGAACAGGAAACCCCGGCCCAGGCCGCGTCCCGGCGTCGGGTGAACCGTCAGCGCGAGGCGGAGGAGTCGATCCATGGTGATCCGTTCATCCAGCAAATGATGCAGCAGTTCGGTGCGGTGATCCGTAACGATACTATTGAACCTGTCGAAGCCCTGGCCAGTCAGGGCTAATAACTGAAGGCGTTCGGCCACAGGTGCCGGGCGCCGTTTTAATCCAAGTACTTTGAGGTGATTCCCATGATGAAAGGTGGCATGGCCGGCCTGATGAAGCAGGCACAGCAGATGCAAGAAAAAATGGCCAAGATGCAGGAAGAACTGGCCAACGCCGAAGTCACCGGTAAGGCCGGCGGCGATATGGTCACCGTGGTGATGACCGGTCGTCACGACGTCAAGCGCGTGAGCATCGACCCAAGCATGGTTGAAGGCCTGAGCGAAGATGATCGCGAGATGCTCGAAGCCGTATTCGCCGCCGCCGTCAACGACGCCGTGCGCAAGATCGAAGCCAACAGCCAGGACAAGATGTCCGGCATGACCGCTGGCATGCAATTGCCACCGGGTATGAAACTGCCATTCTGATTCGCCAAAGCGCGTCGGATGAGCTACAAAAAAATGCCAGGCGTTGAGCTTGGCATTTTTGTTTCTGCCGGTTGCTCATGCGCGACCGGCCCGCGAAGCAGTCAACTCGGTCTACCTGACGAAACATCGAACGCCCCACCACCAAAAAGGTCTGCTCCCTATACCCCCCATTTAACGATCAAGGAGAAGCTCACATGCCAGATGCATTGACCCTCAACCAACGTATCGTCCTGGCCTCTCGCCCTGTAGGCGCGCCGACCCCAGAGAATTTTCGCCTGGAGCGCGAGGCATTGCCCGACCTGGCCGACGGTCAGATCCTGCTGCAGACCCTCTACCTGTCGCTGGACCCCTACATGCGCGGGCGCATGAGTGACGCACCTTCCTACGCAGCTCCGGTTGAAATCGACGAGGTCATGACCGGTGGCGCTGTGAGTCGAGTGGTGCGTTCGCTTAATCCGAAATTCCAGGAAGGCGACCTGGTGGTCGGCGCAACGGGCTGGCAGAGCCATAGCATCAGCGACGGGCGCAACGTCATCCCGGTGCCCTCCGGCCTCCCAAGCCCGTCGATGGCCCTGGGCGTGCTCGGCATGCCGGGCATGACCGCCTACATGGGCTTGATGGACATTGGCCAGCCACAGGCCGGCGAAACCCTGGTGGTCGCTGCTGCATCGGGCGCAGTGGGCTCGGTGGTCGGCCAGGTGGCGAAGATCAAGGGCCTGCGGGTGGTGGGTGTGGCAGGCGGCGCAGACAAGTGCCGGTACGTGGTCGAGGAACTGGGTTTTGACGCCTGCATCGATCACAAGAGCCCGAGTTTCGCCGAGGATCTGGCATTGGCGTGCCCCCAAGGTGTGGACATCTACTACGAAAACGTCGGCGGCAAAGTCTTCGATGCGGTGTTGCCGCTGCTCAACGCCAAGGCGCGCATCCCTCTGTGCGGCCTGATCGCCGGCTACAACGCCCACGAAGCACCGACTGGTCCCGATCGCCTGCCGCAACTGCAGCGCACCCTGCTGACCAAGCGCGTGCGCATCCAGGGCTTTATCGTGTTCGATGACTACGGTGATCGCCAACCGGAGTTCATCAGCGCCATGGCGCCGTGGGTGCGCGATGGCAAGGTGAAGTTCCGCGAGGACGTGGTCGACGGCCTGGAGAATGCCCCAGAAGCTTTCATCGGCCTGCTCGAAGGGCGCAACTTCGGCAAACTGGTGGTGCGGGTCGCTCAGGACTGAGCAATTGACGCTAAAGAGAGGCGCGGGTATAAACCGCGTCTCGTTGATTTGTCGGACGTTTGCCCATGAGCTTCAGCCCTTTGATTCGCCAACTGATCGATGCCCTGCGAACCTTGCCGGGTGTTGGCCAGAAAACCGCACAGCGCATGGCGTTGCAGTTGCTCGAGCGTGATCGCAGCGGTGGCTCGCGCCTGGCATCGGCGCTGAGCCAGGCCATGGAAGGCGTCGGTCACTGTCGGTTGTGCCGCACGCTGACCGAGGACGACCTGTGCCCGCAGTGCGCCGACACTCGCCGCGATGACACCTTGCTGTGCGTGGTGGAAGGCCCGATGGATGTCTACGCCGTAGAGCAGACCGGGTTTCGCGGGCGTTACTTCGTGCTCAAGGGCCATCTGTCGCCCCTGGACGGCCTGGGGCCTGAGGCCATTGGCATTCCGCAACTGCTGGCACGGATTGAAGAGGCGGGCACCTTTACCGAGGTGATCCTGGCGACCAACCCGACGGTGGAAGGTGAAGCCACGGCGCACTACATCGCCCAGCTGCTCAACAACAAAGGCCTGATCGCCTCGCGCATCGCCCATGGCGTGCCCCTGGGTGGCGAGCTTGAGTTGGTGGATGGCGGGACGCTGGCGCATTCCTTCGCGGGGCGCAAGCCGATCGCTCTGTAACCTCCGTGATGACGCCAACGCGGGCAAGCTTTGCTCCCATACCGCACACGGCACCGAATATCTCCCACACCGCAAACGGCGCCGAATATCTCCCACATCGCCCATGGCGCCGAATATCTGTAGGAGCGAGCTTGCTCGCGATGAACCCGAGGGCGCCGCGGGGTATCAGATTTCCCGCGTCTTCGTTAACGACCATCGCGAGCGAGCTCGCTCCTACATGTTTTGGTTGAAAACCAAGCAAGCGCTCGGTTAACTTCACTGGACCTTCAGTGGAGTTCGCCGATGCCTGCCTTCCAGGAATACTTCGATCCCAGCCACCAATTGGTCCGCGACAGCGTCAGACGATTCGTCGAGCGTGAAATCCTGCCGGACATCGACCAATGGGAAGAAGCCGAAAGCTTTCCCCGTGAGCTCTATCTGAAGGCAGGCCAGGCCGGGATTCTGGGCATCGGTTACCCCGAAGCTTTCGGCGGCTCACACGAAGGTGATCTGTTCGCCAAGGTCGCCGCCAGTGAAGAGCTGATGCGCTGCGGCTCCGGTGGACTGGTTGCCGGTCTGGGTTCCCTGGACATCGGCCTGCCGCCCATTCTCAAATGGGCCAGGCCAGAAGTCCGCGATCGTGTTGTGCCCCAGGTGCTCAGCGGCGAGAAGATCAGCGCCCTGGCGGTGACCGAACCGAGCGGCGGCTCGGACGTCGCTAACCTGCAAACCCGCGCCGTCCGCGAGGGCGATGTCTATAGGGTCAACGGCAGCAAAACCTACATCACCAGTGGCATTCGCGCAGACTTCTACACCGTCGCCGTGCGCACCGGTGACCCCGGCTTCGGCGGCGTCAGCCTGCTGCTGATCGAGAAAGGTACCCCCGGTTTTACCGTCGGCCGCCAGTTGAAGAAAATGGGCTGGTGGGCATCGGACACCGCCGAACTGTTCTTCGATGATTGCCGCGTACCTGCAGGCAATCTGATCGGCGGCGAAAACATGGGGTTCGCCTGCATCATGGGTAACTTCCAGAGCGAGCGCCTGGCCCTGGCCTTGATGGCCAACATGACCGCCCAGCTGGCGTTGGAGGAAAGCCTGAAATGGGCACGTCAGCGCGAGGCGTTCGGCAAGCCCATCGGCAAGTTCCAGGTGCTCAAGCACCGCCTGGCCGAGATGGCCACTGCACTGGAAGTCTCCCGGGAGTTCACTTATCGCCAGGCGGCGAAAATGGCGGCGGGGCAGAGTGTGATCAAGGAAATTTCCATGGCGAAGAATTTTGCCACTGATACGGCAGATCGTATTACGACCGACGCGGTGCAGATTCTCGGCGGGCTGGGGTATATGCGGGAGAGTTTGGTGGAGCGGCTGTATCGGGATAACCGGATCCTCTCGATCGGCGGGGGGACTCGGGAGGTGATGAACGAGATTATCAGCAAGCAGATGGGGCTTTGAGGTTGGCGGTATGGCGACTGACGCCATCGCTGGCAAGCCAGCTCCCACAAAGGTGCGCGCCGTATACAAATCTTGTGCAGGTCAAAGAACCCTGTGAGAGCAAATGGGGATCTGACGCTTGCGGTATGGCGACTGACGCCATCGCTGGCAGGCCAGCTCCCACAAAGATCCTCGCCGTACACAAATCATGTGCATGACAAAGAACCCTGTGGGAGCTGGCAGGCCAGCTCCCACCAAGATCCTCTCCGTACACAAATCATGTGCATGACAGAGAACCCTGTGGGAGCGGGCTTGCCCGCGATGGCGTCGGAACGGGCGACTTACTTATCAGTCAACGCAAACTGCGTCAGGCAAAAAGTCGGTATCCCCATATCTTCCAGCTTCTGCGACCCACCCAGCTCCGGCAAATCAATAATCGCCGCCGCTTCATGCACCCGCGCGCCCATGCGCCGGATCAGGTTGGCCGCTGCAATCAACGTCCCGCCAGTGGCAATCAGGTCATCGAACATCACCACCGAGTCACCCTCGCACAGGCTGTCGGCATGCACTTCCAGGAAGGCCTCACCATATTCGGTGGCATAACCCTCGGCCAGCACATCAGCCGGCAACTTGCCTTGCTTGCGAAACAGCACCAACGGCTTGTTCAACTGATAGGCCAGCACCGAGCCGATCAGGAAGCCGCGAGCGTCCATTGCACCGATGTGCGTGAAGTCGGCTTCGACATAACGGTGGGCAAAGCTGTCCATCACCAGGCGCAGGGCCGTGGGCGATTGGAACAACGGGGTGATGTCGCGAAAGATCACGCCCGGCTTTGGAAAGTCGATCACGGGGCGGATCAGGGATTTGATGTCGAAGGAGTCGAAGACCATCGTCGAGGTGTCCTGGCAGGCTGCAAACGTCACAGTATAACGGCGGCTGAACCGTTGCGCTCAACCGCCTTTGCCGTGATCAGCCTTCCAGGGAACCGCCGGCCAGGGCGCACAGCTGAATCGGATCGAGGATATGGATTTCCTTGCCTTCAGCCGCAATCAATTCGTTCTGCTGGAAGCGCGTGAACACCCGGGAGACGGTTTCCACCGCCAGGCCCAGGTAGTTGCCGATTTCATTGCGCGACATGCTCAGGCGGAACTGGTTGGCCGAGAAGCCCCGGGCGCGGAAGCGGGCCGAGAGGTTAACCAGGAACGTGGCGATGCGCTCGTCGGCGGTCTTCTTCGACAACAGCAGCATCATCTGCTGGTCGTCGCGGATCTCGCGGCTCATCACGCGCATCAGCTGGCGGCGCAATTGCGGTAATTGCACGGCCAGTTCGTCCAGGCGCTCGAACGGAATCTCGCACACCGAGGTGGTTTCCATGGCTTGCGCGGAAACCGGGTGTTTTTCAGTGTCCATGCCCGACAGGCCGACCAGTTCGCTCGGCAGATGGAAGCCAGTCAGCTGCTCTTCGCCACCATCACTGAGGCTGAACGTCTTCAGGGCGCCGGAGCGTACTGCATAAACGGAATCGAATGTGTCGCCCTGGCGGAACAGGAACTCGCCCTTTTTCAGCGGGCGGCCACGTTTGACGATGTCGTCCAGCGCATCCATGTCTTCCAGATTCAGCGAAAGTGGAAGGCACAGCGGGGCCAGGCTGCAATCCTTGCAGTGGGCCTGACCATGAGCGCGCAGTTTTACTGGCTCGGACATTTCTTCAATCCTTGTGGGAAAAACACACATAAGACGTAAGGGTAACCCACCAGAGGACTATCCGACCAGCACGGGGCGATTTGACCCAGGTCATTAGATCACCTTGGAAAACCGCTCGCGATTTTGTTGTTCCAGATAACGGTCGAACACCATGCACACCGAGCGCACCAGCAATCGCCCGGCGGGCAGTACGGTGATGCGATCGTTGTCGAGCTCGATCAGGCCGTCCTTGGCCATCGTCTGCAATTGCGGCCACAGTTCGCCGAAGTAGCCGCGAAAATCGATGTTGAATGCCTGCTCGATCTCGGCGAACTCCAGGCTGAAGCGACAAATCAGCTGCTGGATCACCGCACGGCGCACCCGATCATCGGCATTGCACAGCAGGCCGCGGCTGGTCGCCAGTTGAGAAGTGGCGAGAGCGTTCTGGTAGAGATTCAGGTCGCTGCTGTTCTGGCAGTACAGATCGCCGATCTGGCTGATGGCAGACACGCCCAGGCCAATCAGATCGCAGTGACCGTGGGTGGTGTAGCCCTGGAAATTGCGTTGCAGGGTTGATTCTTCCTGGGCGATCGCCAGCTCGTCGTCGGGCAGGGCGAAGTGGTCCATGCCGATGTAGCGGTAACCGGCGGCGGTCAGTTGTTCGATGGTGCGCTGCAGCATTTCCAGCTTCTGCGCCGGGGTCGGCAACTCGTTGCTGTTGATCCGCCGCTGGGGCATGAAGCGTTCTGGCAGGTGGGCGTAGTTGAACACCGACAGCCGATCCGGTTGCAGCGCGATGACTTCCTCGACGGTGCGGGCAAAATTGTCCGGCGTTTGTCTTGGCAGGCCGTAGATCAGGTCGATGTTGATCGAGCGAAACTGCAGGGTGCGCGCGGCGTCGATCACTGCGCGGGTCTCCTCCAGGCTCTGCAGGCGATTGACCGCTCGCTGCACGGCAGGGTCCAGGTCCTGCAGGCCGATGCTGACGCGGTTGAACCCCAGTTCGCGCAGCAGGCCCATGGTTGACCAGTCGGCTTCACGCGGGTCGATCTCGATGCCGTAGTCGCCGGAGTCGTCGTCGAGCAAATTGAAATGCTTGCGCAGTTGCGCCATCAGTTGGCGCAGCTCGTCATGGCTGAGGAACGTCGGGGTACCGCCGCCGAAGTGCAGTTGCTCGACCTTTTGTGTCGGGTCGAGGTGGCAGGCGATCAGCTGGATCTCCTGTTCCAGGCGCTGCAAATAGGCGTGTGCGCGGCCGCGGTCCTTGGTGATGACCTTGTTGCAGGCGCAGTAATAGCAGATGTTCGCGCAGAACGGCACGTGCACATAAAGCGACAACGGCCGTAGCGCCTTGCGGCTTTCGCGCAGGGCATGGAACAGGTCGAAGCTGCCGATAGTGGCGTCGAATTGCACGGCGGTCGGATAGGAGGTGTAGCGCGGTCCCGCCAGGTCATAACGGCGGATCAGATCGGTGTCCCAACGAATGGCGTCGAGCATCATGCGGGCATTCCCCCGGATAGGCTGGCAGTGTTGGCGAGTCTAGGGGGTGGGGCAATGGGGCATCTTGATTTGCATCAAGAATAGAGAGTTGTGTCGCCAGTGCAGGCCCCATCGCGGGCAAGCCCGCTCCCACAGGGTGTCGGTGTACGCAAAATGTGTGATCACCTGTAGGAGCTGCCGAAGGCTGCGATCTTTTGATCTTAATGCCCCATCAACCAATGCTGATGCGGCCCCGGCAAGGTCCACAGGCCGAACAGTATCACCAGCAACCCCCCGGTCATGCGCACGCTGCGCTTGCGCAATAACGCGGTAACGCGTTCGGCAGCCAGCCCGGTAGCCAGCAGCACCGGCCAGGTCCCCAGCCCAAACGCAAGCATCAGCCATGCACTGTCCAACGCATTGCCCTGGCTCGCCGCCCACAGCAACGTGCTGTAGACCAGGCCACACGGCAACCAGCCCCAGAGGGCGCCCAGCAGCAAAGCCCGGGGCAGGCTGGAGACCGGCAGGAGTTTGTTGGCAACCGGCTGGATATGCCGCCACAGACCGCGACCGAGGCTTTCAATGCGGGTCAGGCCGCTCCACCAGCCGGCCAGGTACAGGCCCATGGCGATCAGCAGCAACCCGGCAAGCACCCGCATGAACATCGCCGCCGGGCTGTTGGCCACCGCCCAGCCCGCCAGGCCGATCAGCAGTCCCGCGGTCGCATAACTGAGGATTCGCCCCAGGTTGTACGCCAATAGCAGCCGAAAGCGCCGGCTGCGTTGCTCCTTGGGGATCGCCAGGGTCAGGGCGCCCATCAGGCCGCCGCACATGCCCAGGCAATGACCGCCACCGAGCAGGCCCAGGATCACCGCAGACACCAGCAGGGGTGCCAATTCAAGCATGGGGCGGGGCCTTGTCTTCAGGCTTGTCCACGTGACCGCTGGCCTCGTCGACTGCAGCGGTGTGCTTGGGGTCCTGGTCGTCGAACAGAATGCTGTGGGCCGGGCCGTCGAGGTCGTCGTACTGGCCGCTGTCCACGGCCCAGAAGAAAATGTAGATCGCAATGCCCACGATCAGCAGCGCGGCCGGGATCATCACGTATAAGGCTGGCATGGGTTCACTCCATGCCCGCGCGGCTCAGGCCGGCAGCGGGCGGGTTTGTGGCGTGGCGCTGATGGCCGGCGCGCTCGGCAGGCGAGTCAGGCGCAGGGCATTGAGCACCACGGTCAACGAACTGATGGACATGCCGACCGCCGCCCACACCGGGGTGATCCAGCCGAGGGCAGCGAAGGGCAACATGAGGCCATTGTACAACCCGGCCCACAATAGATTCTCGATGATCACCCGCCGGGTGCGGCGCGCCAGGCTGAACGCCTGCACCAGCGCGTCCAGGCGGTTGGAGAGCAGCACGGCGTCGGCGCTGGTTTTCGCCAGGTCAGTGGCCGAACCCATGGCGACACTGATGTCGGCGGCGGCCAGCACCGGTACGTCGTTGACCCCGTCGCCGAGCATCAGCACCTTGCGCCCTTCGCGGTGCAGCTGCTGCAGCACCTGCAGTTTGTCATCCGGGCGCAGGCCGCCCCGGGCTTCATCGATGCCCAGCTCGGCGGCAACGCTGGCGACCATCGGCGAACTGTCGCCGGACAGCAGCAGCGTGCGCCAGCCCCGGGCTTTGCACGCCGCCAACAGCGCCGGCGCATCGGCGCGCAGGCGGTCGTCGAGGACAAACCAGGCCAGGGGGCCATGCGCGTCGCCAAGCAGTAACCACTGGCCAGGCTCATCGGGCATCGCCGGCACTGCTGCGCCACTCAGTTCGCAGACAAAACCCGGCTGGCCAATGCGCAGACGCTGCTCGCCGACCAGGCCTTCAAGCCCCAGCCCCGGCGTGCTGTGCACTTCCTCGGCGGCCAGCGGCGCGCGACCAAACGCCCGGGCAATTGGATGTTCGGAACGGTTCTCCAGCGCCGCCGCCAGGCCCAGGCACTGGTCACTGTCGAGCGCACCGAGGGGGCGGATCGAACGCAGCGCCAGGCGCCCTTCGGTGAGGGTGCCGGTCTTGTCGAAAATCACCGTGTCGATTTGATTCAGGCCTTCCAGCACATGCCCGCGAGTCAGCAGCAGGCCCAGCTTGTGCAAGGTGCCGGTGGCCGCCGTGAGCGCCGTCGGCGTCGCCAGGGACAAGGCGCACGGGCAGGTCGCCACGAGCATGGCCAGCACGATCCAGAAGGCCCGCGAGGAGTCCAGCTCCCACCACACCAGGCCAATCACGGCGGCAGCGATCAGCGACAACAGCAAAAACCACTGGGCGGCGCGGTCGGCGATTTCCGCCAGGCGCGGTTTTTCCGCCTGGGCGCGGTCCAGCAGGCGGACGATAGCCGACAGGCGCGTGTCCTGGCCGAGTGCCAGGACTTCAACGGTCAGCGCGCCCTCGACGTTCAGTGTTCCTGCGGTGACCGCATCGCCCAGGGTGCGCGGTTGCGGCAGATACTCGCCGGTGAGCAGGGATTCGTCGACGCTGGACTGGCCGTCGAGAATCCTGCCATCGGCCGGCAGGATAGCGCCGGGATGCACCAGCACCTGATCGCCCAGCCGCAATTCGCTGAGCAGGATGCGCTCGCTCTGGCCGTCCGCACCCAGGCGCAGGCACGAGGCAGGCAACAGGTTGACCAGTTGCGCGGTGGCGGCGGCCGTGCGCTCCCGGGCGCGGCGTTCCAGGTAGCGTCCGGCCAGCAGGAACAGGGCGAACATGCCCACCGCATCGAAATACAGTTCGCCGACGCCAGTGATCGATGTCCAGATCCCCGCCAGGTAGGCGCTGCCGATGGCCAGCGAGACCGAGACGTCCATGGTCAGGTGCCGGGTGCGCAGGTCGCGCATGGCACCTTTGAAGAATGGCGCACAGCTGTAGAACACGATCGGCGTGGTCAGAAACAGCGCGACCCAGCGCAGGATAGTGTGCAGCTCGGGGCTCAGGTCGATGTTGAATTCGGGCCAGGTGGCCATGGTCGCCATCATCGCCTGGAACCACAGCAGGCCGGCCACGCCGAGTTGGCGCAGGGCCAGGCGGTTTTCGCTGGCCAGTTGTTCACTGGCGCGGTCGGCCTGATAGGGGTGTGCGGCGTAGCCGATGTGGCGCAATTCGCCGAGCACCTGGCTCAACGGCAATTGCGCATCGGCCCAGCGTACATGCAGGCGATGGTTCGACAGATTGAGCCGGGCTTCGGCGACGCCAGGCAGGGCGCGCAGGTGTTTTTCGATCAGCCAGCCACAGGCCGCGCAGCTGATGCCTTCCATCAGCAGGGTGGTTTCGGCCAGATCGCCCTCGTGACGCACGAACGGCGCCTGCACGTCAGTGCGGTCGTAGAGCGCCAGTTCGTCCACCAGTTGCACCGGCAAGGCTTCGGGGTTGGCCGATGCTTCGCTGCGATGCTGGTAATAACTTTCCAGCCCCCCGGCCACAATGGCTTCGGCCACGGCCTGGCAACCCGGGCAGCAGAACTCGCGGGTTTGCCCGAGCACAATGGCGGTGAAGCGGCTGCCGCCCGGGACGGGGAGGGCGCAGTGATAGCAGGGGGTTGGTGTGGTCATGGGGGAGTCTAAATCGTCTGGGCTGAGCAGATGCCGGTGAGTTGAACCTGTTGCACTTGTTAAACCTGTTGAATTTGTCGAACCCTGTAGGAGCTGCCGAGTGAAACGAGGCTGCGATCTTTTGATCTTGCTCGAAAAAACAACATCAAAAGATCGCAGCCTCGTTTCACTCGACAGCTCCTACGACAGTTCCCACCACAGCTCCTACGGCAGCCCCACAGGCAGCCTGGGCAGGCTATTATTTCTTCAGGTCTTCCGCACCCTGCAGCGGCTCGTCGCCCAGCAGCAGGTCCTTGTCATGGCTGACCTGTTCTTCTTCGAACATGCGCCAGGTCTTGTCGTTTTCCACGCCCAGCAGCTCGACAAACCGACGCCCTTCAACCTTGTCGTTCACCTGGCCAATGTAGCGGCCGGCCTCGGTGTCGCTGTGGGTCAGGGTGATCTTGCGATCCTTTTCCGGCTGAGTCGGCGAGATCAGGTTCAGTTCCAGGGTTTTTGGCTGGCTGTCGCCGGTCAGGTGCAGGTCGACTTCGCCCGTCATCCCGTCCAGGTGCACGCTGGCGCGCAGTTTCAGGGTCTGCGCCAGCAGCTCGCGATCAAGCGAACGGTTGATGCCCTTGCCGGCCTCGTAGTAGTTGTCGTTGACCAGGTTGTCCGGGTTGTTCACCGCAATGGTCACCATCGACAGGGTCAGGGTCACCGAGCAGGCCAGGATGGCGATGATGATCCACGGCCAGAGGTGCTTGTACCAGGGGCTCGTCGTGTTTGCTGCAGGCATGTTCACTTCTCTCAACGAATTTGTGGGCCGATGAATCGGCTCTTGGCTTCAACGTGGACGCTGTCGTCATCGGCATCCTTGAGGATGAATTTCACCTCGTTGGTGCTCGATGGCAATTGCTCCGGCGCGCTGGACAGTTCCACCGGTTGGCTGAAAATTTCCCCGGCAGCGACCTTGATCTCACGCTTGCCTTGCAGCCTGAGGTCCGGCAGGCCGGTTGCTTCAAGCAGGTAGGTGTGGTCACGCTGGTCCTTGTTCATGATCTTCAGGCTGTACACGTTTTCGATCCGCCCTTCGGCGTTCTCGCGGTACAGCACGCGGTCCTTGCTGACGTCGAAACCCACCAGCGAACGCATGAAGAAGGCCGTCATCAGCAAGCCGATCATCGCCAGCAGCACCACGGCATAGCCAATCAGGCGCGGGCGCAGCTTATTGGTTTTCTGGCCGGACAGGTTGTGCTCGGTGGTGTAGCTGATCAGGCCGCGCGGGTAGTCCATCTTGTCCATGATGCTGTCGCAGGCATCGATGCACGCTGCGCAGCCAATGCATTCGATTTGCAGGCCGTCGCGAATGTCGATGCCGGTGGGGCACACCTGGACGCACATGGTGCAGTCGATGCAGTCGCCCAGGCCCAGGGCCTTGTAGTCGACGCCTTTCTTGCGCGGGCCACGGCTTTCACCCCGGCGCGGGTCGTAGGAGACGATCAGCGTGTCCTTGTCGAACATCACACTCTGGAAACGCGCATACGGGCACATGTAGATGCACACCTGCTCGCGCAACCAGCCGGCGTTGCCGTAGGTGGCCAGGGTGAAGAACCCGACCCAGAAATACGACCAGCCATCCGCCTGGCCGGTGAAGAAGTCGATGGTCAGCTCGCGGATCGGCGAGAAATACCCGACAAAGGTCATGCCGGTGACAAAACCGATCAACAGCCAGAGCGAGTGCTTGCTGAGCTTGCGCAGCAGCTTGTTGGCGCTCATCGGCGCCTTGTCGAGCTTGATGCGCTGGTTGCGGTCGCCTTCGGTGACCTTCTCGCACCACATGAAAATCCAGGTCCAGACGCTTTGCGGGCACGTATAGCCGCACCAGACTCGCCCGGCGTACACGGTGATGAAGAACAGGCCGAAGGCGCTGACGATCAGGATCCCGGACAGCAGGATGAAGTCCTGGGGCCAGAACGTGGCGCCGAAGATGAAGAACTTACGCTCCGGCAGGTTCCACCAGACCGCCTGGTGCCCGCCCCAGTTGAGCCATACCGTGCCGAAATAGAGCAGGAACAGCAGCGCGCCGCCCATCATCCGCAGGTTGCGGAACAGGCCGGTGAAAGCCCGGGTGTAGATCTTTTCTCGAGAGGCGTAGAGGTCGACGCTGTTATTCGCGTTCTTGGTGGGTGGCGTGACGTCGTGTACCGGTATCTGGTTGCTCATCATTGCATCCCACGGCAGTGGAAAAATGCCCCGGTCAGTACATGCCGACCGCGGTCAAAAAGAGGTGTTGCAGTGGCGCAATGATACGCCTGTAGCTCTAGTCCGAGGGTGCGACCTTTGGTCACGTTGGGAGAATTTATCCGATGGTGTAATGACTTGAATCAATTGACTTGTGAATGATGGCCGGTTTTCGCAGCGCCAGGGCCCTCCCATGACCGTAAATTCAATCCTCGTAGGAGCTGCCGAGGGCTCGGGCCGCGATCGGACGATCTTTTGATCTTGCCGCTCCCGTAGGAGCTGCCGAAGGCTGCGATCTTTTGATCTTGCCCTTAAATAAAAGCGCAGATCAAAAGATCGCAGCCTTCGGCAGCTCCTTGTATCTCGACTATCGCTCCATCAGGAGCGATAGTTCTCGACTGATCATCGAGGGAGGGATCTGGAAGCCGTGCAGCTCCTTAGGCTTTTTGCCT
>NZ_JZRI01000084.1:0-2235 GCF_000952175.1 Pseudomonas sp. ES3-33 | reverse complement strand
AAATCGGAGCACCACAACGTCTTGGCGCTCCTGTAAGTGAGCGATAAGGTTTTTGCCGACAAATCCATTCGCAACGGTAATCAAGACTCTCATTCTTTATTCCTCAGGCACTGCATGTTCGCCGCGCTGGATGGCACGCATGAAATCGAGTTTCAACAACAGTTTCTTCATACCTTCGACGTCCAAACGCTCGGTGTTGTGCGAATTATAATCTTCCATCGTGGAAATCTTTTCTTCGCCTTGCTCTACGAATTTGCTGTAGTTCAAATCACGCAAATCAGGTGGCACTCTAAAATATTCACCCATGTCTTCCGCACAGGCCATTTCTTCGCGGCTTAATAGAGCTTCGTACAGTTTTTCACCATGCCTGGTACCTATTATCTGAATAGGATGCTCGGGCTGTCCCAACATTGAAGTCAACGCAAGCGCAAGAGTCTCTACTGTAGCAGCTGGCGCCTTCTGGACGAATAGGTCCCCGTTATTACCATGTTCAAACGCATATAATACAAGATCCACCGCATCGGCTAACGTCATCATAAAGCGTGTCATATTTGGATCGGTAATGGACAACGCTTGGCTTGCTCGGATCTGGTCAATAAACAACGGAATAACCGAACCGCGCGAGGCCATCACATTTCCATAACGCGTGCCGCATATGACAGTCTTGGTTTCATCGACATTTCGAGATTTCGCGACCATGACTTTTTCCATCATCGCTTTCGAAATACCCATTGCGTTAATTGGATATACCGCCTTATCGGTGCTTAAGCACACTACACGCTTTACTTCGTTCTGAATCGAAGCTTCGAGCACATTATCAGTGCCGATCACGTTGGTTTTAACTGCTTCCATCGGGTGGAACTCGCAGGAAGGCACTTGTTTCAGTGCTGCGGCATGGAAAATATAGTCCACCCCACGAGTCGCATTTAAAACACTTTGGTAATCACGAACATCACCTATATAAAATTTCAGTTTCGGACTGGCATAGCGCTTGCGCATATCATCTTGCTTTTTCTCATCCCGACTAAAGATCCGAATTTCATTGATATCTGTAGAAAGAAATCTTTTCAGAACGGCATTCCCAAAGGAACCCGTACCTCCAGTGATAAGCAGCGTTTTATTTTCGAACATCACCAAGCCCTTATAAAGTCAATATTTGCCGGCATAATCATAGCCCATCAGAGGCAAGCGTTCCATTATCACTCTCACCAGGCAATGAATCCAGCGTGGTTACAGACGGCGCAAATGCAATGGCCGCAGTCGCGAAACCAATCAAAAGCATCCCATTTGAGGAAAATATGTATGGATTGATCGCTGATATCGCAGAATATAGAAATATCGAAGGGGCAATCCATGGATACCCAGACTTCGCTACCTTTCCGCTGAGCGACAGAAATGCAAGCAGAAAAACCAGCATCGCGGTACCGAACAAACCAAATACTCGAAGGAGCTCTACGTACGTTAGCTCTGTCTTACTAGCCCCCTCTGGCAACATGTTCTGTAGAACTGGTGACCACACATGAGCGTTGAATCCCTGACCGAACAATACCACCTGAGGACTGGCGAAAATTTCGCCATAACTTCCCAGATATCCTATCTTCGTCGCATTACTCTGTTCCCCGGCTCCAAACATCTCATTTACGATAGGTACATCGATGAACAATAAAGCGGTAAAAGCCAAGATGATCGATAACAATATCAACGCGATGGCACCTCGTCCAAACCGGTGCCACATCCATACAAAAACAGGAGCGCACAGAGATAAAATTATGCTCGCACGGGTACCTGACAGAAATAATGCAAATACAGGAAGCATTAGAAACACAGCAGCTTTAAGAGACGGCCTGTCCAACATCTTCCATGTTTCATGACAAAGTAGAAAAATCAGCATTGGCGATGCTATAAAATATATATAGTAGAACGCTACACCTGCGTATTCTCTCTCACCAACGTAAGCCACACCATTAGCAACAAAAAAGTAGACAAAGTCAGTGAACGTATCTGTAGCAATAAATAGGAAGCTAACTAGAATTACAGCACTTAAAAGCCGCAGCGATACCACGAGTGCGCGATATGCCCACCATAGGTAACCGGGCGCCAGATACAACAGTGAACAAACCATATAAACAGCAGCTGAAATGTAAGATGTATCTATGAATGCCCCAGATACGCCCCCTCGCAAGACCGCCATTAATAAGCCATAAGCAGGGAGGTAACTGTCTCTTATACACATCT
>NZ_JZRI01000083.1:0-6523 GCF_000952175.1 Pseudomonas sp. ES3-33 | reverse complement strand
TTCGATTTTTATCGGCCCCACGCGCATCATCCGCTGAACCAACACCCCCACCAAACTGTCCCTTTCTTTAACAGGATCAATCGCTTATTTGCAGCTACTCTAGAGCATAGGGCGCAAGCACCCTCCGGTAGGGTGCCTGACTAATAAGGAAGTGCATGAACAAGCTCATGGTCGCCATAGCAGTACTGGCACTGGCAGGCTGCACCACCAGCGCCAAGACCCATGCGGTGCGTGGTGTCAGCGGGATAGAGATCGATTGCTCCGGCCTGGGCTCGGGTTGGGAGAAATGCCGCAAGCGCGCCGACAAGGAGTGCAAAGCGGCAGGCTACAAGGTCATTGCAAGGTCGGATGACGCCAAGGACGAGGATGAATACCCATTCGGTTTTAATCCCGCAGGCTACCTGACACGCACCATGCTGGTGATTTGCAGGTGACTGAACAAGCGGCCCACCAGCTTGAGACGCCCGCAAATAGGGCGACTCAAAGCCGGTAACGATATGTCAAATCTTGGACTGTTCAAATGGCTCCGAGCGTGCTAAAACCTTTGAAGCGCTGATCTAGCTGCTTGAAAAAGAAGGGAAAAATATGACGAAGTCGGAGTTGATCGAACGAATTGTCACCCATCAAGGGCTGCTCTCATCCAAGGATGTGGAGCTGGCCATCAAGACCATGCTTGAACAAATGTCCCAATGCCTGGCCACCGGGGATCGAATCGAGATCCGAGGTTTTGGCAGCTTCTCATTGCACTACCGCGCACCGCGGGTAGGGCGCAATCCCAAGACCGGGCAGTCGGTTAGCCTGGATGGCAAGTTCGTTCCGCATTTCAAGCCGGGGAAGGAGCTGCGGGATCGGGTTAATGAGGATGAGGAGGAGGAGGTTTGACAGCCTTTGATTTTCAAGGAGTTGCTGATGCGTAACTTGAAGCGCGTGGTGCTGGCAGTATTTGTCCTGTTGCTGGTTCTGGCGACTCTCGCATTCGTGCTCGAGAATCAGCAATCGGTCTCTTTGCTGTTCCTTGGTTGGTCAGGACCGCAGCTACCTGTTTCACTGGCGATGCTTTGCGCCCTACTGATGGGCATGTTGATCGGGCCATTCCTGGGTTGGTTCATCAAGCGCAAATCCGTACGGTCCAAATATCCCGGTTGAGCATGGCCCGTGTTGAAAAATGTGTTTTCCTTTAGCCGCTGCTTGTCTACATCCATTAGTAAAAAAGTCATTAAGCTGTAAAATGCTTCGCTTGTCCGAAAGCGGCTGGTTCCGAGGTCGGGCAGACTGACTCTGCAAGTAGCCTCGGTTCATTGCCGGCTTTTGCATTAATGGATTAGACAGTGCTCGGTTGGCGGCCCTGTCAGTAACTCAAGGGTATGTTTTCGCGTGAAAATTCTCGTAACCGGCGGCGCCGGATTCATTGGTTCGGCGGTGATCCGTCATATCATCTCCAAGACTTCCGACTCTGTCGTGAACGTCGATAAGCTCACTTATGCCGGTAACCTTGAGTCTTTGGCAGGGGTTAGCCAAGACTCCCGGTATGCATTCGAGCGAGTTGATATTTGTGACCGTGACCAGGTCGATAGGGTTTTGCGCGAACACCAGCCGGACGCGATCATGCACCTGGCCGCAGAGTCTCATGTCGATCGTTCAATCTCCGGCCCGTCTGAATTCATCCAGACCAATATCATCGGCACATACACCTTGCTGGAAGCCGCACGGCATTACTGGCTGGCGCTAGAAGATACGCGTAAAGCCAGTTTCCGTTTTCATCATATTTCAACTGATGAAGTATATGGAGACCTGGAAGGTCCCGAAGATCTTTTCACCGAAACGACACCCTACCAGCCAAGCTCGCCGTACTCCGCCAGCAAGGCCAGTTCCGATCACCTGGTACGTGCTTGGGCGCGCACGTACGGTCTGCCAACACTGGTGACCAATTGCTCGAACAACTACGGCCCGTGCCACTTCCCTGAGAAATTGATCCCGCTGATCATCCTCAATGCGCTGGAAGGAAAGCCTCTCCCTGTTTACGGTAAAGGCAATCAGGTACGTGACTGGCTTTACGTCGAGGATCATGCCCGTGCACTTTATAAAGTCGTCACCGAAGGCGTAATTGGCGAGACGTATAACATCGGCGGACATAACGAAAAGCAAAACATCGAAGTGGTGCACACTTTGTGCGCATTGCTCGATGAACTGCGTCCAGACTCCGCACATCGTCCGCATGCCAGCCTGATCACCTACGTTCAGGACCGTCCTGGGCATGACCAGCGCTACGCTATCGATGCCAGCAAAATCCAGCGGGAGCTGGGCTGGACGCCGGAAGAGACCTTCGAAACCGGCATTCGCAAGACGGTTGAATGGTACCTGGGTAATACGGAGTGGGTAGAGCACGTTAAAAGCGGAAGCTACCAGCAGTGGATCGACCAGAACTACTCGGATCGCTCGGGCAAAGCATGAAAATCCTCCTGTTGGGCAAAAACGGTCAAGTCGGATGGGAGCTCCAACGTTCCCTCGCTCCACTGGGTGAGCTGATCGCACTGGATCGTCAAACACATGATGGCTTGTCGGGCGACCTTTCTGATCTCGACGCATTGCGCGCGACGATTCGTCAGGTCAAGCCTGACATCATCGTCAACGCCGCCGCGTACACCGCCGTGGACAAGGCAGAGTCGGAAACGGAATTGGCAGACACGGTTAACGGTCTGGCAACTAAGGTCATGGCAGAAGAAGCTGCAGCCATGAGTGCCTTGCTGATTCACTACTCCACCGATTACGTCTTCAACGGGCAGGGCTCTACGCCTTGGCAGGAAACTGATGCCGTCGCCCCCGTAAATCATTACGGCTCCAGCAAGTTGGCGGGAGAGCAAGCGGTCATTGAATCCGGATGCAAGCATCTGATATTCCGCACCAGTTGGGTATACGGCGCTCGTGGAAGCAACTTTGCCAAGACCATGCTTCGACTGGCTAAAGATCGCGAAACATTAAATGTCATCGCTGACCAGATAGGGGCGCCCACGGGCGCCGATCTGATTGCAGATGTGACGGCGTTAGCGATCCAGCAAGTTGTGCTGCGCCCAGAACTGTCAGGTCTATACCACTTGGCAGCAAGCGGTGAGGTTTCATGGCATGGCTACGCAACTTACGTGATCGAATTCGCCAAGGCCAACGCCGAACAGCTCGCAGTCAAAGCTGTAGATCCCATAGATACTACCGCGTACCCAACGCCTGCACGCCGTCCTTTGAATTCGAGACTGAATACTCGGAAGCTGCGTGACAATTTTTCTTTGCACTTGCCGGATTGGCAAAGTGGCGTATCCCGAATGCTTATGGAAGTTCTGAACAAATGACTACAACAAATCGTAAAGGAATCATTCTCGCAGGCGGCTCAGGCACTCGGCTCCACCCACTTACGTTGGGTGTTTCGAAGCAAATGCTACCGATTTATGATAAGCCGATGATTTTCTATCCTTTGTCGGTTCTAATGCTCGCGGGTATGCGTGAAATTCTGATCATTTCGACTCCTGAAGATCTTCCATGCTTCAAAAAACTTCTGGGTGACGGCAGTCTTTACGGTATCAAACTCACCTATGCAGAGCAGCCTAGCCCTGATGGCCTGGCACAAGCTTTCATCATCGGTGAAGAGTTCATCGGTAAGGACCCTTGCTGCCTGATTCTTGGAGATAATATTTTCTACGGTCAGCACTTTTCCGACAACTTGCGCTCAGCCGCGTCGCAGCAACATGGCGCGACGGTGTTCGGCTACCATGTTTCCGATCCGGAACGCTTTGGTGTTGTCGAGTTTGATAAGTCTGGTCGCGCTTTAAGCATTGAAGAGAAGCCGCTTAAGCCAAAATCCAGCTACGCAGTCACGGGTTTGTACTTCTACGATAACGAAGTCGTGGAAATTGCAAAGAGCATTAAACCTTCTGAGCGTGGTGAGCTGGAAATCACCGATGTGAATCGTGCCTATCTTACGAAAAACGCCCTGAATGTTGAAATGCTGGGCCGGGGCTTTGCTTGGTTGGATACGGGGACACACGACTCCCTGCTTGAGGCAAGCCACTTCGTGCATACAATTGAGCAACGGCAGGGCCTGAAAGTCGCTTGCCTCGAAGAAATCGCTTACAACAGCGGTTGGATCACGGCAGACCAGTTGGCCGCTCAAGCAGCGGCATTGAAGAAAACGGGCTATGGTCAGTATCTGCAGAAATTGCTGGATAATCCTTCCCATTGAATCGGGAGACTTGATGTCTGAGCGGTTATCCAAGTCGCTATGCACCTACGTGTGCAGTAATCCATCCCTGTGACAAGGTTCCCTGGGATAGATTACTGCACGCGGTAGATGATGGTGATGTCTTGGAGAATAAAAGTTCAGGATATGTATTGCCTGTATCGATGCTGATCTACGGGAAGCAACAGAACCCGCTACTGATCTCAAATCATCAAGTTTTACCGATTTTTGGAGGATGCCAGGGCGCTACTTCCATTGTTCGATTCTCGCCCGCAAGGAATCTGATGGCAGTGCGTCAGAAGGGGGAGGCAGAAGCTGATAAATGGATGCTGAAGAGGATGACATTTGCATCCAATCCACCGAAATATTGAAAAGGTTAAACCTGATATGGCGAACAACCCGGCAAACACGCAGGGCATGAATGAGATCAACCTGTATGAACTGGTTGTGGCGTTGTGGGCTCAAAAATTTCTGATCGTGGGCGTTGCCTTGATCGTAACACTGGCAGCTGCAACGTATGCATTCGTCAGTAAGCCTGTCTATGAGGCCCGCGTTTATCTCCAGCCGCCTACCTTGAACGGAATTGCCGATTTTAACTACGGGCGGACCAGAGACTCAGAACTGACACCTTTTACGATCAAAGATGTCTATGACGTGTTCACACGCTGCCTGCAGAGCGAAACATTACGTCGCGCCTTTTTTAAGGACACTTACCTGCCTTCACTCTCAGAGTCCGAGCGCGGTGGTTCGCAAGATGTACTGTATTCCAAATTCTTGAGAGAGCTGACTATCGGTTTTCCTACCAAGGAGCAGCCAGATCGCTATTCCATCGCCGCAGAGGGTGAGGACGCCGCCCAAGTCACTGAATGGGTGAAAACATTTGCAGCCAGGGCGGGTAGTGCTGCCGAGAACGAAATGATAAGAAACACTACGCGCGAAGCGGAGGTCCGGGCCCGGAACCTCGGTCAGCAGATCAGCACCATTCAGGAGACCGAGAGCCGAATCCGCCAGGACTCTATTACGCGATTGCGAGAAGCGCTTACGATTGCCGAGGCAATTGGTCTGCAAAACCCTCCCATTATCTCTGGCAATCTCTCTGCTGAGGTGTCTGCGGCAATGGACGGACAGTTGACTTACATGCGTGGTAGCAAAGCGCTCAAAGCTGAAATCGAAAACCTGGAAAATCGTAAGTCTGATGACCCCTTCATCGAAAAGCTGAGAGCGTTGCAGATCAAGCAAAGTTTTTATCAAGATCTGCAGGTTAGTCCAGAGACCGTTTCTGTTTACCGGCAAGATGGTCCCATCGAACAACCAGACCGCCCCATCAAGCCAAAGAAAGGCCTGATCATTCTGCTGGGACTGCTGCTGGGCACGATACTAGGAGTCATGATTGCATTGATTCGTTATTTGGTACTGACCAAAAAGGGTGCCTAGTTTTGTCCTAGCTTCACGCAATTATCCAACTCTTAGAGAAGATACTGAAGAGGTCCCGGTATCGCGTGAGAATGTCTGGCCGGCGAGGCGGGCCTGTCAGATTGGCAGGGATCTGACAAAATAAGGTTTGCCGCCGACTCGGCGGTAATCCGGAGGAATGCAATCCACGCCGGGACTCTGGAGTCGTTCGGAGGCCGCATGATTTCATTACGTGAGCTATTAGAATGTCTCTTAGAAAGAATACATTGTGGAACTTGCTAGGCAGCGGAGCCCCATTTTTGTTGGGGGCTGTGACTATACCCTTCTTGCTGAACAGGGCGGGTGTTGAGATATTCGGAATTTTAACTCTTGTCTGGGTTTTGATAGGCTATTTTAGCTTGTTTGATTTCGGTCTCGGTCGTGCGTTAACTCAAACCGTTGCCAAAAAACTCGCCGGTGGGACGAAGGAAGAAGTTTCAAGAATTATAAATCTCGGTCTTGTCATGGTTTTGGCGGCCGGAGTTTTTGGCGGGGTACTCCTTGCGTGTACAGCATTTCCATTGGGGATGCGATGGTTGAGTGTCAGCCCTGAGTTACAGCATGATGTTGTCATCTCTCTCTTGATAGCCTCTGTGGGCATACCTTTGACTACACTGACGTCCGGTCTGAGGGGGGTGCTGGAAGCCTATGAAGAGTTTGGCAACGTCAATCTCTTGAGAGTGTTGCTTGGGTTGGCAAATTTTGGCATGCCGGCTATTACAGTCCTGATTTGGGGGCCGATGTTAGAATGGATGGTAGCGAGTCTGGTCTTGTCTAGATTTATCGTTTTCTTGGCGCACGCCTATTTGGTTCGTCAGAAAACAAAATTCTATTGGATCAAACCAA